>CACBGD010000035.1 GCA_902538705.1 uncultured SAR86 cluster bacterium | reverse complement strand
AAAGGGAGGTAGTTGAAAATTGAATAAGTACAATATCGCATAGTACTTATTAAAACTAATAAGTCGTAGATTTCACTCCCGTTTCAACGGCATCTAGACCAACTTCTTGTTCTTCATCAGTAGCTCTAATAGGAATGAATCTATCAATAAATAGTATTGTTAAAAGACTCATTAAATAAGTAAATCCTGCAATTGCAAGAACACCTACAAATTGGCTAACTAGACTACCACCTGTAAAGACTACAGCCATAACGCCCCATATTCCCACAACGCCATGTGCAGATATAGCTCCTACAGGATCATCAATACCAAATCTTCTATCTAGAATAATTATTGAAAAATATACAATAATACCGCCAACTGCTCCTATCATAAGAGCAGCTCCAGCACTGGGAGCGCTTGGAGCAGCAGTAATTGCTACTAATCCAGCAATAGCTCCATTCATTGCCATAGTAATATCCATCTTTTTTGTGACTACCTGACTTGTAATTAAAGTTGCAACAACACCTCCAGCAGCAGCAATATTAGTATTTAAAAATACTTGAGAAACCGCAATAGCTGCAGCTTCATTACTTACTACAAGCTCTGATCCTCCATTGAATCCAAACCAGCCTAACCACAGAATCCATACACCCAATGCTGCCATCGGAATGTTTGAACCAGGAATTATATTAGAAGATCCATCAGAGTTATATTTACCTTTTCTCGGTCCAAGAACATTGACTACTGCAAGTGCTGCAGCGGCTCCACATAAATGCACTGTTCCTGATCCAGCATAATCTGAATATCCCATTCCGCTTAAGAAACCTCCGCCCCAATTCCAATAACCTTGGATTGGATAGATAAATCCTGTTAAAACGACAGCAAATAAAAAGAATGGAACTATTTTCATCCTTCCAGCTACAGCACCAGAAACAATAGACATTGCAGTTGCCACAAATACTACTTGGAAAAAGAAATCTGCTTGTTGAGAGTAGTCCATTCCATAAGGTATTCCTATATCAGCATTGTCCATACCAGTAGATAGCCCCAAAGAAGTTCCAATTGATGGTATGACACCTTCGATTAAAGCACCGCCAGGATACATTAATATAAATCCACACATTAAATACATAATGCAAGCAATCGAATATAAACCAAGGTTTTTAGTGACAATTGCAGATGCATTCTTACTTTGTATCATTCCTGCTTCAAGCATAGTAAAACCAGCTGCCATCCACATTACTAAAGCACCAGCCATCACCGCATAAAAGGTGTCTAGTGCAAATTTAATCTCTTCCATAATTAACTCCTAAAAGCTTGCTGATACTGAAAAAACAAGTGCATCTTCATCCATTCCATCTTCATCAGCTGAAAAGTCTGAGTAGGCAAGACCGCAATCATACTCACCACATGAAAAGCCATATCCTAATAAGATATTTGATCCGTAAGTGTCATAGTCGCCATAGGAAACTGAAAAATCTCCAAATGCATATGAAACATCCATATAGTCAGGTGAACCATCTTGACCAGCGTAGTAGCCAACTCCGAAATCACCATAGCTAAGTCCTATTCCAATTTCTTGAAAATCTAGGCCACTATCTCCAGGATACATGAAGTCTACATAGCTTATGTCTACTCCTAGTCCACCTTCAGTTTCAAAGGCATATCCAAAATATACATCAAGCTCACTTCCAGCACCTTCGGAAAAACTAACATTTGAACCCCAAATACCGGCATAAAATCCGCCATCTGAAGCATAATCAAAACCACCAGATATCGCAGGATCTCCTGAGGTCTGTGTCATTCCTCTCCAAATATAATCTGTGGCAAAACCAACATTGGCACTAACACTTGCAAAAGCAGGAAGGGTAAGTGCACCAAATAATGAAAAACATAAAAATAATTTTTTCATTCTTTTCTCCTTTAAATAAGGATCAAGTTTTGTTAAGGCAATTAAAATAAATAATCTTTAAACAAAAAATGCTCCAAGTTACTAAAATTTCGCATTTCTTGTCTGCAGGATTCTTGAAGTCAAACTCGATAGGGTTTAACGGGTGCGTTCCTTCAGCTTTCGCTTACTT
>CACBGD010000034.1 GCA_902538705.1 uncultured SAR86 cluster bacterium | reverse complement strand
GTGATGATGAGATTATTAAAGGAAAATATCTAGGAATAAATGATTCTGGTGAGCTTCTGCTAAAAAAAGAAATAGGAGAAATTATTTCTTTTTCATCTGGTGAAGTATCAATAAAAGGAATCTATAATAAATAAATGAAACATTTTTTATCAAATCTAGATCTTCATAGTGAAACTCCTCAAAATTATGAATCAATTATTTTTGGAGCTGGTTGTTTTTGGGGAGTTGAAAAAAAGTTTTGGCAACTAGATGGTGTTTGGTTAACTTCGGTTGGGTATTCTGGCGGTGAACTAGAAGATCCTTCTTACGAAATTGTATGCTCAGGAATAACTAATCATGTAGAAGTTGTAAAAGTTATATTTAATCCCGAAGTTATATCATTGACAGATCTCCTCAAAGTTTTTTGGGAATGTCATGATCCAACTCAAGGAATGAGACAAGGCAATGATATTGGATCACAATATCGATCTGTGATTTTTCTTAATTCAGAGTTACATAAAGATGAATCTCTATCTTCATTAGAAACTTATCAAGACGAACTTGAGACTAATGGTTACGGTCCTATAACAACTGAAATATCAATGATGAAGAATTATTTTTTAGCAGAAGAATATCATCAACAATATTTAGCTAAAAATCCAAATGGCTACTGTGGACTTGGGGGAACCGGGTGCTCTTTCCCAAATAATTAATTTGTATATAATAGCTATCTTTGCCACCTTAGCTCAGTTGGCTAGAGCAGTTGATTTGTAATCATCAGGTCGTCAGTTCGAATCTGACAGGTGGCTCCATTCTACTCTAGAACAATCCTATTCTCATATACAGGAGTATATCTTGGCTTATCTTTTAAGTATTCTTCAACTACATCTACAATGAATATATTAGTATCTTCATATTCAATTGATTCAGTAAACTCCCAATATCCATCTCCTCCAAGAGTGACAAAATTTGTTGAAGCTACCCAATAAGTCTTTTCTCTATCAATTGGTTTCCCGTTGAGTCTAAGTTCTTTAATCTCACTATTCGAATCAATAACATATTTAAAACTTTTAGAAACTTGCAATACTCCATTCGTCATTCCAGCAGCATGATTAAACAGACCTTCTATTTGAGCTCCTGTTATTTTGGTCATTACAAGTGTATTTGGGAAAGGGAAAGCAGATATAAGGTCACCTTTTGTTAGGACTCCTGGATCTAAGTCTTGTCTAAGTGCGCCGCTATTAATAACTGCGAAATCAATTTTCTGATCATATTCTTCTGCAGCATCAGCAAATAGATTCCCCATATTTGATTCTTCGCCATATGCTCTAATCATTTTTTCTGTAGTGAAGGAAACTTCTTTGAGTGCAATTTTTTGCACCTGACTCTCCCAATAATCAATAACTTTCGACATTTCAGGATCGTCTTCAATTTCGTCATCGAAAATAGTGATAAGCTCGTTAGAGTAGTCAACAATCTTATTTTTCTCAGTATCATAGCTTACGACAAGCTTTCCCAACTCTATTGAATAAGCATTAGTTGAAACTATTATTGTTTCGTTAGAAAGCAGTGCTTCTGGTGTTCCTTTGTGAGCATGTCCTGTGATCATAATATCTACTCCAGGAACATTTTTTGCTAGATCAATGTCTTTGCTTAAAGTTCTTTCAACATCTGATAAGCCTTTAGTTGATTGTCTGCCAGGGACGCCCTCATGAACGCTTAGAACTATTAAATCAGTTATTGGTTCAAGCTCTTTAATATATTTCCTCAAATAATATTCTTCATCACGAGCCTCTAAGCCATCAACCATTTTAAAATTTGTCGTGTCATAAAATGCAAACTTTCCATGCAATCCAATTACCCCTATCTTCAATCCATTACTTTCAAGAATGACATATGGATTATTCCAAATAAGCTCATCGGTTCCTTCAAAGAAAATATTCCCATTCACAATAGGAAAAGTTGCCATCTCTAATTTATCAAGCATGCTTTCCCACCCATGATCAAATTCGTGATTACCAATACAAGCAGCATCAACTCCAAGTAAATTCATAGTATCTATTACAGCTTCGCCCTCAGTGAGAGTACTAATGTATGGCCCGGAAAAATAATCGCCTGCATCAATGTATAAGGTATTTGGATTTTCAGATTTTTCTTCTTTTACTAAAGTGGCAAGATTTGCAAATCCACCAACTGGTCTTGTTTTACTTATCCATTGTTCAATATGAGGCTGAAGGTGAGCATGAAGATCATTGGTATATAAAAAATTAAGCTCTTTTATTTCTGATTTAGCTGGAATAA
>CACBGD010000033.1 GCA_902538705.1 uncultured SAR86 cluster bacterium | reverse complement strand
ATGGTATCTCCTGGCTCCAACATAACATTATTTACAAAAATATTTCTGCTGTTTTTTTGCGTTAGGCCATTAGCTTTGATTACGTAAATACTGCTTCTATCTGCAAATTCCTTCAATCCTCCTGATAATCTGATTACATCTGAAGTTTTCATACCAGGCTTGAAAGCAATATTTGATGTATTTAAGACTTCACCAAAAATGGATACTGTATTGGGGGTAACCGGAACTATAATTCTATCTCCATCACTCAAAACTGTATTCCTCGCCTCTGGTGAATTTGGTCTAAATATTCCTGAGATTCTACCAAGGTAATCTTCATCAATTGTTGGCAAGAGAGATTGAAATAGAGCTGGACTGAATTCTAAAGAGCCTTCTTGTGAACTTAATAATAAAGACTCATTATAAGTTTCTCTTGCTTTTTTTACTGATTTTCTTTGGATAGCTTTTTGAGGAGCACTTATGTATACAATTCCATCAAGAAAAGCGTTTGATTTAAACTCTCCAACAAGATCATATAAATCTTGTAAAGTTGAGTCTTGATTCAAGGTATAGCTCCCTGGAAAAAATATCGCTCCGCCAATTTGGACAGAAATTAAATCATTAACAGGTGCTTTAAAGTTGATTGTATTAAACTTCTGAGCTTTATAAGTCATTAAGGTATAGTCTTTTTTTTCTATTTTGTTTTCAAGCGGGCTAACATATATAGCTTCTTGTTCGACATAAGACATATCCAAATCAAGCAAATCAATAAAATCATTTAATTCAAATATTCCATATACAGGTAAATCATATGATTGATTTTTATACCTAATTCTTAATGAGTACTCACTAATTTTTTTTGAAGTCGTTTTATCTAAGCCCTGAAGATTTATTAGTTGTGGATTATCTTCGTCAATTCTAAAAAACCTTACTCTTGAGTTAGGCAACAATTTTATAGAATTATAACTATCGGGATCGTTTAAATTAAATAAGATTGATGATTTTATGATGTTATTTCTGTCAAATTGCTCAAGTGCTGCCACCCAAGGGTAAACTTTGCTAAAGTTGAGATTTTTTATCAGGTCAGAAAGACTTTTGAAGTCAGATATACTATAGAATCCTGGCTCCTCGACTGCACCTGAGACTTGAATTGGTGATATAGCTTCATTTACATAATTAAAGACACTTATAGATAAAATATTTTCAAGTCTTCTTTCCAGGTTACTAACATTTTCCTGAATAATTGAGGTGGTTTTTAGGTCAAGATTTCTAACAGAGATATTGGTTTTGTTGGCAAGATCAGTGAAACCAAGGCCAAAACTTATAATATCTTCAATTGTCTCATTTTCTTTAACTTCATAGATTGCTGGTCTTATAACTTCTCCCTCTAAGGATACAAACTTATTAGCTGCATCAATTAATATTGTATCGCCTGCTTCAATAGTAATATCATTAGAGCGATCTCCTTTAATTAGCAAATCATATAAGTCAAAAGAAAAAATATCTCCATTTTTTCTAATCAATTTAATATCTCTTAGAGTACCAATCTTCGAAACACCTCCTGAGTATGCAAGTGCACTTGTAATAGTACTAAAAGGGTTGACAAGGTATGTTCCTGGTGTTTTAACAGCGCCAACAATAGTGATTTTCTTTGCACTTAAATTTTTAATTGATACGTCAACTTGAACTCCAATAAAAGACTGCTCAACTAATATTGCTAACATATCCTTTACCTCTCCTAGGGTTTTATCAACAACATTTAAAGAGCCAAGTTCCGGGAATAGAATGGTTCCATCAAGCTTTACATTCAGATCAAAGATTGAATCTCGTGAGCCAGATAAGATTATTGTAAGCTGGTCACGAAATGAAATTTTATAATCATTAGGCAGAGGAAGATCTCCAACGGCACTTGTTGATGTTGCCATAGTGGAAAAGAATTCATATCCATATTTCCCACGATTTATGTTTATATCTTTTGTTGATTTATTTTCTTTGATACTCTCACTTAAAACGGTTATATCTTTGAGTTCGATATCGCTTGAATTTTGCCTTTCAAAGGCCTGTTTAGCTAATTCCACTTGATCGGGAGAGAGTTGCTCTAATACAGATTGATTTATTTCTTGTGTATTTATGTAAAAAGATAAAAAAACAACAAGTATAAAAAATAATTTATTTTGTCTCATATTGGAGATTTTACCATACTACATTCCGGGAATTGATACACCCTCAATTTTTAGAATAGGTCTCAAGATAGATGAAACGCTGTTACTTAAATCTTCTTCAGATAGGGTCTTTAACTTTGATTGAAATATCATACGAACGCCAACCTTGATTTCCTGAGTCACTTCATTTTTGTAAAAATCAAAAATAAAAGAG
>CACBGD010000032.1 GCA_902538705.1 uncultured SAR86 cluster bacterium | reverse complement strand
ATCTCTTCAGATGTATCAGATCTTATTATTTGATTCATGATTTCATTAGAGATTGAGTCATCCGATGCATCAAAACTTACCAATTTTAGTTTTTTTAAAATATTCTTTTTTCTTTTAGGGCTGTTCTTTTTTATTTTTTGACTAAGACGAATAATTTCCTTATTTATTTTGATTATTCTTTCATTAAAGGATTTTTTAATTTTTTTTCCTTCTAATTCTTTGCTATCGATTAGTTCTTTTAATGTTTTCTTAAAAAAATCTTTGATAACTTTTTCTGAAATATTAGGGCTTTTCTTTTCTAAAAAAATATCTGGTATATCTTTAACATCTGAAAAGCTAAGTTCCTTTATGTCTAAGAGAGAGTTCTTTAATTCCTTTTGAATTTGTTTGACTAATTTTTTATTCAGTTGAAATGTTGTTTGTTTATTCGACTCAAGGTTTAAACTTATTTCTAATGTCCCCCTATGAACTCTTGAAGATATTAAGTTCCTAATAGCTAGCTCAGTATTTGCTTTGAGGAAATTCGATTTTAGATTAATATCTAAAGATTTTCCGTTAACTGACTTTACGTCACAAGATATTAAGAAATCTTTATGATTGTGAACAGCCGATACATATGCGGTCATACTTTTAAGCATATGTATATTGTATTTGTTTAGATGGCTTAATTAAATAAGCTTACAATCAAGCCATCTACTGGTAAAAGACCTGCGATAACCAAGCTTACAATTGCCATCACATTTATTAGGATATTCATTGCAGGTCCAGATGTATCTTTGAATGGATCTCCAACTGTATCACCAACTACTGCAGCAGCATGGGTATCAGAACCTTTTCCTCCAAGATTACCTTTTTCAATATATTTCTTCGCATTGTCCCAAGCTCCTCCGGCATTAGCCATCATTAGGGCAAGGAGTACACACCCAAGTAAACCTCCTGCAAGCATTCCGCCAAGTGCTTTGGCGCCTAATAGAAAACCAACTAGTGGGGGCATTGAAACAGCAATAACTCCTGGTAGCATCATTCTTTGTAAAGCAGCTCTGGTTGCGATTTCAACACATTTATCAGTATCTGGTTCGCCTGTCCCCTCGAGAATTCCTGGTATCTCTCTAAACTGTCTTCTAATTTCATTTATCATTTCAAATGCCGCATCACCAACCGCTGTCATAGTAATTGAAGAAACTAAGAATGGTATTGCTCCACCAATAAACATTCCAACTAGAACAATTGGATCAGATAAAAGTAATTCAAAGCCTTGATTATTTACTCCAACCACTTGAACGAACGCAGCAATGATTGCTAAAGCTGCTAAAGCAGCTGCTCCAATCGCAAAACCCTTCCCAATAGCAGCTGTTGTATTTCCAAGCTCATCAAGGGAATCAGTTATTTCTCTAACTTCATCTCCCATTCCTGACATTTCAGCGATTCCTCCAGCATTGTCAGCAACTGGGCCGTATGCATCGATAGCCATTGTTATTCCAACAGTTGCAAGCATTCCTACTGCAGCAATGCCGACTCCATATAAATCAAATAATGCTGTAGAAGTGAAAATAATCGTAGCTAAAATCAAAATAGGAATTACAACCGATTGCATGCCCACAGAAAGTCCAGATATCATTACTGTTGCAGAACCTGTTTCTCCAGATTTAGCTATCTTTTTAACAGGCGAGCTTCCAGTATAGTATTCAGTAATTAGTCCTATTAATACTCCTCCAACAGCGCCAGTAAGGACACAAAACCAAACATTTATTGATATATCAAGATAAGAAATTAAACCAAAAGCTAACGCTATAAAAATTACTGGGGATCCCATTGTTCCAGTTCTAAGTGCTGCAGCAGGCGCTTTTGCCGACTGAGCTCTAACAATCAATATACCAAGTATTGAAGATATTAAACCAATTGATGCTAATGCAAGTGGTAAGCTCATTAAGGGTCCATTATTTGCTTCTGTCATCGTATAGGCAATTGCAATGGTAGCAATCATAGAACCACAATATGACTCAAAAATATCAGAACCCATTCCAGCAACATCACCAACATTATCTCCAACATTGTCTGCAATAACTCCTGGGTTTCTTGGATCATCTTCAGGTATTCCGGCTTCAACTTTACCAACAAGGTCTGCTCCAACATCTGCACTCTTAGTGAAGATTCCTCCACCTACTCTTGAAAAAAGTGCAACTACAGATGCTCCCATGCCAAATCCTTCAAGATAGTGTCCCTCCCCAAGAAAATAAAACAGGCCACCTAAACCAATAAGACCAAGAGAGGCAACGCATAAACCCATAATTGATCCGCCATAAAATGAAATAGATAAAGCAGATGCAGCACCACTGTCTTGAGCAGCTGCAGCAGTTCTTGTATTTGCTTTAGTAGCTGCATACATTCCAATAAAGCCAGCTAGTGCTGAACTTGAAGCACCAACTAAAACTGCAGTTGCTGTTTCCCAGCCTAAGGCAAAGAAAACTAGAACAGCTAAAACAAGGACGAAAACAACCAAATACATATACTCAGTTTTCATAAAACTCATTGCGCCTGAATGAATCATGTCACCGATTTTCTTTACTTCAGGAT
>CACBGD010000031.1 GCA_902538705.1 uncultured SAR86 cluster bacterium | reverse complement strand
TCTGACTCGGGTGATAAATTATCAGATGATGAAAAAGAACAAATTGAAGTTGCAGTTAAAGAACTTGAGGACGCAGTTAAGACAGAAAATGTTGAGCAAATTGAAGAGGCGACTAAAACATTGAATGATGTACTAACTCCTTTATCATCAAAACTTTATAATCAACAGCAAGATGGTCAGCCAAATCCTTCAGAAGCCACTGAAGATTCTCAGAGCAATGACGACAATACGGTTGAAGCTGACTTTGAGGAAGTTCAAGAAGAGGATAAGTAGTAATACTTTTTACCATGTCAAAAAGAGACTATTACGATGTTTTGGGAGTCTCTAAGAGTGCTTCAGATTCTGAATTAAAAAAAGCTTTTAAAAAGCTTGCCATGAAATATCATCCTGATAGAAATCCCGATGATGATTCAGCAGCAGAAAAGTTTAAAGAAGCTGCCGAAGCATATGATGTTTTGTCTGATCCACAAAAGAAATCTACATATGATCAGTTCGGTCATGCTGGAGTTCAGGGAATGGGCGGCGGTCCAAACTTTAATGACATGAATTTTGCTGATGTTGGAGACATATTCGGAGATATTTTTGGAGATATATTCGGAGGTGGAAGATCTTCAACGAGAAGAGCTAGAAGGGGCCAAGATCTCCAATATAATCTGAATTTATCTCTTAAAGATGCTGTTTTAGGAACAAAAATTAAAATTAAAGTACCAGTTCAATCACAGTGCAATGATTGTTCCGGAACTGGAGCAAAGCCTGGTACGAAACCTAAAGTTTGTCCAACATGTGGAGGTACAGGCCAAATCAGAATGCAGCAGGGATTCTTTTCACTTCAACAAACATGTGGAACTTGTGGAGGAACTGGCCAAGTTATTTCTGAATACTGTTCAACATGCTCAGGAAAAGGAACTATAGAGAAGGTAAAAACTTTATCAGTAAATATTCCTGCTGGAGTAGATAGTGGAGACAGGGTTAGATTATCTGGAGAGGGAAACTGGGCAAGAGATGCTCAGCCTGGAGATTTGTATGTTGCTGTACGAGTTGATGATCACCCTATCCTTGAAAGGGATGGTAAAGATTTATTTATAGAAGCTCCAATACCTTTTTATAAAGCAATTACAGGAGGATCAATTGAAATTCCATCTTTAGAAAAGAATATCTCACTCAAAATCCCACCATATACTCAAACTGGAAAAATTTTTAGAATAAAGGGTAAAGGTGCCAGCCACATAAGATCAAGGGGTAGGGGCGATCTATTATGCAGAGTAATTGTTGAAATACCCTCAATACTTGATAAAAAACAACTCAAAGCACTTGAAGAATTTTCAAAATCAACAGATGAAAGAAAGAATTTCCCTGGTACTGATCAATTCAAGAAGGTATTCAAACAGTTAGATTAGATTTCACTTTGATTTATGTACTATTTTCTATAAAATACACTAACTTTTAATCACGAAAGCCTTATTAAAGATTGATTTGGGTGCTTTTTTTAAAGTTTTTCAATTATAGGCTGGAGAAATAACCCAGGAGGAAAATATGAGTATTGTCTCTATAAAAGACCTGCTTCAGGCAGGTGTTCATTTTGGTCATCAATCAAGATTCTGGAATCCAAAAATGGAAGAATATATATTTGATACTAGAAAAAAAATAAGCATTATTAATCTAGAAACAACCCAAAGTCAGTTAAATGCTGCTGCGTCTAGAGTTGAATCCATTTGCTCAAGAGGAAACAAATTACTTTTCGTTGGGACAAAAAGATCAGCAAGCAAATCAATTAGAGAAAAAGCATCGTCACTCGGCCTTCCTTATGTGGATAAAAGATGGCTTGGCGGAACACTTACAAACTGGAAAACAATCCGAAGCTCAATCAGAAGGCTGTCGGATCTAGAAGAAATGATGTCATCAGGTAGGATAGAAAAACTTTCTAAAAAAGAGGCACTTGAGATATCTAGAGAACATCAAAAACTAATGGAATCTATTGGTGGTATTAAAAATATGAAAGGGCTTCCAGATGCATTATTTGTTATCGATGTTAAACATGAAAAAATTGCAGTTACTGAAGCTCAAAAAATGGGGATTCCAGTTATTGGGCTTGTTGATACAAACTCTAATCCTGAAGGTATAGATGTTGTTATTCCTGGAAATGATGACGCAATCAGATCAATTAAGTTAGTCCTAGAAGTTATAGGTGAGGCTTGTGAGAGAGGTTTAGAATCAAAGCAGGGTTATGCTCCCGAAACATCTAGTGATGAATCAGTTCCAGTTATACATAAAGTAAGTGAGGTAAAAATTACTTCAGGTAAGGCTCTAAATCTTGTTGATGAAGCAACGAAAGATGATTTTTTACCTGAAGAAAGCATTGAAGAAAATAATGTTGAGAGTGATAAAAAAGAGTCAGAAAATAAAGAAAATGCAGAAATAACTAATGAGGCTTCCCCTGATGAAGAAACGGAAGTTAAAAGTGATGTTTCTGAAGAGGAGCCAAAAGCAGAGAAAGTTGAAGAAAGCGAAAAAGGAGAAACCTAATGGAAATAAAAGCATCCCAGGTAAAAGAATTAAGAGAACTTTCTGGCGTTGGAATGATGGAATGCAAAAAAGCCTTAGTTGAAGTTGGGGGAGATATAGAAAAAGCTTTGGATCTTCTTCGTTCTAATAGCGCACTCAAGGCTGAAAAGAAATCGGCTCGTGTGGCAGCAGATGGCGTAATAGC
>CACBGD010000030.1 GCA_902538705.1 uncultured SAR86 cluster bacterium | reverse complement strand
TCATCCTAATTGGGAAATGGGAGCAAAGATTTCTATAGATTCAGCTACTCTTGTGAATAAGTGTTTAGAACTTATCGAAGCTTGTTACTTATTTGACATGGATGAAAGCTTTTTTGAGCTTGTAATCCATCCCGAGAGCATAATACATTCGATAGTTACATTTAATGATGGATCTTCAATTTGCCAAATGAGTAATCCTGACATGAGAGTACCCCTAGCTAATGCAATGTCATATGACAAGAGACTTTCAATTCCATTCCAAAGAGTAATGCCAAAGAAAGTATTGATATGACAATATTCAAAACCATATTTGATGAATAAAGAATCAAAGTGATTACAATAGCTGAAATGAAAATTGCTGTTATCGAACGCTGTAAAAATTCTTTTTTAAGTTCGCTCACCAAATCTTCGCTCCGAATTAAAATATTTGTTTATATTTCTTTTAAAATCCTTTTTTGAATAATCTGGCCAAAGTTTTTTAACAAAATGAATTTCAGAATAAGCTATTTGATATAAAAGAAAATTACTAATCCTTGTATCTCCTCCTGTTCTAATTAGTAAATCAATATTAGATTCAGGTACTTGCGATAATTCACTAATTGTGTGGTCATTGATATCGGATGCCTTAATTTTCAATCTAGATACCTCTTTAGCGATATTAACAATATCCATTTTACCACCATATCCAAGTGCTACATTAAGTCTTAGTTTTGGTTTATTGGTAAAAGATTCCTCTTCAGCAAATTTGATCTTCTCGTAAGTTTTTTTACCAAAGTGGGAATAATCACCAAAAAATCTAATTTTTACCTTTTGCTCAATTAACTCACCTAGTTCATTTTTAATACTATTAACAATAAGATTATTGATAGCTTTAACTTCGGGCTTTGGTCTTTTCCAATTTTCTGTACTAAATGCATAAACCGTTAGAGATTCAATATTTTGATTTACTGATTCCTTAACTATTTCCTTAAGTGCTAATACTCCCCTAGCATGACCTTCCTTAATTTGAAGATTATTTTTTTTTGCCCAACGCCCATTGCCATCCATAATGATAGCTATATTTTTCAAATTCATTTTTATAATTAGATTTGAATTAGATCGTCTTCTTTATGTTTGAGTTGCTCGTCAATCATAGATATAAATTTATCTGTGATTTCTTGGATTTCTACTTCTAAATCTCTTAATTCATCATCTGAAAGCTCATTATTCAAGTTTAAATCTCTTGCGGATTGATTGCTGTCACGTCTGACACTTCTAATAGAAATTCTTGCATTTTCGGCCTCAGTTCTAGCTTGTTTAATATAATCTTGTCTTGTCTCCTCAGTAAGGGCTGGCATTGTAATTCTTATTAGGTCCCCAGATGAACTTGGATTAAAACCTAAATCAGAAGAAATTATAGCCTTTTCGATTTCAGGCATCAGTGTTTTATCCCAAGGAGATATTACTAATGTTCTGTTTTCTTCAACACTTATATTTGCAGTTTGATTGATAGGCGTTTGATTACCATAATAATCAACTTTTACGGAGTCCAGTATAGAAGGATTGGCTCTTCCAGTTCTTATTTTATTGAATTGATTTGATAAAGAATCCATACATTTTTGCATTCTCTCAGATGTTTCATCTTTTAACATATTCATGATATTAATGTTCCTATATCTTCCCCTTTAGCAATTGATGATAATGAATTCTCATCTTTTAAATTAAATACTTTAATTGGCAGTTTGTGATCTTTTGCTAGTGTCAAAGCTGTGCCGTCCATAATACGAAGATTTTGTGAAATTGCTTCTTTAAAAGAAATGTTTTTGTAAAACTTTGCACTAGGATCTTTCTCAGGATCGGCTGAATATACCCCATCAACCCTTGTAGCTTTTAGCATAATATCTGATTGAGTTTCCACCGCCCTAAGACAGCCCGCAGTGTCAGTTGTAAAGAATGGATTTCCAGTACCTGCAGTAAAGATAACTACGTATCCATCTTTTAGGAGCTGGATAGCTCTTCTTCGATCAAAATGTTCAACAAGCCCTGATATTGAAAGAGCAGACATAACTCTTGTTTTAACATTTGCTCTTTCAAGGGCATCTCTCAAAGCAATTCCATTCATCACAGTTGCCAACATTCCCATATGGTCTCCGGCAACTCTATCCATTCCTGACTTACTCAGTTTTTCTCCTCTAAATAAGTTTCCTCCACCTATGACTATCCCTATTTCGGTGCCAAGTTTTTTGCACAACTTAATTGATACTGCCATCGAGTCTAGAATTTTTGGATCAATACCAATTCCCTCTTTGCCTGCAACAGATTCGCCACTGAACTTTACAAGAAGTCTTGAGTATTTTAAATCAGCCATCTTTATTAAGTTGTTCAGCAACCTCCTCTGCAAAGTCTTTTGAGGATACTTCTATACCCTCACCAACTTTGAATCTTTCAAATGAAATTACTTCATTATCACTATTTTCAAGGAGTTTTGAAATAGAGGTATCTGGATCTTTTATGAAGTCTTGCGAAAGCAATGTAACTTCTTTAAGAAATCTTTTTATTTTTCCTTCAACCATTTTTTGCATGATATTTTCGTCTTTTCCGGACTCCCTCGCTTGAGACTCAAAAATGTTTATTTCTCTTTCAAGAACTTTTTTATCAACTCCATCTGCACTTATTGATAAGGGAGCTGAGGCAGAAATATGCATGGCTATATCTCTTCCAAGTTCATCATTTTCTTCTTTTAACAAAACCATTG
>CACBGD010000029.1 GCA_902538705.1 uncultured SAR86 cluster bacterium | reverse complement strand
GTGATATTTAGAGATAGCCTTGATTTAGAGATATTAAGCCAAACAGAACAAAATCTGATGAATTATGAAGTAATCTTTCAAGGATGTGCTGAAAAAAGGTTCTGTTATACGCCAATAAAAGTCAAGTTATCATCTTTAAAAGTCCTGTAATAATCTTTTAATTTCCTCGAAAAAGCATATAAAATCGACTGATGGAAATCCTTTTAATAAATGGGCCTAACTTAAATCTTCTAGGTAATAGAGAAAACTCTATTTACGGGAATGATACTTTGGAAGATATTGAGAAAAATCTATCTAAGATTTGCAAAGATAATGGTGTTTCTTTTGCTTCCTTTCAAAGTAATGCTGAACATGAAATTGTTGAAAATATTCATGCATCTAAGAAAAATAATGTTTCAAAGATTCTAATAAATCCGGGTGCATTTACACATACAAGTATTTCAATAAGAGATGCTCTTATTGGCGTTGGCATTCCGTTTTACGAAATTCATATTTCAAATATATTTGCCAGAGAAGAATTTAGACATAAATCATATTTTTCAGATATTGCAGAAGGTGTCGTGTGTGGAATGGGAACTAAGGGCTATGAATTTGCTCTAGAGAAAGCAATTAATTCAAATTAAATTTTATGAGTATGGATATAAGAAAAATTAAAAAATTAATAGAAATGCTTCAAGAATCAGACCTGACAGAAATTGAAGTTACTGAGGGCGAGGAAGCTGTAAGGATTTCAAGAAAATCTTCAAATGATGTTGTGATCGAGACACCAGCTTCAGTAAAGAATGTTGAGGCCAAAGTTGCTACTGATGCCAAAAAAACTTCAATATCAAATTCTAAAACTATCACATCACCAATAGTTGGGACTTTCTATAGAAGACCAGCGCCAGATAAAGATCCATATGTAAAAGTAGGAGATGTAATAGATGCTGGACAAATTGTTTGCATTGTAGAAGCAATGAAAATGATGAATGAAATTAAATCTGAATTTAGTGGAAAAATAGTTTCCATTGAGGTTGAAGATGGTGAGCCAGTTCAATTTTCTCAAGATTTAATTACCCTAGAATAAATGTCAAAAAAAGTCCTAATTGCCAATAGAGGAGAAATTTCTTTACGTGCCATAAGGGCATGCAAAGAGCTAGGTTTAAAGACTGTCTGTATTTATTCAGAAGGTGACAAAGAGCTTAAAAGTTTGAGATTTTCAGATGAGTCAGTTTGTGTTGGTCCATCTGATCCATCTAAAAGCTATTTAGATGCACCAACTATCCTATCTGCAGCAGATGTTACGGGATCAGATGCAATATATCCTGGATATGGATTTCTTGCTGAAGATCACTCTTTCGCCGAGCAATGTAATCTTAGTGGATTCAAATTCATTGGCCCAAGCTCACAAACTATAAAAAAAATGGGAGATAAAATAACTGCAAAATCTATTGTTACCAAATATGGCATTGATGGAGTCCCTGGTTTTAATAATGAGCTTCCCGATGATGATGAAGAAATTTCCCAAATAGCTAATGAAATAGGATATCCACTCATTGTAAAAGCAACAGCGGGTGGTGGTGGAAGAGGAATGAAAATTGTGAGGAGTTCAAAGGAGCTTATTAACTCAGTTCAAATTGCTAAGCAGGAAGCGCTTAATGGATTTGGAAGTGATGTCGTTTATTTTGAGAAATTTATTGAAAATCCTAGGCATATTGAAGTGCAAGTAGTTGGAGATGGAAAAGGGAATGCTATACATTTAGGTACCAGAGATTGTTCAATTCAAAGAAGACACCAGAAATTAATTGAGGAAGCCCCTGCAAAAGATGTAAATAAAGAGAAGCTTGATGGAGTTTTGGAAAACTGCGTAAATCTATGCAAAAACTTAAATTATGAGGGTGTAGGTACCTTAGAATTCCTCTATGAAAATGAATGCTTTTACTTCCTTGAAATGAATACTCGTATTCAGGTAGAGCATCCTGTGACAGAAATGATTACTGGATTTGATTTAGTAAAGGCTCAGCTTAGAATTGCATTGGACATGCCAATAACTTTAAATCAAAGTGATATAAATTTCAGAGGGCATGCAATTGAATGTAGAATTAATGCAGAAGATTCTGTTAATTTCATTCCAAATCCTGGGAAGATAACTAGGATGCACATTCCAGGTGGATTCGGCATCCGATATGACTCACACATTTATAATGGTTATGAAGTTCCACCCTTCTATGACTCAATGTTGGCAAAAATAATTTGTCTTGCCGGCTCTAGAAAATCAGCTATTAAGAGAATGTTGAGTGCACTTGATGAGTTTTTTATTGAAGGAATACAAACAACTCATCAATTCCACCAAAAAATGCTTAAAGATGAGAAATTTATTAATAACCAACATACAATCAACTATCTTGAAAATGAGTTCCTAAAAGATGCTTGAAGAAAAATATAATCCAGAAAAAATTGAATCTAGTGTTCAGTGCGAGTGGGAAAAGATTCAAAAATATAAAGCTTCTCCAGATGATAGAGAGAAGTATTATTGTTTGTCTATGTTCCCATATCCCTCTGGAAAACTTCATATGGGACATGTGAGGAACTATACGATTGGCGATGTTATTTCTAGATATAAAAGAATGAGAGGATTCAATGTCTTCCAGCCTATGGGTTGGGATGCCTTTGGATTACCTGCTGAAAATGCAGCTATGAAAAACAAAGTTGATCCGCAAAGTTGGACTGAACAAAACATTGAGAATATGAAGTCACAACTCAAAAGACTTGGATTTAGCTATGACTGGTCAAAGGAGCTTAAAACTTGTGATCCAAATTATTATAAGTGGGAGCAAGAAATTTTTAGTCTTCTCCACAAGCAAGGTCTAGTATATAGAAAGAAATCCCTAGTTAATTGGGATCCAGTTGACGAGACAGTGCTTGCGAATGAACAAGTTATAGAT
>CACBGD010000028.1 GCA_902538705.1 uncultured SAR86 cluster bacterium | reverse complement strand
GATGAGCTGGTTTTATGGTTTGAAGAGATTATAAGAAAATCCATTCAAGAAAATAATTTAGACACAGCAGAACTTACTCTTCGATATGCTGAAGAAGATTTTATGCAATCTGGGAATGAGACTTCCTATTATTTTCTTTTTTCACTTTTAAGAGATAAAAAATTTCCTCAATTTGCTTCTGCATCAATCACGTTAGATATTTCTGATCTACCTAAATGCGATATTGATAATTCTGTTATTAAGATTTTTATCAATGATGGACCTCTTATTCCTCTAGCAATCTTACAAAATAACTCTAGTGAGGTTATTCACAAGATTACAAATGCTAATTCTCCAATACCTGGATTTGATATATCTTCTGCATTTATGAATGAATCTACCCTTCGAATTATTTCAAAAGTAATTTGTGAGAATGATGATATTTTTGAAGCAAAAAGACTATTTAAATTGTCCAAGAATGATGTGAATGTGACCTATAAAATCCCTTCAAATCAATGGTTAATAGCCCTTAAATAAGGTAAAATAAGCCTTTAATTTATTGATATTTTTTGATGCAGCTTAAGCACATTAAATTGGCTGGTTTCAAAAGTTTCGTGGATCCCACGAGGATATCTTTCCCAACAAATATGGTGGCCGTTGTAGGTCCAAATGGATGTGGAAAATCTAATATTATTGATGCTGTCAGATGGGTGCTTGGTGAACTCTCAGCAAAAAATCTTAGAGGTGATTCAATGTCAGATGTTATTTTTAATGGATCTGAGCAAAGAAAGCCATCTGGGCAGTGCAGTATTGAACTTTTATTTGATAACTCAAGTGGAAAAGTTGGAGGTGAATATTCAGCTTTCAATGAGATATCTGTAAAAAGAGTCATGACTAGAGATAGTCAATCAAGTTATTACATCAATAACACTAAGTGTAGAAGAAAAGATGTGCAGGATATTTTTCTTGGGACAGGACTTGGTCCCAGCAGTTATGCAATTATTGAGCAAGGAATGGTTTCTTCTTTGGTAAGTGCAAAACCTGAGGAGCTTAGAACACACATTGAAGAGGCTGCAGGAGTTTCAAAATATAGAGAAAGAAGAAAGGAAACAGAAAGCAGAATAAAGAAGACAAAGGAAAACTTATCTAGAGTTAATGATATCAGGGATGAAATTGGAAGATTGATAAGAAGATTAGAAAGCCAGGCTAAAGCCGCGGATAGATACAAAGATTATAAAAATCAAGAAAAAGAAAAAGAGTTGAATATTGCTATTCTTTTTTCTCTTGATGCCAGAGACAAAAGAGATCTTTTAAATAATAACCTGGCAGCGCTTCAAAAGGATGAATCTGTAAAAGAATCAGAAGTTTCAGTTAAGCAAGCTAAGCTTGATCAATACAAAACAGAGCATGAATCAGTTCTTTCTAAATATGAAGATGCTCAGAAAAAGTTTTATGAGGTTGGGTCAGAAATAGCGAGGTTTGAACAGAACCTTCAAAATATTAGAACAACCAAAGATAATACGTCGAAAGAACTTGAGAGAGTAAAAGCGGCTTATGAAGATGCTCTCGAAAAAGCTTCAGATTTTGAAAACTTGTCTCCCAAAGAGAAGGCTCTTCACTTAATAGATGAAATTATTTCTAAAATCTCTATTCAAGAAATCAAAAGCAAAGCAGAGCAACTTAAAGACATACTACTCAGCATATTCAATATCGTTCTTAAACAGTCTAAGGAAATTAGCGATGAATATCTTAATCAGCAAGAAAATTTAGAGACAGAACTTAAAAAAACAAAGCAAAGCTCAAAAGAAATTTCTACAAAACTTCAAGACCTTATAGAGACAAGTGCCGCAGCAGAAGCTGAGTTAAATTCTATTAGAAAAGACCAACAAGAAGTAGATGCAGAAATAAGAAGATTGGAAAATGAAAAAAGTGTTTCCTTATTAGATCTTAAAGCAATTCATGAAAAAATAACCAATACAAAAATAGAAATAAGTTCTCATAGTGTTCATCTTGAAAATTCATCGAAAAGAATATCTGAATCAGGAATTGATATTAATGATATTGATAGAACCAACTATCAAGATTTATCGATAGAAAAGCTTGAATCAGAGCTTGAGACCATTAGATCTAGAATTATTAGATTGGGAGCTATTAATTTAGCAGCACCAGACGAAATTGCTGAGGAGATGAAAAGAAAAGATGAGCTGGATAAGCAAAATGCAGACTTGGAAGAAGCGTTAGAGAAGTTAAATAAAGCCATCTCACAAATTGATAAAGAGACTAAAGAAAGATTTATTGAGAGCTTTGATGCGGTAAACAAAAGATTAAAATCTATTTTCCCAATAATGTTTGGTGGAGGCAATGCTGAATTATCTCTTACTGATAATAGTTACCTAAATGCTGGTGTTAAGCTTATGGCTCGCCCACCGGGTAAAAAGAATTCGATTCTTTCGCAGTTATCTGGTGGAGAGAAGGCTATGACTGCTTTAGCTTTAGTTTTTGCTCTATTTGAATTGAATCCTGCTCCTTTCTGCTTACTTGATGAAGTTGATGCACCGCTTGATGATCTTAATACTTCAAGATTTATTAATATGGTTGAGGAAATGTCTAAGAAAATACAGTTTATCTTTATAACTCATAACAAGGTATCAATGGAAAAAAGTGACCATCTAATGGGAGTTACAATGCAAGAAGCTGGTGTTTCAAGAGTTGTGTCTGTTGATGTTAACCAAGCAGTTGAGTTTGCAGCCCAGTAAATGCTTTCAAATACTGAGATTTACTTAATAGGTTTAGGTTTTTTCTTAGCCATTCTCGGATCATTTCTTTATTTTCGAAAAATATCTAATTCTAACAAAATACTTTTGAAAGCAAAGGAAGCAAATTTAAAAGACTTTAGTTATAAAAGCGAAGCTTTTGCAAAGCAAGATTTAGTGATTCTTTATTTATTTAGCATTGATGGTAACTTCTATGAAATGAGTCAATTAAATGATTTTTTAATTAATTATGGTTTTCAAAAGAATGATGATTTCTTTTCAATATATGACAATGATGTTGAGAAATTTAGAGTGGCAAATGCTTTAAAACCAGGGACTCTTAATGAAGATACAAAAACTCAAGCATTACTTTTGGCAACTGACCTTGCTGCTCAGGAAAATGCAACTGACAATGTTGAGGACCTTTTAAGATTTGCTACTAAGTTTTGCGAAAAGATACATGCAAATATTTGCGATTCACAAAGACAACCACTTTCAGCAGACAGTATAAAAGATCTAAAAATGCGAGCGTCTCGCTATCT
>CACBGD010000027.1 GCA_902538705.1 uncultured SAR86 cluster bacterium | reverse complement strand
AGTAGCTAGAGAAGGCCTTGATGCAATGTTCGCTGGCAAGCGTCTCTCTATCCCCAGCAAAAGATACAAAGTGTTAGTTTTTCTTATGACGCATTTTTCATTTCTAATTAATATTTTTAGCAATGCACTGACAGGCGGCAGATACGAAAAAAAATGAATACTAATGAGATTAGAGAAGCATTTCTAGAATTCTTTAAAAGTAAGGATCATAGCGTTGTTTCTTCAAGTTCTCTTGTACCCAACAATGACGACACTTTGCTTTTCACTAATGCAGGTATGGTTCAGTTTAAGGATGTCTTTTTAGGCCAAGAAAAACTTAAATATTCTAGAGCCACAACTTCACAAAAATGTATTCGTGCCGGGGGAAAGCATAACGATCTTGAAAATGTAGGCTATACACTTCGCCATCATACTTTTTTTGAAATGTTAGGAAACTTTAGTTTTGGTGACTATTTTAAAGAGGAAGCTATTGTTTATGCTTGGGAGTTTTTAACTGATGTTCTCAAGCTTGATAAAGATAAATTATGGATTACTGTTTACAAGGATGATGATGAGGCTAAAGAAATTTGGATAAATAAAATTGGTATTGATCCGGATAGAATTGCAAAGCTTGGAGATAAAGATAATTTTTGGTCTATGGCTGATACGGGACCTTGTGGACCTTGCTCAGAAATATTTTTCGATCATGGAGATAAATATGAAGGAACTCCGCCAGGAGAAGATGGAGATGAGGGCGATAGATTTGTAGAGATATGGAACTTAGTATTTATGCAATTCAATCGAGATTCAGGTGGCGTACTTCACGATTTACCAAAACCATCAGTTGATACTGGAATGGGACTGGAAAGAATTGCTGCAGTAATGCAAGGAGTGGGGTCAAACTATGATACTGATATCTTTTCAAATCTAATTATAGAATCTGAGAAAGCGCTTGGAAATGTCGGAGATGTTTCTCATAAAGTGATTGCAGATCATTTAAGATCTTCATGCTTTTTAATTTCAGATGATATTTTTCCATCCAATGAAGGAAGAGGCTATGTTCTCAGAAGAATCTTAAGGAGAGCTATCAGACACGGCTACAAGATTGGGGCAGATGAACCTTTTATGCATAAGTTAGTTAAAACTTTTGTTGACGCAATGGGGAATGCGTATCCGCAATTAAAAAATGATGAAGGAAGAATTGAAAAACTTATCAAAAATGAAGAGACTCAGTTTTTACAAACTCTTGATAAAGGTATTCAAATTTTGGACTCTACTCTAGCAGCAGGGAATGAAGAAACTATTTCAGGAGACTTAGCCTTTAAGCTTCATGATACTTATGGTTTTCCATTTGATCTGACTGCCGATATTGCAAGAGAAAAGGGTATTGATATAGATGAAAAAGGATTCAAGAAGAATATGGAATCTCAACAAAAAATGTCAAAGGCATCAAGCTCATTTGTGTCAAAAATTCCTACTGCTGAAGATATAAAGGAAACAGATTTTATAGGTTATGAGTATCTATCTTCAGACTCAAATGTAATAGCAATATGGAATAAAAATGAAAAAGTTGAGCTTGCTAACCAGCCAGAAGAGTACTTTATAGCACTAAATCAGACTCCAATTTATGCAGAATCAGGTGGGCAAGTTGGCGATAGAGGTATTTTTAAATCTAAAAATGCAGAAGGTAGCATTTTAGATTGCAAAAAATCTGGAAAAGTTTTTATGCACCTTATAAAGTTAGACAAAGGAAGCTTAAAAATTGATGATAAAATTGAAATCAATGTGAATAAAGAAAAAAGAGAGAAAACTGAAGCACATCATTCTGCCACTCATTTAGTCCATGCTGCTCTTAAAAGAGTACTAGGAGATCATGTTAAGCAAAAGGGTTCACTTGTCGATGAGCATAAGCTTAGATTTGATTTCTCCCATGATGAATCTCTTTCTGACGACGAGATATCCAAAATTGAAGATTTAGTTAATCAAGAAATACTGAAGAATTCATCTGTAAGTACCAAAATAATGGATTTGGAAGATGCTAAGAATTCAGGTGCAGAATCTTTATTTGGTGAAAAGTATGAAGATCAGGTTAGAGTCTTATCAATTGGTGAAGACGACTTTTCTCTTGAACTTTGTGGCGGAACACATATTTCTAGGACAGGTGATCTTGGCATCTTAATAATAACTAGCCAAAGCAGTGTAGCTTCTGGTGTTAGAAGAATTGAGGCATTATCTGGTCCGAGAGCTCAAGAATATTTAGCAAATCTTAAGAATCAAACTATTCAACTCCAAAAACTATTAAATGCTCCAGCTGAAGAAATAAAAGAAAAAGTGAGCAAACTTTTAAAGGAAAATAAAAAGTTAAAGAAAGGAAGTAAAACGTCTAAAGCTACCACAATTAAATCCTCTAACGCACATGATATTGACAACTTTAAATTAGTAATTGAAGAGGCTGAATCAGGTGACATAAAAGAATTAAGACCAATCCTTGATGAAAAAATAAAAAATTCAAATAATTCTATTTTTATTCTTTTAAGTTCAAAAAACGAAACATTAACTATTCTATGTTCCGTATCTAAAGATCTGCAATCAAGGATTTCAGCAAAAGATCTCATTAATGCTCTGACATCACCTATTGAAGGCAAAGGTGGTGGAAGAGTCGAATTTGCTCAAGGAGCAGGTAAACCTTCCGATAAAGAAAAATTTGTTTCTGATATCCCTAATATCGTACAATCGCTCGCATAAATTTTTCTTATGCAACAAGTAATAGTTCAAAAATTTGGAGGTACATCTGTTGGCTCAGGAGAGCGGATAGCTGCTGTTGCTGAAATCATTAAGAAAGAGGCTGAAATAAATAATGTTGTGATTGTTGTATCTGCAATGGCGGGTGAGACTGATAGACTCATAGAGCTTTCAAAACAATTTGGCGATAATCAAAATAAAAGAGAATTCGATGCTTTGATCTCAACTGGTGAGAAAGTTAGTGCATCTCTTCTAGCTATGGCTCTTAATTCGCTTGGCTTGAAAGCTAAATCTTATTCAGCTGCTCAAGTTGCACTTAAAACTACATCTAACTTTTCAAAGGCAATGATTTTAGATATTGATAAAGCAAAAATGGAAGAGATTCTTACAGATGACTCAATTCCAATTATTACCGGCTTTCAAGGAATAACTGAAACTGGAGAAGTTACTACTTTAGGTAGGGGAGGATCTGATACTACTGCTGTTGCAATTGCTGCTTCAATTAAAGCAGACCGATGTGATATCTATACTGATGTAGATGGTATATACACTACAGACCCAAGAATTGTTCCCAATGCTAAGAAGTTAGATGCAATTTCTATGGAGGGTATGCTTGAGCTTGCAGGACAAGGAGCTAAAGTCATTCAGATAAGAGCGGTAGAGTTTGCAAATAAATTTAAGGTTCCTGTGAGAGTTCTA
>CACBGD010000026.1 GCA_902538705.1 uncultured SAR86 cluster bacterium | reverse complement strand
GAAAGCTGCTGTTGGTCCATGGAATAACTCACCAATAAAAATATCTTTATTAATTTTTTTAATTCCAACAAGATCACTTTTTTCAAAATCATGCCAGGTATTCTCAAGCAAAGTTATTACTTCTTCTTTTTTGTAAGATGATTCTGTAAAAAGTGGAACTATTAATTTAGCTATTTCAATGAATGAGTTACACTTTTTTAGTTTGCTGATATCAGCTTCAGGCCATTCTGTTGGAATATATAAACCACCATCATCTGCAAGTCCTTTTAAAAGCACTTCCTCAAAGGTTTTACCTTTATCTCCACCTCTTGTACTCTCAAATAACATTGTTATTTTTCAATTCTTAGAGTTTTAAAATTACAGGAAAGATTGCTGATATCATTTAAAAATTCTTGCAAGTCAATAGATGCAATTTCCTCAGTTTCATAAAAGCATGTTATGTCAGATTTATTTCCATGGTTTATCAGGCCTGAGTTCCTTATAGGTATGCTATTTTCTGTTAGCCTATCTATAACATCGCTATTAATCTTTTCACTTGAAGAATTCACGATTATCAAAAACGAAAACAGTTCATCTAAGATTTGCCTGTATTTCAGATTTTCTTTTGATGAGGCATTATAATTAGTAGAT
Organism: uncultured SAR86 cluster bacterium; assembly: GCA_902538705.1. Lineage (GTDB taxonomy): Bacteria > Pseudomonadota > Gammaproteobacteria > Magnimaribacterales > D2472 > CACNXK01. Next base: position 2,895 of record CACBGD010000026.1, on the reverse strand, counting down.
TCAGATGCAAGACGCACTATGTCAGATATTACTCCGGCAGCTGTAGCCTCTCCTCCTGCTCCAGATCCTGAAATATGAATCTTACCTATTAAGTCAGTATCAATTACTAAACCATTCCTTACATTTTTCAGGCTTGAAAGGTAATCAGATTTTCTTACAAGTGCTGGATTTGATCTAATAAGAAGTTTTCCATCGTTTATATCTGCTGATGAGATATGTTTTACAGTGAAATCTAATTTTTCAGCTATATAAATATCTTCTTTAGTAATATTTGAAATTCCCTCTATTAAGAATTCATTTGGCGGTAATGGTGATCCAAAAATTATATTTGATAAGATTGATATTTTATGGGCAGCATCAATACCCTCTATATCAAATGTTGGATCTGTCTCAGCATAACCATTTTCTTGAGCAAAAGATAAACTATCTTCAAAACTCATTCCAGCTTCCATTTGAGAAATAATAAAGTTGGATGTCCCATTAAGCATTCCTTTTATGGATTGAAATTTATTTCCAGCTAGGCCATTCTTGAGCAAATTAATTGTTGGAGTTCCAGCGCATACTGAAGCTTCAAAAAGAAAATTAACATCATTATTAGATGCCTCTTTAAACAGAATGTCACCATACTCATAAATGACAGCTTTATTTGCTGTAACTACTGGAATTTTTTTCTTGAAAGCAGAGGATATGAGTATCTTGGCATCATCTGTTCCACCGATTAACTCAACTAGTACATCAATATCTTCATCCAAAACATCAAATATATCTCTTAAAATCTTTGTTTCACCAGGATTATATTTTGGATTATCTCTTCGAGCTCCTATGGCAACAATTTCGAGATCGACTTGGTGTGTTCTTTTTATTTGATTTTTATTTTTAATAATGGAGCTATGTAATGCTGTAGCTACAGTGCCCCATCCACAGATGCCTATTTTTATCTTCTTCATTATTCAATGATACCAATTAGCTCATTTGCTGGTATGTATCCTGGCAACAATAATCCAGTTTGGGTAATAATTGCAGGAGTTCCAGTAACACCAATTCGTCTTCCAATTTCGAAATGGTTTTCTACTGGATTTTCACAACTATTCATTTCGATGTTGATATCATTTTTAAGATTCGTTATTGATTCTTTTTTTTCATTTGAGCACCATGCTGCAACCATCTTTTCGTAAGAACTTGAATCTATTCCTGTCCTTGGAAAAGCTAAATAATTGATTGAAACTCCATTTGCTAAATACTCATCAATTTCAGAGTGAAATTTTCTACAATATGTACATTCAACATCTGTAAAAACAGTTAGAACAGCCTTTTCATTATTTGACTTAAATTTGATAAAACTTTCTTGATTTAGATCTGCAAGTATCTTCAGCCTTAGCTTCCCTTTATCTTTTTCAGTTTCACTTTCTGGTTTATCGCCTTTTAGAGAAAATATATCTCCAAGAATTATATATTCAGTATTAGGAAGAACATAGATAGGTTGAATATCTCCTATATCGACTATGAAAATATCTCTTTCTTGAGAGTAAGTAATTTCCCTTACATTAACACCCTCAGGCAAGATTTTATTAATCTTTTCTTTTAACAAAATAAGATCCTGAGAGAATAATGATGAGCAAAAACATAAACAAATTAAAATCTTTTTCATAATTTAGCCTCGTGGATGATGCTTTTTAACAAGCTCACTTAAGCGCTGTTTTGCAATATGAGTATATATTTGTGTTGTAGACAAGTCACTATGACCCAATAAGACTTGAACTGAGCGCAGATCTGCTCCCCTATTTAATAGATGAGTTGCAAAAGCATGCCTTAATGTATGAGGGGATATATCTTGCTTAAGGCCTATTTCTAGACAATACTCTTTTAATCTATGCCAAAAAGCATGTCTTGAAATTTTTGTCCCTCTGTTATTAAGAAAGATATATTTAATTGATGCTAGGCTTTTATTTTTCTTTCTCTCATCAATATATGCACTAATGCATTGTGCAGCATCTTCTCCAAAAGGCACTAACCTTTCCTTAGAGCCCTTTCCAAAAACTTTTATTATATTTCTTTCTAAATCAAGATCTGAAAACTTTATATTAACCAATTCAGATATTCTTACTCCAGAGGCATACAGCAACTCAAGCATTGCCCTATCCCTTATACCAATTAAAGAATCTTCTTTTGGAGCATCTAGCAGCTTTACTACATCATCCTCCGAAATAGATTTAGGCAGACTTACTGGCTTTTTTGGCATGATTTGGTCAGCAAAAGGATTTGCTTCAATAAGTTTTTTTTTCAAAAGGAAATTAAAGAAAGTTTTAAGGGATGAAATCTTTCTATTTACTGAGGAGCTCTTCAGGTTTTGGCTAAATAGATAAGATATATACTGACTTGTATCAAATTTCTTAATTTCTGATATACGTTTTTTATTTTTAGAAAGATTCCATTGATATAGCTGATAAATATCGCTTTCATAAGATTGGATTGTATTTTTTGAAAGACCTTTTTCTATGATTAAAGAGTTAAGAAAGGCAACAATATGTTGGTCCTTTCTGAAGACACTTTTCATTATTAATCTAAACGTTCTTTAATTCTTGCTGATTTACCTGATCTTTCTCTAAGGTAGAATAGTTTAGCTTTTCTAACATCACCTTTTCTTTTTACTGTAATTGAGTCTATGAGCGGGCTATGGAGTTGGAAAGTTCTTTCAACACCGATACCGCTGGATATTTTTCTTACAATAAAAGATGAGTTCAGACCTGAATTTCTTACTGACATTACAACACCTTCAAAAGCCTGTAATCTTGTTCGCTCACCATCTTTAACTTTAACTGAAACTGACACTGTATCACCAGGCCTAAATGATGGAATATCTTTTTTAAGTTGTGATTTTTCAAAATCGCTTACAAT
>CACBGD010000025.1 GCA_902538705.1 uncultured SAR86 cluster bacterium | reverse complement strand
CCATAGATGGAGCTGAAAATGCACTTCCCCTTGAAAATCTTAATGTCAAAGAATCATTAAATTTGTATTTCATTGATAATTTTGGATCGAATGATGATTCATTTTTCATCTCCTCGTAACGTCCTGCAATTCTGATATCAAATGCTTCAAGAAATCTCCTTTCAGCTTCAACAAAAAAGGCTTTACCATTTCTACTTTTTGATACATTTTTGCCTCCGCCAAGAAAGAAGAGGTCAGCTGTTTTGATGAGCTTTCCATCAGCATCAAATTCAGCTCGGCTTATTTCATCATAAAATATATCGAGATTCTCATTATTAATTTGAAATCCATAAGCATATTTAATGTTTTTAGTTTCTGCTCTAAAAATACCATTAAGACTGAGCAGATCAGCGCTTTTATTTGATACCTCAGCACCCCTGACAAAATCTATTAGTGATTGAGAGTTTTGTGAAGAATCAAATATATTCCACATTTCATTTCCATCGGGACCTCCATTTCCTTGTATTGCAGCTAAGAATCTTGAATCAATAATATCGGGCCTATAATGGAAATTTGAGTGATCACTTTTGGTTATTGAAATTTCAGCTTCTGTTTGATTAGCTAACTCAAAATATGCAGTTACCCCTAAATGCTTTTGCTCGATATCTTTTGGAGAGTAAGGAGATTTGTATTCAGCTCCAAGCGGTCTTCCATACCAAACAACTGGAACATTAAATGGACTTCCACCTTCATCAGGCAGAATGCTTCGAGATAGAAAAGGAAGTGCAGGATAGGAGGGTGACTGGGGATTATCATTTACTTTTACATTTGAAGATATAAAGGTGAAATTTATATCAACTAAATTATTATCTGAATAGAGATTTATATAGTTTTTCTTATGACTTTCATCATTTACGATATTAAATCTTTCGCCATAAAGGAACCTACAAAATGATCCGTCGAGAATGCCCCCATTACTTTCACAATTTGGATCAGACGCAAATGTGGTTTGGTTTGGATAATCTCCAGCATAAATACCTGATTCAACAGCATCTGGACCTAAAAGTTTAAAAGTTTTACCGAGACCACTCAACCCAAGCTCTGCTATACCGGGTATTTCCTCAGCTGAAAGAGGTGATCTTTCTAATCTGTTATGCCCAATAACATAGTTAATATTTCTAAATTCTCCACCATAAAGCAACCCAATAGTTTCATCATTTTGATCATAATTAGAAGTAGACTGCCTTCCAGCTTTGACTCGTAAACCGTCAAACTCTCGATAGGTTATAAAATTAACAACTCCGGCAATTGCGTCTGATCCATAAGTTGATGTTGCTCCTTCCTTCAATATTTCTGTTTTCTGTAAAGCTATCTCCGGAACTATATTTATATCAATATATCCTTCGCCTTCATTTGAGGGTGTTCCAGCAAATGTCTGTCTTTTAGAGTTGATTAATATTAGGGTTGAGGCTTGCTCCAGTCCTCTTAAAGTTAGTGAGGCCATCCCTTGATCAACACCCTCTAGAGCGTTGGATTGAAATCTTGAGCCTGAACTTATATTTAAATACTTACTTATTTCGGCAACATTAGTTATATATAATTGATCGTATTCTTTAGAAGTTATTACTTCTATTGGAGATGAATCATCTTCTACTACTTTGATTAGACTTCCTGTTACAACTACCTCTTCTATATCTGCTTCAATAAATTGAAATAAAAAAAAGAAGGGAATTAAATAAGATAGAATATATTTCTTGTTCATTAAAATTTGATTGAATATAAGCATTATAAATAAAAAAGCCCCTAAAAAGGGGCTTTTAAAAAACACTTATATCCTAAAAAGTTAAGTTAAACCTAATTCCATAATTCCTTCCAGGAAGAGGAACCTGATTTTTAACCCATGATGAATGATTTCGTGCAACTTCATCAAGTAGATTATTAGCAAAAACGGATACCCTGAGAGAATTACCATTTAAATCAAAAGTCTTAACAACTTTTGTATCTAACATTTGGTATCCCATTGTAGGTGACTCCTCTTCTGCAACATCTTTTTGATCTTCGACGTCCTTAAAGCTTAGGTCAAACAGATAATCATTTACAGCATATTCAAGAGAGTAAATGTTTCTGGCAGGACTCATTCTTGGGATATTCATTCCATCAGCAAGCTCTCCATTTACAACATCTCTTGAAAATGAAACCTCTAAATCTCCAGAATCTAAGTTAAAGACTCTGCCAATTTGAAGTTCATAACCGTTCAATTCAGCATTCTGTTGCATATAGTTTGCTGGAATTAATCCTTCTGCGTGGCCATGATCATCATGATCTTCATCGTGATCATCTTCGTCCATAGCTTCCATATGGTCGTCATGATCATCTTCATCATGCATATCCATCAAGTAGATATAATTATCAACATCATTTCTGAAAATTGTTAAGGAAGCATAATTGTTATCTGCTTCATAACTTAGCCCAATATCAAAATTACTTGATGTTTCTGTTCTTAGATTTACATCTCCTGTTTCAAATCTACCAGTAGCCAAATGTGGCCCATTCATGAAAAGCTCAATCACTGAAGGAGCTCTTTCAACATTTGAATATCCAAGATTTAAGTTCAAGTTTTCACTCAGTGATCTGCTTAAGTCTAATGCAAAGCTGAGATTGCTAGAATCAAAACTATAATTTGTAGTTTCTTCTTCATGTTCCTCGTGATCTTCATCATGATCCTCTTCATCATGACCTTCTTCTTCATGATGTTCAGTTAGTGACCCACTAGTATCTATTTGGTCATAACGTACTCCAAAACTAACTTCGAACATATCAAAATCTCGTTTTGCAAAATACCCAATTGTTAGCTCTTCTCTATCAGCTGGATTCATAAAAGCTTCATCACCAAAAATCTTGACAGTCTCATCTGATGAATTTAAAGAAACTTTTTGTGTCATTAAGTCATTAGAAAGATCAACAATAAAACCAAACTCAGATGAGTCATTACTGAATGTTGTAGGACCTTCTTCGCCATGACCATGATCATCATGATCTCCGTCTTCATCACCATGTTCATCACCATGCTCTTCTTCTGCGTGTTGCTCAGTATGTGAATATTCAGAATCTTGAAAGAAAAAATCTACCAGTCCTACCTGTCCTCTAATATTCACTTTATCAGATTCGGTATTTGAGAAAATTCTCTCTTCTTCATGCTCATCATGACCTTCTTCCTCGTCACCATGTTCTTCATGACCTTCGCCATGATAAGGAACACCAAAGATACTCTCTGAGCTTGAAACAGCAAGACCAACATAACCCCAATCTGCTACTTTTGAAACACCAAATCTTGTTGCCTCTTGTGCAGAGTCAGAATTATCTAAATATCCCATATCCTCATCATGTTCATCATGTTCGTCATCTTCATGTTCCTCATCCTCATCATGGTGCTCCTCTTCTTCATGAAGAACTGCACCGCTTGGAATATCATAATTTCCAAATGAAGAGTCACTATATGAGAAATATAGATTTAGACCTCCTAAGTTATCTGCAACTGAAAAGCTTTGTCCATCTCCTGAGTTAACAGATTGAGTTTCAAAACCTAACTTGAATAATCTCTCATCAACATCTGAGGTAGCAATTGTATTATCTACAATATTGACAATACCTCCTGTTGCACCATTAGCATACAGTAACGAAGAAGGACCTCGAACGACCTCAATTTGTTGTATGTCATTAAGATCTACTTCATTTTTGTGGTCAGCTCCAATACCTGCAACATCTCTGTTGACCAATCCATTGGTAAGAATCTTTACTCTAGAACCACTCAAACCTCTAATAATGGGTTGTCCCACAGCAGATCCATAATCAGATGTTGTTACACCCAATAGAGAATCTAGGGTCTCACCAAGGCTTGATGTTCCTAAATCAGAAAT
>CACBGD010000024.1 GCA_902538705.1 uncultured SAR86 cluster bacterium | reverse complement strand
GAATTGCTGGAAACAACTAAAAAATTATCACTGTCCATTAATAAAGAATATTATAAAAAGTAATATTTTTCTATATGGTTTTTATATTTCAGAGTGAGCAATTTCAGCTGATAATACAAAAATATCCATTGCGACACCAAGCTCATCAATGTCAATATAGGTTGGAGCTATCCTCAAGACTGAATCATTTGGATCATTGCCGTAGGGATAAGTTGAGCCCGCAGGTGTTAGCAATAGTCCAGCCTCTGCACAAAGTGCGACAATTCTTTTAGCAATTGGTTTTTTTGAATAGAAGGTTACAAAATACCCACCAGTTGGATTTGTGTATTCACCTACTTCGCTGGATAGATTTGAAAGTTTTTTATTAACAAGCTCAAACTTCGGTTTAACAAGACTGGCATGCTTCTTCATATGTTCAAGAACATTCGATTTATTTTTAAAGAAATTAACATGTCTTCTTTGATTAATTTTATCTGGGCAAATTACCATCATGTTCCGGACTCTTTCAATTAATTTAAAATTCTTTTCGCCAGTTGTTAAAAAAGCCATGCCACCACCGCCAAAAGTAACTTTTGAGAAAGAAGTAAATACAGCTACATTGTCTAAAGCACCCAAACCATCTGCTAAGATAGGGATAGGTGTCTGAACTAGCGTTTCATCAAAATCATGAATTAAATAAGCATGATCAAATAAGTTAATAAAGCTTGGGTTATATTCTTTGGTAATCTTTAATAGATTTGTGATGTTTTCGTCAGAAAATACTTCGCCAGAAGGATTGGAATGCCTTGGAACGCAAATTAATCCCTTAATATTTGAATATTTGGAAAGTTTCTTATTCAGATCATCAAGATCGATACCAGATGAGCAGAGATTTACAGTATGCATTTTTAGACCAAGGCCTTCTAGAGTTGCAAAATGTCGATCAAATCCAGGCACGGCACACAGAAATGACGGCTCTTTATCATTTTTCCACGGATCATTATCTAGCCCAAAGAGAAATCTACCTAAAAGAAGTTGAGTCATTAGAAGATAGCTTGATTGTTCTCCGGCAATTGTTAAGTCTATTTTGCTGTCAAGAATGTCTGCACCAAGTTTTCTAGCCTCTATGATTCCAATTGGCTCTCCATAATTCCTTAAGTCAACACCATTTTCTCCAATGGGATCGACAGCCTGTGTCATTAAGTTATTTGATAAGTCTAGTTGGTCGGAATGTGGTTTTCCTCTAGTTAGATCAATTGATAAGTTTTTTTGCTTTAGTGCTTTAAAAGTTTCAAGTAATTTTTCCATCACATTATGAGTGTTATCAATTTAATGAAATAATAATGCATATGAATGAAAATATAAATTTAATTTTCTTAGAGCTTCTTTTAGCAATCCCTTTAGTTGGAATTGTGCTTTGGTTTGTTTATAGGATGAGTAGAAATCATAACTCAAATATTGAGGAAATTATTTCCAAGGTAGTTCAGGAAAAGAATGAAAGCTCTTCAAAGCATAATTTAGAGAAAATTGATTTAACGCTTAAGCCCTTTAAAGAACAACTACGAAATTTAAATGAAGAAATTGTTGGCTTAAAAGAAGAACAGGCTGCATCAAAAGAAAGTTTTAAAGATCACGTATCAAAAATAATTGAGCAAACTGATAATATCGGCAAAGAAGCAAGAGACTTAGCTTTAGCTTTGAGTGGGAATGTCCAAACTCAAGGTGCCTGGGGAGAACAAGTTTTAGAAAAAACACTTGAGGAATCTGGATTGAGAAAAGATAAAGATTATATGCTCCAAAAAAAATTTACTGCTAGTGATGGATCTACTGTTCAACCGGATGCTGTTGTCTTTATGCCAGATAATAGAAGTATCATTATCGACTCTAAAGCCTCTCTTACATCATATTTAAGATATGTTGATACTAAAGATGAGTCTGAAAAAGAAAAACATCTAAAAGAACATCTAAGCTCCTTAAAGACTCATATAAAACAACTATCATCTAAGTCTTATAAAAGTATCGAAGAGCTTGGGTCAGCTGACTATATTTTAATGTTCATCCCAGTTGAATCAGCTTTGTCTCTTGCGCTTATGAATGACTGGGACCTTCAAAAAACCGCCATGCAAAGTAAAATGGGGTTTGTAACTCCAACTAACTTGATAGCAATCCTTAGAGTCGCTGAAAGTTTATGGCGACAAGATAGATTGAGTAAAGATGCCAAAAAAATTGCTCTAAGAGCTGGCTTAATGATTGATAAGCTTGTTGGCCTTAAAACAGACTTTGAAAAGGTAAAAAGTAGCTTCAATGCTACTCAAGATGCGATAAATGAAGCAGAAAAGAAGTTGAATACCGGTAAGGGAAATCTAACAAATCAAGCAAAAGAGTTACAAGAAATGGGAGCCAGATCAAAAAAAGTTCTAGCAGACTCAGATAACAAATAAATATAGTGCAACATCTAAGATTATTAAAAATTCTGTCATATCCTTGGCTGATATTTATATCAATAATATTTCTTACCTTTATTTTTCTAGGCTTCTCTCAGCCACTCAATGAATATGTAACATCATCTTTGATAATTCAGATGACGTCTAATACTTTATTCTTATGCATACTGGTTGCAATATTCACTTCACTAATAGCTGTTCCTTGCTCAATCTTTGTGACAATGTTTGATTTTTATGGGAGAAAGTTTTTTTCGTGGGCTTTATGTTTATCCCTAGCATTTCCTATCTATGTGTATGCTTTTATTTTTGTTGGCGCTGCTGAAGAAGTAAGCCTCATTTCTAACTCTATTAGAGAAAATATAGTTTTGTCTGCTTTGATAATGTCTCTGGGTTTATATCCTTATACATTCCTTTTATGTAAGGCACAGTTAAGAAAAACTGGAGTATCTATATTCAAAGCATCAAAGTCTCTAGGAAAAAATAACTTCCAAACAATTTATCTTATTCTTCTTCCGTCTTTGAAGCCTGCGATAATGGCTGGAACAGTTCTATGCATCTTTGAAACTATCTCTGATTTTGGGGGCGTTGCAACACTTGGTATTAATACTCTAACTGTTGGCATCTTTAATATTTGGTTTGGTTATCAAGACTTAATATCTGGAGCAAAAATATCTCTTATGCTTTTCTTATTAGCAATGATTATTTTGTATATCAGTAAACTAAGCTCTGAAAGTAGTAAGTCATCAGGTGCTGGGAAAGCAAATCATAGTTTAATTAAGCCTAGTAAGATATTTAATTTATCAATTGCCCTATTTTGTTCATTTGTTTTTGTAATAACCTTCATCTTTCCATTTATGCAACTAATAGTTTGGTCTTCAGAAAATATCAAAAATAATATTCCATTAGAGCTAATTTTTAATTCTTTCTTCATAGGTTTTATAGTTGCATTAGCTGCTTCAGTTATTGCAATAATTCTTTCACTGGGAAGTTTCAAAAGCTCAAATAAAATTATTTTTAATCTATCGACAATAGGTTATGCAATCCCAGGTTCTGTTCTTGCAGTTTCTTTATTATTAGTCTTCAGCTTTTACTTTGATTTATCTATAACAGTATTCGGTATATGGGGATTATTTTTATGTTTGGTAATAAGGTTTATAACTCCTTTAATACGTTATTTGGATGCTGCCCTTTCGAGTATGGCCGAAGAGACCTTTTCTGCAACAAGGATCTACTCAAAAAGCTTATTAAAAACTTTTAGGAATATATATTTTCCAGCCTTATATCCATCTCTGTTGTTAGGCTTTTTAGTTGTTTTTATAGAAGTGATTAAAGAGCAGCCTGCAACACTGTTGTTAAGACCGGTAGGTTTCGATACCTTGTCATCAAAGATTTATAATTTTACCTCAGAGGGCCAATGGGAATTAGCTGCAACTCCTAGTATAGCCATGATTCTTTTAAGTCTGATTCTTGTATTGATATTAAATAATAGAGTTGATAATGAATAGAACATTTCTATATGAATCTCATCAGGGCTTGGGATCAAAATTTGTTAATTTCTCTGGGTGGGAAATGCCCATACATTATGGCTCTCAAATTAATGAACATAATTCTGTAAGAAATAGTGCTGGTATTTTTGATGTTTCTCATATGAATATCTTTGATTTCTATGGTGTTGAAGCAAAAGAATTTATGAGATATGTGTTAACAAATGATGTGAACAAAATTGACGATGGTAATGCACTTTATAGTGTTATAACGAATAATGAAGGTGGAATAATTGATGATTTAATCGTTTACAAATTTAACAATGAAAAATTCAGAGTTGTATCAAACTGTTCTACTTTTAGTGATGTAAATAACTTCTTTGAATCAAATATTATCAAATTTGATTGTGAGTTCCTTCATAAACCAAATTTAGGCATTCTAGCTATCCAAGGACCAGAGTCTGAGATTGCTCTTGAAAATATTCTTGGGATAGAGCTTTCAAACTATAAAAGCTTTTCATTTACTGAAAGAAATGAACTTTTCGTTTCAAGGACTGGTTATACAGGAGAAGATGGTTTTGAGGTTATTGGTAAGCCTGAAGAATTACAAAACATTTGGGATTTGTGTATTTCTAAAAGCATTCCTCCAATTGGTTTAGGTGCAAGAGACACTTTGAGAGTTGAAGCTGGGATGAATCTTAATGGTACAGACATGACCATAAAGAATAATCCCTT
>CACBGD010000023.1 GCA_902538705.1 uncultured SAR86 cluster bacterium | reverse complement strand
AATCATATCTTAATCTTTTATCTCATATTCTAGAAAATGGTGAGAAACGTGAAGATAGAACTAATATTGGAACTATTGCTTCATTTGGGCACCAGCTCAAATTTGATTTAAGAGATGGTTTTCCTGCAGTGACAACAAAAAAGCTAGCTTGGAAAGGAATTGTTTCTGAACTTATTTGGTTTTTAGAAGGCTCGGATGATGAGAGAAGACTGGCAGAAATAAGATATAACAAGAATAGAAATGAATTAACTGACATAGAAAAGTATCCTACTATTTGGACTGATAATGCAGATAATCAAGGCAAGGACCTAGGATATGAGAATTCTTCCTTAATAAAAAAACTTGGGCCTGTATATGGAGTTCAGTGGAGGAACTGGGATGGTAAAGATCAAATTCAAGAGCTCTTAAACTCTCTCAAAAATAATCCAACAAGTAGAAGACATATTCTAAGTGCTTGGAACGTTGCAATGATAGATAAAATGGCTCTACCTCCATGTCATCTGTTAGCTCAATTCTATGTCTCTAGTGACCAAAGTTTGGATTGTCATATGTACCAAAGAAGTGCTGATATGTTTCTTGGAGTCCCATTTAATATAGCAAGCTACTCCTTACTTATGCATATCTTAGGAAAATTATTGGATTTAACTCCCAGATATTTTATTCACTCTTTTGGTGATGCACATATTTATTTGAACTCAGTTAATCAAGTGAAAGAGCAAATTAAGAGGTCTCCGCGTGCACTCCCTCAATTAAAGTTCCCTGATATAAAAAACTTAGAAAATCTTAGAGATCTAAGTCTAGACGATTTTGTGCTTGAGGGTTATGATCCACATCCAGCTATTAGAGCTAAGATGGCAATATAAATTTAACCTTGATTTTGGATATAATCTCTTCTGAGTGCTAAATTCTTAACTCTAATCTCTTCATTTTCTGTATATTTGATCCAACTATTTGCAGTCTTTTTAATCTTTTTGTCATCGTTACGTGCAGCAATCCTAAATTCTTTTTTAGCTTGATCAAAGTTTTGTAGTTCAAAGTGTGCCTGTCCAAGTGTGAGCCTAGCTTGTGATGAATTCTTCACTTTTCCTTTTTTTAACCCTTCCTCTATTGCTAATACAGCTTCCTCTAATTTATCTTCAGAGAGATATAAACTTCCAAGAATAATATATGTCTGTCCGTCCTTTGCTAACCTAGCAGCTTTTTCCATAATTGGTATGGCGAGATCCATTTCTTGAGCCATTCTCCACGCATCGGCTAAGAGCTTAAGATTTTTTTCATTATCCTTAACAACAGGAAGAATTTTTTCCTCTTTTGTCTTTTCATCTATAACGGGAACCTTCTTCTTTCTTCCATCCTCTAAAACCTTAGCAGCCCAATAGGGATTATTATTTTGTAATAACAGTGAAGCTAATGTTAAATACTCTGTTTGTTTGTCTAGAAGATCTTTTTGATAAGCAGCTTTCAGTGTAACCATATAATCGACCTCTCTACTAAGCTGAGAGTAAATTCCACCTAACTGGATAAAGTACATTTTCTTTGGATATAAATTTACTAATATTTCATAAATGCCCAATTGTTTATATAAAGATTCGTCTTTACCAATTCTTGACTCAAGCTCGCTGTAACATGCCGCCATTAGAACATACCAATTTTCTTTTGGTTTATATTCTTCGATTTCAGCTGTTTGAACTGCTTTCAGCATACTTTCTAGAGCTTTCTCAAAAAAGTCTAATTTTTCACTCTCTGTTTTTTTATCAGCACCAAGTTGAAAATAGGCCTGGCTAAGAAGTGACCATCCTTGCGCAGTTATTACTTCAACCTCATCCATCCACTGAAGAAGAACTTTAACGCCCTGCTCAAAATCATCATTTACAAAGTTAAGCTGAGCAAGTGTATATAAAGATGCAACTCTAAGTGGAATAGTAGACTCTGGTTCAGCCAGAAGATTCCTATAGGCTTGCATTGCTTCAGTGTATCTTTCTTCAGTGAAATATATGTATCCCCAATAGTTCCACATTACAGATCTATCATAACTTCTTAGATTTTCTTTCTTTTCTAAGAGCTCATTTAATATTTCTTTCACAGTCTCGAAATCAGGATCTTCTTTCCCTTCTTCATCTACTCGTTCCAGTGCTTCAACAACCTTAACAATTTTTTTTGCAGTTGAGGTTTGAAGGGCTCTAGCTTTTTTATATGTTACTTTCTTATCTTGTGATTGAGCTCCAAGGTCAACAGGAAAAGAAATTAAGCTAAAAACAAAAAATAATGATAATAATTTTAAAAACATATTTATGAGTCTTCCATTATAAACGTAAATTTATGTTGAACACCTTCTACTCTAACAGCTTTTCCATCAACTATCTTAGGCTTATATTTAAGTTTTAAAGCAGCTCTTGAGGACGCAGAATTAAAAATTGAGCAAGGTCTGAGTTGAGCCTCTGGATCATTAGGATTTTTTGAGCTGCAGTATCCTTCTACTGGAACAACATTCTCAATTGTCCCAGATTCAGTAATTGTAAAAGCAACAATAGCAAAACCCATAGTTCCTCGCTCTTGTGCTCTTCTGGGATATTGAGGCTGAATCTTAAAAAGTGGTATATATTCACCGTCGCGGAAAAAACTTCCGCCAGCGGTAAACTTTGCTTTTGGCTTTGGTATGCTTACATCAATTCCTTGAGTAGGCTGGAGATCTAGCTCAGGCTGTGCAATATCTTCTGGTTGTTCTTCAGGTTCTTCAGGCTTATCTACATCTTCCATAAAAGTATCAATTTCTCTTTCCGGCATCACAATGTCTGCTAGTTTTACAGATTTATCTTCTTCTAGCCCACTGTCTCCCAAAGATATTAATGTAACCATAAGAACAAATAGAAAAAGTGTCGTTAAGCTAGAAAGTACGAATACAGCAAAATATTTATTTATTTCAAACAGTTTTATGTATCCAGCTTTAATTGGAAGAAAAATATTTGATAATAATCCAGCCATTTGGAAATCTACTTTGGCTCAGACGCCAGGGAAATAGCCGATACTCCTGCTTCTCGCGCTCCATCCATAACTTTAATTATGGTATCTGCAACTGCCTTTTCATCAGCCTGGATAACGACTGAGCCTTGTGGATTATCTGCTAATAGCTTCACTACATTAGCCTTTACTTGTCTAACATCAATTCTTCTTCCATCCATCCATACCTCTCCGGTAGGTCCGACAGCTATAAGTATTGCAGCATTTTCCTGAGTTTCAGCTGTATCTGAATCTGGCCTATTGATCTCAAGACCAGGTTCTTTGATAAAGTTAGCTGTAACAATAAAGAATATAAGCATTATGAAAACAACATCTAACATTGGAGTAATGTTAATCTCACTTTCTTCTTCTTGAACTGCCGTTGATATTGCGTTTCTTCTCACTTTTTAATCTCCTATGCTCTTTTAATCCTTTTTTCTAAAGTACCAGCATGTTTCTCACTCATACTAGAGATATAGATCATTGCAAAAATACCTGATAATGCTACAACCATTCCAGCCATAGTTGGAAGAGTTGCTTTTGAAACTCCACCAGCCATTGCCCTTGCATCACCTCCTCCACTGAAAGCCATAACCTGAAATACTTCAATCATACCTGTGACCGTCCCAAGCAAGCCAAATAAAGGTGCAAGTGCAATACAGGTCTTTATTAAGGTTGTATTCCTATTTATTGAGGTTTTTGCTTCTGCTAAAAACTTATCTCTTATTTGTAAAGCATGCCACGAAGTTTTATCAACTCTAGATTCCCATTTTGAAACAAGAGAATTTATAAAAACATCATGGCCATGAGAAAGATAATATATTCTCTCAAATATCAATCCCCACATTAAAAGGACTAACAGCGCTATCAGCCAAAGAACACTCCCACCAGCTTCCATAAAGTCTCTGATAGAAATGAAGGTTTCAGTAATAGCGTATAACATTATTAACTTTCTGCCCTTTCAGCTAATATTCCTGTGCTTTGCTCCTCAAGGACACCTACAATTTCTCTTGCAGAGGAATTTGCAAATGAATGGAGTAAAGTTGTTGGAATTGCTACCAATAGACCTAGGACTGTTGTGACCAGAGCTTGTGAAATACCTCCAGCCATAAGTTTTGGATCTCCGGTTCCATAAAGCGTAATTTGCTGGAATGTAACAATCATACCTGTCACTGTTCCAAGCAACCCAGCTAAAGGAGCAACAACAGAAATAATTTTTACTACACCAATATATCTCTCGATGTCTGGTCTCTCAGCCATTATTGCTTCTGCCAACTTAAGTTCAAGAGTATCTATATCTTTTGTGAAGTGCTCTTCCCCAACTTTTAATACTCTTCCAAGTGGGTTTCTTGAATCTAATACTTTTGATTTAGATTGTTTCTTAACGGCTCTTCCGGTTACATATAATACGTAAAGTTTATATAGTGCTAAGAGTGTTCCAAGCAGACCAACAATGATAATTGCATAACCAATTTCTCTTCCCTGAGCAGCTCTTTCGCTTAAGCTTGGTGTTTGAATCAAGTTAGCAAGCAAGCTACCTCCAGTTGGACCAGTGGGGTCAATACCGAAAGTTACTTGTTCACCAGAACTTGCAGAGGCAATATTATTTGCTGTCCTGGTATATCTTCCCTCTGGCTGTCTTGGTAAAAAAGCATATTGTCCTTTAGATGCAGCAAACTCAAGATACTTTCCATCACATACAGCATTAAAAAGACCAACTCGCACTACATCACAGTCAGATGTTTCACCATCGACATCTATAACACTGGCTTGGAATGACGAAATTTCGCCGCCAGCTATCATTTCTCTCTGCAATTCATACCAAAGCCCTTCAATTTCTCTAACTGTTGGAAGTTCAGTGGTTTCAGACATCTTTGCAGTTAACTCATTCAAGAAGCTTACTCGGTCTGTACCAAACTGAGCAGAGGAAAGTGAGCCGGCAAATTGAACAGCTGCTTCACCCGATGCACTCTGAAGATGACCAAATAGTTCGACAAGTGAACCAAGTTCTTTTTTATATGCTTCCTCTTTGACTCTGAGGATTTCTTCATTTTTCTTATATTCCGCTTCAAGCTGGTCAGCAATACGTTCTTGTCTTGCAAGCTCTCTTTTTTCAGCTGCAAGAATAGATGCTTGTTTATTTTTATTTGCCAAGAATTCAGCTTCTCTGACTGCGTTTTCTGATTGTTCTTTGACTTGGCCTTCTTTAACCAATTCAAGTAGTTGTTGAACTGTTGTTGGAGCTTCTCCCTCTGGAGCAACTTCTTGAGCAATCAATAAACTACTGCTTGATAATATAAGTGCTAGAAGATAAAAATTTAAAAGTCTCATTGAGCACCTCCTTTAACAACAGGTAACAGAAGCATATCTGTAGGTGCAAGCTTCTTAGCCATTCTTATTCCATCTCTTATGGCTGTTCTAAAACCAGAAACTTCTTCCCAGTCATTAGTTTCATTATTCCAAAAACCACTTTGCTGCTCATCTTTAGTTTGATAGAACATTCCAATTCTTCCAACTACAAGAACATTTACAACCATTTCCTTGCCATCTAGAACAATAGTATCTTCGTATGAAGAGATCTTTCTGCCATACTCAGCTTCAATATTGTAAGCTTCAAGTATTTGTCTAACTTGTTCTGAAGCAGTAATCTTTGGATTTGATAATGAGCTTCTTACAATATCGATTCTTTCCAATCTTTCGTCTATGTAAAATGGAGTATCTAGGGCTACAAATTGCTCAAGACCTTCAAGCATCCTTTGGGCCAAAGGAGGTATTTGTCTTTGCATAACAACGACTTGAACTAACTGCTCATCAAGCTTGTCCATCAAGTCAAGCTGAGCTTGAATTTGAATTCTTTTTTGCTCGTTGTAAAGTTTAAGTCCTTCCACTTGCTTAGCTACAACCTTATATTCGTTTACAATCTTGTCAGTTTGTTTTTCAGTACTATCAATTTTCTCTT
>CACBGD010000022.1 GCA_902538705.1 uncultured SAR86 cluster bacterium | reverse complement strand
GCCTATTTCATCAAAGATTTTCTACCAACACAGCGCCTAAATGGCATCTTGCACAACCTTTTAGACTGCTTGCTCACAACGGTGAAATAAATGCTATAAGAGGAAACAGGAATTGGGCAAAAGCACGAAGCTCTCTTTTTAAATCAAGCTTACTCCCAGACTTACATAAATTTGAGAATCTTATAAATGCAGATGGTTCAGACTCTTCAGCACTTGATAATATGATTCAACTTCTAGTTGAAGGAGGTATGGATTTATTCAGGGCGATCAGAGCGGTAATACCCCCAGCTTGGCAAAATATTCAAATACTTGATCCAGATATAAGAGCATTTCATGAATATAATTCAATGCATATGGAAGCATGGGATGGCCCTGCAGGAATTGCTCTTGCAAACAAGAGATATGCATTAAGCTTTCTTGATAGAAATGGTATGCGACCATCAAGATACCAAATTGAAAAAGATGGAACTGTAACTATTGCTTCTGAAACAGGAGTAAATCCAGTGCCTGCATCAAAAATTGATACCAAAGGAAGAATATCTCCAGGAGGAATATTTGCAGTTGACAAAGTCGCTGGAAAAATCTTAACAGAGTCCGATATTGATCAAGAACTTGCTTCTAAATATCCATATAGAGATTGGTTAAAACAAAATTCAAGCTATGTTGAATCAAATTTAGTCCAATCTGAGGGAATTGGATTAAAAAAGATAAGCTCCAAAAAATATACTCTTGCAACAAAGATCTTTTCTTTATTTTTAGAAGAGCGAACCAGCGTTATAAAGGTTCTTGGGATATCAGCTCAAGAGGGAACTGGATCAATGGGAGATGATACAGCTCTGGCTGTTCTTAGCAAACAAAATAGACAAATTTATGATTACTTTAGGCAACAGTTTTCACAAGTAACAAATCCCCCAATTGATTCTCTTAGAGAGCAGTCAGTTATGTCTCTTGAGACATGTTATGGACCAGAACTAAATATATTTGAACCTTCTGCAGAGCATGCAAAACGTCTAGTTACATACTCTCCAATACTTTCATATAAGAAACTTGATTGGATTTTAAAGAACAAGACTTTTAAAGTTAAGACTTTCGATCTTGAGTATGAAGAGGATAGCTCAATTTCTGATGCAATTGATAGACTGATATTGGATGTATCAGGTGCGATAGATGAGGGCGTAACTATTATTCATTTAAATGAAAAACTGCCTTCTAAAAATAAATTGTCACTTAATGCACTAATGGCAACAGGCGCACTTCATCAAGCCTTAATTAAACAAAGAAAAAGAACTAGTGCAAATATTATTGTGAGCACGGGTTCTGCTAGAGATACTCATCAAATCGCTTGTCTCATAGCTTTTGGAGCTACATCTGTTTACCCATGGCTTGCATATCAGACAATTCTCGATCTTACGGATAAGAAAGAGCTGAAGGGTGATGCTTTTGAAAACTGTGCAAAATACCGGAAGGGAGTCAATAAGGGACTTTTAAAAATAATTTCAAAACTTGGTATTTCTCTAATTTCCAGCTACAGAGGCTCTCAGCTCTTTGAAATTGTTGGTTTATCTGATGAAGTTGTAGACAAGTGCTTTACTAATACAGATAGCAGAATTGGTGGAAAGAAATTTAAGAACATCGAGAAAGAAAATAGAAATATTTCACTGTTTGCAAAATCAAATATCTCAGATGTAAATGTTGGAGGCCTCTTAAAGTTTATTCACGGAGGTGAATATCATAGTTATAACCCTGATGTTGTAAAAACTCTTCAAGAAGCGGTAAAGAGTGGAAATCATGAGGAATATAAAAAATATTCTGATTTAGTAAACGCAAGACCAGCTTCAATGCTTAGAGATCTCTTAGTGCTTAAGAGCAAAAAACCTAAGATAAAAAAATCAAAGGTAGAGCCACAGAAACATATTCTTAAAAGATTTGATTCGGCAGGCATGAGTCTGGGTTCTTTATCTCCAAAAGCTCATGAAACTCTCGCTGAAGCCATGAATTCTATTGGTGGCAGATCTAATTCTGGAGAGGGCGGTGAAGCTAAAGAAAGATATGGTACAAATAAAAGATCTAAAATAAAGCAAGTTGCATCCGGAAGGTTTGGAGTAACTCCAGAATATTTAGTAAATGCAGAGGTACTTCAAATTAAAATTGCACAAGGGGCAAAACCTGGTGAAGGAGGGCAATTACCTGGTGGAAAGGTAAATGAACTTATTGCAAAATTAAGATATTCAACTCCTGGTATTACCTTAATATCTCCCCCACCCCATCATGATATTTACTCAATTGAAGATCTTGCTCAGCTTATTTTTGATCTAAAGCAAGTAAATCCAAAAGCGTTAGTATCTGTTAAGTTGGTTTCTGAACCAGGAGTTGGGACCATTGCTTGTGGAGTTGCTAAGGCTTATGCAGACTTAATCACTATATCTGGCCACGATGGTGGAACAGGAGCTAGCCCAATTTCTTCAATAAGATATGCTGGCTCACCTTGGGAACTAGGCCTATCGGAAACTCATCAGGCATTGAGAGAAAGCGGATTGAGAGGAAGAGTAAGGGTTCAAGTTGATGGTGGCTTAAAAACTGGATTAGATGTTGTCAAAGCAGCAATTATGGGTGCAGAATCTTTTGGTTTTGGAACAGGTCCCATGATTGCTATGGGATGCAAGTATCTCAAGATATGCCACTTAAATAACTGTGCAACAGGTGTAGCAACTCAGAGATCAGATATCATAGATAGGCACTTCGTAGGTGAAAAGCAAAGAGTAATAAATTACTTTAAGTTCATTAGTGATGAAGTTCGAGAAATTCTTGCAGAACTAGGGGAACAAAAGCTAGAAAATATTATTGGTAGAACCGAACTTCTAAAAATAGTCAAAGAACTTCCAGATAGATATGGTGACTTAGATTTAAGCCCCATTTTGGTAAACAAAAATAATTCTTTGCAACCATATTTCTGCACACAAGACAAAAATAAACCATGGGACAAAGGATCTTTAAATAAAAATATTCTAAAAAAGACAAAAAAATATATTATTTCTGAGAAATCCTCGAGAGTTAAATTAAATATTACTAATAGCGATAGATCAGTAGGTGCATTAATTTCAGGATTTATTGCCAGTATGTACGGTGAGGATGGGCTAGATAATGAGATAAATCTAATCTTTAAAGGATCAGCTGGCCAAAGTTTTGGATGTTGGAATATTAAGGGATTAAATTTATCAATTGAAGGCGATGCTAATGATTATGTTGGCAAAGGAATGAATGGTGGAAAGATTATTATTAAGGCACCCAAAGAATTGGAGAAAAATTATAATAATATTATTGCTGGTAATACAGCACTATATGGTGCTACTGGAGGAAAGTTATTTGTTTCAGGCGGAGTTGGAGAGCGGTTTGCAGTAAGAAATTCTGGAGCTACTGCAGTTATAGAGGGAGCCGGTGATCATTGCTGTGAATACATGACTGGAGGACAAGTTGTTGTTCTAGGGGAGGTTGGCTCAAATTTCGGAGCTGGAATGACAGGAGGATTCTCATATGTATTAGATGAAAATAAATCTTTTTTTGACAAATGTAATCGCGAATTAATTAACCTTGACAGAGTTTTAAATGAAACTATGGATCCACACAGACAAAATCTTAAACTACTTGTTACAGAACACTATAAGAATACAAAGAGTATCAAGGCAAAGGAAATACTAGAAGACTTTGAGAGATATTTACCAAACTTTTGGCTTGTCTCTCCAATTGCTCTAAGTGTAGCCGATCTTCTTAAGGCCACTACAGCCAGCGCAGCTTAAGAAAACGACTTCTTAAAATTTTCGATATTAAATTCTTGAGTCTGAAAAGAAAGCCCAATTCCCTCTAATAAAATTAAGCTAATGTTTCCGCTTTTAACTTTTTTGTCATTCATAATAAATTTTTTTAGATCAGAATAATTATTTGAAATATTTTTAGAAAGACCAAGCATATCAAAAACATTAATTATTTTTTTGTAAGCAGCTTCATTTATGTGGCCCTCCAACATAGACATTTTTGAAGCCATTCTCATGCCCATCGCTACAGCCTCCCCATGTAAAATATTTTTGTAATTATTTTTTGCTTCTATCGCATGGCCATAGGTGTGCCCAAAGTTTAATATAGCTCTGATACCTAACTCTTTTTCATCCTCAGTTACGATTTCTGCCTTCGTCTTTACTGACTCATGAATAAGTTTTTCAATTATTCTTTGATTTCTTTTAAGAATTAATTTATTTTCTTTTTCAAAGATATTAAATATTCTTTTGTTGTAAATTAATCCATATTTTATTACTTCTGCTATTCCTGCCCTAAATTCTCTATCAGGGAGGGTTCTTAAAAAGGTTGAAGATATTAATACTAGCTTAGGATTCTTGAAGGCTCCTACAAGATTTTTTCCAGATTCAATATTAATGGCAGTCTTTCCTCCAACAGACGAATCAACTTGAGAAAGAAGAGTAGTTGGTATTTGAATATAATCTATACCTCTCATATAACTTGCGGCAACAAAGCCGCTTAGGTCTCCAACAACGCCACCACCAATAGCAACTATACAATCAGAGCGATCATATTTCTTTTTAGCAAGTTTATTGAGAATGATTTGGAAGTTTGCAAATGACTTTGATTCCTCGCCAGGCTTAATCTTATGTATGTTAACAACTTTATTGGAAGGAATAGATTTTATAACTAACTCAATATATTTTCTTGGAATATTTTCATCAGAAATGACAAGTATTTTTTTATTTCTTGCTAACGAATTTGGAAGAAAGTCTTTGAAAATTCCGTTCCTTCCAATTAGAACCTTATATTTTTCATCACCGACTAAGACTTTTTTGATCATTATTTATTTTTGATAATATTTATTACTTGGTCTGCAACCTGTTGACTTGATTTATTATTTGTTTGAATTACATGATCTGATACTTCTCTATAAAGATGCTCTCGCTCAGTATTAAGCTTTGTAAGTATTGATTCAGCGTCACCATTTTTTAAGAGAGGTCTATCTTTATCCTTACTAGTTCTTTCAACTTGAGTTTTAATTGGAGTTTCTAAATAAATTACAACACCCCTTGCACTTAAAAGATTTCTATTATGATCAGAAAGTATAATTCCTCCTCCGGTAGCAACCACATGAGAGTTTAGTTGAACTATCTTTTCAAGTTCGTTAGTCTCTCTTTTTCTAAATCCCTCTTCTCCTTCAAGATCAAATATCCAATCGATGCTGGCACCTGTATTTTTTTCTATCTCTTCATCAGAATCTAAGAAATCTAAAAACAGCGATCGTGCTACTATTTTACCAACAGTAGATTTTCCTGATCCCATGGGGCCAACAATATAAATATTCATAAAAGATTTTTCATTAAGCTGCGAATTTTAGCACCTAAACATATAAAATATTAATATTATGGTTAGTAAGATATTAGAGCTTTTTTTGAAAGTTACGATTTTTATAGCAACTTTTACTGCGTTAGTAATCCTTTCAACATACCTTTATTTATTGCCTGAACTGCCTAGAGTAGATAGTGTAGATCAGTCAAAACTTCAAATACCTCTTAAAATTTATACATCCGATGAAAAATTAATTGGTGAGTTTGGAGAAAAGAAAAGAAGACCGTTGAGTTTTGAGGAGATACCTGAAGACTTGAAGAATGCATTTCTTGCTGCAGAGGATGACAGATTTTTTGAGCATAGAGGCGTTTCATATCCAAGCTTAATAAGAGCTTTTTCTCAGTACATTAGAGTAGGCCTTGATGCAACTGGTGGAGGAACAATTACAATGCAAGTTGTAAGAAACTATCTTTTAACCCGAGAAAAAAAAGTAAGGAGAAAAATTAAAGAGATCTTTTTAGCCTTTCACCTTGAAAGTGTATTTTCTAAGTCAGAGATATTTGAAATATATGTTAATACAATCTTTCTGGGCAATAGATCTTATGGGATTGAGGCAGCTGCTAACACTTATTTTGGTAAATCAGTTGGAGAATTGACGATAGATGAGTCAGCTTTAATCGCCTCTCTTGCCCAACTTCCATCAAGAGTAAATCCCATTAGGAATCCAGAGAGAACTAAAGCAAGAAGGAATTGGGTTTTATACAGAATGAAATTTTTAGATTTTATCACTGAGCAAGACTATCAGACTGCAATTAATACTGAAATAAACCTTCCTATATCTATAAATAACTATGATCTTGAAGCCAGCCATCTTGCAGAACTTACAAGATTTGAAGTAATTAACAGATACGGTATCAGAGCATATGAGGAAGGCTGGTCT
Organism: uncultured SAR86 cluster bacterium; assembly: GCA_902538705.1. GTDB lineage: Bacteria > Pseudomonadota > Gammaproteobacteria > Magnimaribacterales > D2472 > CACNXK01. The sequence continues at coordinate 2,307 of CACBGD010000022.1, read as the reverse complement.
GTTTATACAACCGTTGACTCTGAGCTTCAAAAAAGTGCAAACGAAGCAATAACAAAAAGGCTATTTGAGTATGATAAAAGGCATGGCTGGCGAGAAAAAAATAATTATATTGATAGATTAGGTGATGAATTCTTTAAATCTATAGAAAGCGAAGATTTTAATTTCTTATTATCTCAAGATTATGTGATCCAATCTGATCCAATTAATTACCAAAATATATCAGAGGATTTACTTCGTGATATTTTTGAAGAGAATTCATTTATTCAGTCTCATCAAAGAGCTATTGTCTTAGAAGTCTGGGATTCAGGATTTACTGCTATTGATGAGCAATTTAATTTTGAAACCATTCAATGGGATGAAAGTTATTCTTGGGCAAGAAAATTTATAGATGAGAATAGGAGAGGATCAGTTCCAAAAGGTTTCATGGATTTACTGAATGTCGGAGATTTGGTATATCTATATGTCGAAAATGATCAAGTTAAGTTAGATCAAATACCTCAAGCACAGTCATCATTGATTTCCTTTAATCCAAAAACTGGCGAGGTACTTTCTTATATAGGTGGCTCAGTATTTAATGATTCTCAATTTGATAGAGTTAGACAGTCTTATCCTCAATCAGGATCAGTTTTTAAGCCTTTCATTTATGCATCTGCTTTCAGTGGAGGTTATAACCCATCATCTTTAATTAATGATGCTCCAATTATTTTTGAAGATAAAAATCTTGAAACTTTTTGGAGACCTGAAAACTATTCAGGCAAATTTTATGGTCTAACAACTCTAAGGGAAGCGCTTGTTCAATCTATAAATATTGTTTCAATAAAGCTTTTAAGAGAAATCGGTATAAAAAAATCATCTGAAACTATAGATAATTTTGGTTTTGGCTTAGAAAGACTGCCCCAAGATCTCAGTTTAGCTTTAGGATCAGGTAATTTTTCTCCTGCAGAGGTTGCTAGAGGCTTTAGTGTATTTGCAAATGATGGAATAATTTCTGATATTCATTATGTAAGTCAGATTAAGGATAAGAATGGAGATATTATTTTTGATCACTCAGAAATAGATGTTGTGAATATTTCCAATATTTCCGCTTTTCCATGGCTAAACACAGTACAACTAGATGCATCAAAGCCATATTTTCTTTTGCCACCGCTCAATGAATCAGATCCTGTTATTGACCCAAGAGTTGCATTTATGGTGAAAGATATTCTAAAAGAAGCTTCCCAAAGGGGATCAAATGGAAGGCTTACACGATATTTAGAGAGAAAAGATTTTGCTGGGAAGACAGGAACTACAAATGATGCTGTAAGTACATGGTTTAGTGGTTTTAACTCAAATATTGTAACAACTGTTTGGGTTGGAAATGATGATTTTGAATCTCTTGGTGATAATGAGTTTGGCTCTACAACAGCATTACCAATCTGGGTAGATTATATGAACTCTGCTTTCAAAAAGATTGATGAAGATGAATTTACTCTTCCAGATGGCATATCTTATGTGAGGATTAATAAAAAAACTGGAGAGCTTAGTAAGTCTGCAGAAGATGAAAGTTATTTCGAGCTTTTTTTAAGCGAAGATTTATAAGTTTATTTAAAAAGAGATATTTGTAAGAGTGTCCAAATATTTTCAATATATGAGCTTGGCTTCTCTTTAAACTTAGATCTTATATATCTTGAGATTGTGCCTTCAAGTGAAGTAATCAATAAATGAGATGATATTCCTGGCTGTGATAGGAGCGAATCAGAGTTTTTTTGTAATATTTGTTTAAAGTTTAGTTCCAGTCTTTCATAGAACTGGTTAGTAGCATCAACTACATTTTGTTCGTTTGCGCTTAAAGCCTCTCTTGATAGAAGTCTTGCAAAGCCCTTATTCTTTTCTATAAATAGTATACAAAACATAAATAGATTTTTTGCATTTTCTTCCGCGCTATCTTTACTTTTCTTAATTTCAGCGCACTTTGAGATTATTGTCTCGTCACAAAAAGAAAACAGTTCTAAATAAATAGATCTTTTGCTTGGGAAATGTCTATATAAAGCTGCTTCTGTAATTGAAGATTTTTCTGCCAAAAGAGCAGTTGTAACTTTAGAAAGATTTCTTTCTTCTAGAAGACTTACTAGTGACTGAAGAATGATTTGTTTCCTATTTTCTTTAGGCATTTATATTATTCTAAATTAATATCTTCATTTGGTAAGAATTTTTTTAATTCTTCCAAAAAGTTTTTTTGAATCTTCTCTAGCGATTCTTGACTATTTGCTTCAAATCTCAAAACAAGCTTCGGAGTTGTATTTGAAGCTCTTAACAGAGCCCAACCAT
>CACBGD010000021.1 GCA_902538705.1 uncultured SAR86 cluster bacterium | reverse complement strand
CTTTAATTCCCATCAATCACCTTGAGGCTCATTTTTTATCACCTTTTTTAGATTTTCCTGAGATTCAGTACCCATTTACATCTCTTCTTGTTTCTGGCGGACATTCTCTGATAGTAGATGTAAAAGATTTTGAGGATTATGAAATTATTGGACAATCTGTTGATGATGCAGTCGGGGAAGCTTTTGACAAAGTAGGCAAGCTACTTCAGTTACCTTATCCAGGAGGGCCGCATATTGAAGAAGCAGCAAAAAGAGGTGATCCAATGAGATTTGATTTTCCCCGACCAATGAAACATTCAGATGATCTTAATTTGAGCTTTAGCGGACTAAAGACAGCAGTTTTATATGCAACTAAAGACCTTAACATAAATGATGAAAGATCAAACATATCAGCTTCTTTTCAAGAGGCAGTTATTGATGTTCTTTCAACAAAAATTAAGAAGGCAATGAAACAAACAGGCAATCAGTCCCTAGTTATGGCAGGTGGTGTGGCTGCCAATAAGAAAATTAGAGCAGCTTTAGATATATTAGAAGAGAAGGAAGGAATCAAAGTATTTTATCCTTCAATCAGACATTGTACTGATAATGCTGCAATGATTGCGTATCTAGGCTCTCTCAAAATAGAGGGAAAAAACATTTATAATTCCAATGTTCGTGCCAGATGGCCAGTAAATGAGATTTAAATGGAAGATATTATTTATATAAAAGATCTAAGAATAAAAACCATAATTGGTATTTTTGACTGGGAGAGAAAAGTTAAACAAGAAGTTAGTATTGATATGGAGTTTCCATTCGATTGCAAAAAAGCTGCCGAGACAGACTCCATTGAGGATACAACTGACTATAAGGCAATCACTAAAGCAGTTATTAAATTTGTTGAAGAATCATCATTCCAGCTACAAGAAACACTCGCTGAAAATATTGCAGAACTTGTTAAAAGAGACTTTGATGTTAAGTCAATAAAATTGAGAATCTCAAAACCTGGTGCACTTCGTGGTGCTAAAGATGTTGGACTGATTATTCATAGATAATGAAATATTACCTTTCACTTGGAAGCAATATTAATGCAGAAGAAAATATAGCTTTTGCCATTGAAGAATTAAACAAAATTCTCTCGAATGTCATTATCTCATCCACTCATAAGACTAAAGCTGAAGGCTTTGAAGGTGATGATTTCCTTAACCTTGTTTTAGCAGGTGACTCTGATCTTGAATTTAATTCACTTAACCAAAAACTTAAAAATATTGAAAATGCTTCTGGCAGAAAAAGGAATGTTCCAAAGTTTTCTGCAAGAACTCTTGATGTAGATATCGTACTGCAAATAGACGAAGATGAAATAGTGTTTGAAAGTGATGAGATTAGAAAATACTCTTTTGTATCAAAACCCTTAAAGGAAATTATCTAAAAATTTGATTCAACTATTGACCATGCACCTTTTGAAAGTGGAAAAACATTCATACCTCTTTCTTCAGCATGCTTGCTTGCTGCTGTACCATCTCTAACTCTTCCTAAAATACCTTGGCAAATGGCAGCAACTTTGAAAAGACTATACACCATATAAAACTCCCAATCTTTTGATAAATCCTTACCTGTATGCTCTGCATACATTTCTCTGTATTCCATTTCATTAGGAATTCCTAAATCTCTAAGTTTTTTTTGATCATGAAAATTTGGAAGAGTTCTCCATGTAAGACAGTGATAACAAAAATCAGCGATTGGGTGACCGAGCGTTGAAAGCTCCCAATCAAGAACACCGACTACATCAAAATTAGAATAAATCATATTATCTAATCTATAGTCTCCATGGACGATTGATGTTTCGTCATCATTTGGAATATTATTTGGTAACCACTCTATAAGCTTATTCATCTCATCAATATTTTCAGTTTCAGATGCAAGATATTGTTTAGTCCATGTATTTACTTGACGGGCAACATAATTTCCAGACTTTCCATAATCTTCAAGACCAACTTTTTTATAATCAACACTATGCAAGCTTGAGATCACTCTATTCTTATTTTGAAAAATTAGTGTCCTTTCTTCAGGAGAGCACTTTGGAAGCATTTGATCCCAATAAACAGTACCATCGACATACTCCATTAAGAAAAATGGAGTTCCTACAACTGAATTATCCTCACAAAGTCCATATGTTTTAGGCACAGGTACATCAGTTTCATACAATGCAGTTATAACTTTATATTCTCTATCAACTGCATGTGCTTTTGGTAAAAGCTTACCAGGTGGTTTTCTTCTTAAAACATAAGCACTATTCTCTGTCGTAATCTTATATGTTGGATTTGATTGACCACCTTTGAATTGCTCAATTTTTTCTATGTTGCCAGAGCCTTTAACATAATCATTAATCCATTCTTGTAAAAACTTGGACTCAAATTTTAGATTTTCAGAAACTTCTTTTGTTCCAGTATAAGTATCATCATTAAGCTGAAACTCTTCTGTCATGATAAAGATCTTCCACCATCTACATTGATAGCTTGACCAGTAATATATTCAGAATCTACTAGAAACTTTACGGTTCCAGCGATATCTTTTTCAGTTCCTAGTCTTCCAAGAGGAATTGCAGAGAGTATTTTTTTTCTTACTTCTTCACTCCATGAGGATCCAGGAGGTTCTAAGATTGCTCCCGGAGCAACGGCATTAACTCTTATATCAGGAGCTAGCTCTCTTGCTAAGACCTTTGTCGCCGCCAAAAGACCTCCTTTTGCAGCTGTATAGATTGAAAACTTTGCTAAACCTCTGCCAACATTCATATCGGTCATATTTATAATTACACCTTGTGATTCTTTCAACAGATCAATTAATCCATTAATTAGAAAGAGGGGGCCTTTTAAGTTACTGCCAATAAGCTGATCCCAGTCTTTAAGAGTTAAATCTCCAACAGGAGTTGGATAGAAAGAGGAAGCATTATTTACTATTGCATCAAGCGACCCAAAACAAGTTTTTACTTCATCAATCATTCTTTCTATATGATCGTCTTTATCAAGATTAGCCTGAACAACTTTTGCAGATGAATCAAAGTTTTCTTCAATCTCTTTTGCTAAAGCTTCTGCTTTTTCAGTTGAACTATTGCAATGAATTATTATGTTCCACCCATCCTTAGCAAAAGTTAAGGCAATCTCTCTTCCAATTCTTACTGCTGCACCTGTTACTAAGATTGTTTTTTTCATTTAAATGTTTCCTTAATTGCTTCTATGTAGAGATCTCTTTTAATTTCCATCACGTCTTCTTTAGGAGCTTGACCTAAAATAGAAAAATCCTTTGATAGGATATTATCTTTCAATTTTATGTAATAGTCTCTTTTGTCATCAAAAAGTTTGAGTTTTAATATTTCAACAACTTTTATGTGATTTCTATGAAGATTCAATTCCTCTAGTGCGTCTATCAATAAATCGTCAGTTAATGTATCAATATCTATCTTTTCTAGTTGATGAGATAAGTAGCAATATTCAACGAATTCTTTAGGAACTCCGAGTTTATGTTGAGGAATGCTATGAGTATTTAAGCTCTGAATCTCCGCCCATTTTAGTTGAGGAGAATTACTTTCATCAATGTCAAAATGCTTGACCTTAGAAAACCATGGCTCAGTTAAGCCTAATGAAATTATAGAAGAAAAAAAGTTTGCAGACTTTTGTGAGGATAATGCTTTCTCAACCTCCATCCAAACTCTGTCAGCAGATAAATGTGCTAATTCATCTGATTGGCCAATATTTTTGATACTTTCTTTAGTGGAGTCATTCAAATTAAAGTCAGATAGGTGAGAGTAAGTTTTAAATCTTGCATATCTTAATGCTCTAAGTGGATCCTCAGAAAAAGATTGAGAGGTTTGTCTAAAAATTTTATTTTTTATATCTTCAAGACCTCTATGAGGATCTATAAGATTACCATTTGCATCTTTTGCTATAGAATTAATAGTGAAGTCTCTTCTCTTAAGATCTTCTTCAAGAGTAACCGATTCATCGAAGTAAAATGTAAAACCTTTATAACCTTTTCCCGATTTTTTTTCAGTTCTTGCAAGAGCATATTCTTCATTTGACTCAGGATGCAGAAAGACAGGGAAATCTTTTCCGATAGCCTTGAAACCCTCAGCAACCATTTTTTCTGGAGATGATCCAACTACAACCCAATCCTTATCATTCGCTTCTACTCCTAGAATCTCGTCTCTAACTGATCCACCAACCTGAAATACTTTCATAATGACTTTATTTTAAAGATTTTTAGGTCATTAATCCTTATTGCTTTCAAATGTCCGCCCCAAACACAACCTGCATCAAGACCGATAACATTTCTTTTATTTGTCTTGCCTTTTAAGGCTGCCCAATGACCAAATAGCTGATAACTATCTTTTTCAGTTTTTATAAATTTGAACCAAGCTTTATATTCACTATTTCTTGAAGAAACTTTAGTTTTAAGATCAAGCTGACCTTTTTGAGTGATTAGCCGCATTCTTGTGAAGTAATTGATTATTACCCTTATTCTGCTAAAACCTCTCAAGCTTTCTGACCACATATCAGGATGATCTCCCCACATATTTCTAAAAACACCACCCGGATTCTTTCTTATCGCTTTTAAATACTCCTGATTAAGTCTTCGAGCATCTCCTAAATCCCAAATATGAGGAATCCCAGCATGTGAAATAATAAATTTTTCATTTTTATAATTTTTTCTTTCAAGCATTAGAGGTTTTTTAATTAACCAGTTAAAAAACTTTTTTCTATTCTTAGATTCAAGAATAGGGGTTAGCTGATAGTTTTTTTTGTTTTGATGAATAAGATAAAGAAGATAAATATCATGATTCCCAAGCACAACTTCAATTGACTTTTTATTTTTAAGGCAGAATTCAAGTACCTCAAGAGATTTGGGTCCTCTATTTATAAGATCGCCTGCAAAAATTAATTCATCATTTTTTGGATCGAAATTTATTTTGTCCAGAAGAAGCATTAACTCATCGAAACATCCCTGGACATCACCAATGACATAGCTAGGCATTTTTATAAATCTCTAAAAAATCTTCGAGACTAAGCTGCTCAGCTCGAAGATTTTTGTCAAACTTCAACTTTTCCCAATTTATATTATGTTTTTTTAAATTATTGAATATGGTTTTTCTTTTAGATTGGAAGGATAAATCTATAATTTGAAATAGTTTCTTTATTTCAAAGGCCTGACTATTTATTGGCTTGAATCTTACCAGAGAAGAATTAACTTTAGGCTTGATATCAAATGCTTCCGGAGATATATCCAACAATATCTCAGTTTCATAAAAAAAAGCTACTTTCACAGCAAATTTATTCCAGCTCTTATTACCTGGACTTGAGGTAAGTACTTCGGCCATCTCTTTTTGGACCATAAAGTGCATATCAAATATTTTCGTATTTAATTCTAAAAATCTAAGTATTATTTGAGAAGCTATGTTGTAGGGGAGGTTACCGATGACCCTATCATTATTTTTTATAAAACTAAGATCAATTTTTAGAACATCCTCTTCGAATATCTTAATTCCATCACCAAGAGAGCTCTTTAAATAAGCTATGTTTTCTCTATCAATTTCTATAAGAGTAAGATTTTGAGAACTATTTTTTATACTTCCTGTAATTGCTCCTTGTCCAGGACCAATCTCAATAAAGCTATCTTCCTTACCAGGATTAATTTTATCCACTATTTGGTAAATAACAGACTTATCGGTTAGGTAATTTTGCCCAAAGCGCCTTCGGGATGATCTATCAATCATTAGATTAGATTATCTGCTGCAATAAAGGCATTCTTCAAAGAAGAGTTATTTGCAATACCTTTTCCTGCAATATCCAAAGCAACACCATGATCAACTGAAGTTCTGATAATTGGTACACCTAAGGTGATATTAATTGAGTCTCCAAAACTCAGAGCTTTTAGAACTGGCAGGCCTTGATCATGATACATAGCAAAATAAGCATCAGTTTCATCAAGAAGATTTTTGTTAAAAGCTGTATCCGCGGATAAAGGCATTGAGACATCAATATTTGCTGCTTTTAACTCTTCTACAGCAGGTATTATTATTCTAATCTCTTCGTCTCCTAATTTTCCTCCTTCTCCTGCATGTGGATTAAGACCCAGAAGAGAAATCTTAGGTTTTTCAATATTAAACTTTGATTTAAGTTCACGATTTAAGATTCCTACTTTATTTAGGATAAGTTCTTTCGTAATAGATTTTGAAACCTTACTTAATGGTATGTGTGTTGTTGCTAAAGCAACCTTTAATCTCTCCGAAGCAAGTAGCATTAGTACATCATCACTGCCAGTTCTCTGCATTATCCTCTCAGTGTGACCAGAGAATAAATATCCGCCATCGATAATATTCTCTTTACTAATTGGCCCCGTTACTAATCCATAATCTTTATTCTTTATGCAAGAATCAATACCAAAATCAAGATTTTTTATTACATAATTAGAGTTGATTGCATTTAAAGTACCACTGGTGATATCAGGACACTCCACAATTTCAAGGTATCCAATCTTTTCATTTATATCATTTATCTCTGTGTATGAATTTATCTTGAAGTTATAGCCTAATTCTTTTGCCCTAGAATCAAAAAGTTTTTTATCACCAAGACAGACTATATTTGCTTTTATAAATTTAAAGAAACCTTCATTGAAAAGACTTAAAAATAAGTCTGGTCCAATGCCTGCTGGATCACCGGGAGAATAAATAATAGTTTTCAATCTAGATCTTTAAACTCAACAAAAGCTTCCGCACGCATTGTTCTTAAGGTATTTTCAAGCTCCTCATCAAATTTTCTTGAGAATAAAACTGAGTAAGCTCTGTCTTCAATCAAAGCATCGGTAATATCTTCGACCCTTTTTCCTGTCACTTCTAAAAAATGAAATCCATATTCAGACTCAAAGACATCTGAAATCTCATTCAGCTCTGAATTGATCATTACATTCTCAAACTCAGCCACTGTAGATCCTTTTGGAAGCCAATCAAGACTCCCACCGTTAGAGCCTGAACCTGGATCCTCAGAAAAAGCTTTAGCAATTTCAGAAAAACTTTCACCACCTACAACTCTCTCTCTTAATATTTCAGCTTCAGCCTTTGTTGCATCAACATCTCTTATTGCCGAAGGAGTGAGCAAAACATGTCTTGTTTCCCACTGTTCCTCGAACTGCACCAATGGCCCTCTTTTTTCTTCAAGTTTTAAAATATGAAATCCTGAACCTGTCTCAATAACATCAGAAATAAAGCCTAAAGATTTTCCTTTGATTGCCTCTGCAAAAACTGATGGCATATCATTGATTTTTCTCCAAGGCATTAATCCGCCTTGATTTTTATTTTGATTGATTGATTTATCACTCACAAGATTTTCAAAGCTTTCACCGCTTTCAAGGCTTTGAAGAATTTCTTCTGCAGACTCAATAGAATTGGTTTGTATTTGCCTTACAAGAAGTTCAGGAGTTAGCTGATCAACAGCCTCTTCAGTTGCCAAGAATCCTTCAATTTCTTGATCAGTGATATTGATTGAATTACTTACTACACCTCTTTGGACTCTTTGAATAATCATATCTTCTCTAACTTCTTCTCTTATTTTTTCGTAGTTTTGACCTGAATCCTGAATATTTTTTATAAACTGCTCCAGAGTTAAACCATTATTTTGAGCAATCTGAATGAATGTTTGATTGAGTTCACCATCACTAATTCTTACACCAAACTCTAATCCTTTTTGAAGCTGAAGTTCTTTGACTATAAGCTGCTCTTTTATTTCTTCAAGAAGACTTGATATGGGAGGAGCTTCTGCTCCTTGCTCGAGGAATCTTAGCCTTGTTGTCTCAACAAGATCTTGTATTTGGGATTCCATTATCACCCCATCATTAACTATAATCGCAACTCTATCTAAAACTTCAATCTTTGCAGGCATTAAAAGGCTAAGAAATAACGACATTTGAATAAGTACTAGTTTTTTCATTTATTTAAGAATGAGTTTTGTATATATCTCTTAATGCCCCTATTATTATTTTCATTAAATCCCTTTAACTGAAAGGAAATATTAATACGACTTTTATTTTCTGTCTCTATTATATTGTCCCATAACTCATTTAAAAACATATTATTTGAAATATTAATGTCATTGAAGCGAATTAAGGTCCTCTTTGAAGCAGTCAAAGATGCAGCAAAACAGCAGTTTTCATAGCCCAGACCCAGCCTTGATTCAATAAATTTATCAGTTTCATTATCTCGTTGACCCAATGCAAATATTGAAAAACCACTTTCTAATGGAACATCTATAAAGAATTCGGTTAAGTCCAGATTATCTTTTAGGGATGAGTTTATTCTCCTATATTTCTGGCCAATTCCAGTATTGATTTTCTGATTTGTATAAAGCACCTCTAATCCAATATTATTTATTTTTGATTGTTCATCTGAATAGTTCACATATGAGTTAAATTTTATTTCTTTTAAAGGATTCCAAGAAAAAGACGAGGCAATTGGTCCAGCGTCATCTTTAATTTCGAAAGGATTGTTTAAGTAAACCTCTCTATCTTTGAAGTAAATTTTCTTTTTAATTGTAAAGTTTATTTTCTCAAGACTATCCTCAATCCTTGAGAAATTTAACCCGATGGCATGAAACTTTTCATCTGCAATTCGATCATAACCAGAGAATTGCTTATTCATATAAGTATTAACACCCCGAGGTATCAAAGCTGAATCAAAAATAGGATTATCAGACTGATCCTCTGTCTTAGCATATCCAAACGTATATATTGGAGTTAAGAATGAAACCCCATCATCAAAAGTTTTGAAGAGATCTTTGGAGAATCTTATATGAATATTGGGAACATTTATATCGTTAGCGGTATTTTCGGCATTTTTAAGATCATAGCTAATTGACTTTATCCCAACCATAGCCTCCACATCAAAGTTTTTGTAGCTACTTTCAATTTTTAATGTGTTATTCATAAAAATTCTTGAGCCTTCAGGTGGGCTATCAACAAGCAGCAAATATTTTCCTTCATGAACTTGATACCCAATATAGTCATGAAGAGTCCCAGCAGAAAACTCTGCAAATTTAAGTGACGATTTAAATTTAAGTTTCCCAAGATCATTTTTATATTCAAGGTTAATAAAAGGTTTTTTAACATAGCCATTTGTAAGTATTGGATTTGATGATTCAAATCCCATAGATCCTAACTCATAAGATAGTTTTTTAAAGTTTCCTTGAAAAGAGATAGATTGTTCAAAATATTCTTCCCTTTGGAAATTTAAATTAACTGATTCACCTGGAACATCTCTAAAAAAATGAAAATCTGAAAAATCCGCCCAATTAACATTTAGTATTCCTAATTGCAGATCTGAAGAACTTTTAATTTCATATCCCCACCTTTGGTCTCCAATATTTTTATGGCTTGGATATCTTTTATCAAACTCTCTGTCACTGCTTAAATAAATAAGATTAGCCCTTAAGTTGTGCTTATCTTTTTTCGAGTTTAGCTGAAACTCAAATCCATTTCCGCGTTTTGCAATTGCTCTAGGACCAAAAATAAGATTAGAGTTATCAGATAATATTTTTTTATATGGCAATGTAAAATCAAAGCCATCAGAAGAATACGATATAGATGGAACGAGGAATCTTGAGTGCCTTTTTGGATTATTTTCTAAATCTTCTGATAAGTAGATAGGCAAATATGGAAATCTGAAGACGGTTTTATTAAAGATTTCCAATCTTATTTTTTTTGCAGAACCCCTTCCAATCTCATCATTAATTTCTATTTGCTCTGCCTTTAATGCCCATCCTGAAGAGGTATCCACACATGATGATAAAGACGCATTCGTGAAAGTTACGGAATCATTAACTCCTTCTGCAGAATCAAAGCTAATAAATACATTAGGTTTTTTCCAGTAAGAGTTTCCAGAGTTAAGCTCAAAAGTATTATTACTTCTATCAAATTTACCTCTTTGTGCTTGCAGGTAAAGATCATTTAGGAAAATGCCAGCATTATTATCGAAATTAATTAAGTTACTATTTTCTTTTAGATCAGCTGAAGATGAAGCGAAAATGCCTCCATCAAATTTAAGCACAACATCTTCTTCCAAAAATATTCTTTCTTCTGAAATAGTAATCTTTTCTGATTGGATATCCATTTTTTTTTGCTCTGAGAGAATTGGATAGTAAAAAGTGCATTGAGAAAGAGATTCACTTTCTTTAAAAAAACTTTTTCGAATTTCTTCATTAGCTTCTAAAAAACTCGAAAGGATAAATAAAACAAGAAATATTCTTTTAAGAGGCATACTTATATTGAAAAGATTTTGATAAAAAAGTTTATTTTAAAGTTAATAAATATTCTTCAATCTCAACAAGCTTATCTTTTCCAAAGAAAATTTGATCATTAACAAAAAAAGTTGGAACTCCAAAAGAACCTCTTTCAACAGCCATGTTGGTATTATCAAATAATTGTTGTTTTATATCTTCAGAAGTAATCTCATTAAAAAAATGATCATGATCAATATCAAACTCTTTTACAAAGTTCATTAGAATCTCTTGATCACCTAAGTTAATATCGTCTTCCCACATTGCTTGCAAAACTTTATCTCTATATTCCTCGACAAAACCCATTTTTTCAGCAACTAAAGCGCCTCTTTGAAGGCCTACGGTAGTAATTGGGAAATTTGAGTTCATTTTGAACTTATCCAGGTTATGCTTTTTCATAAACCTTT
>CACBGD010000020.1 GCA_902538705.1 uncultured SAR86 cluster bacterium | reverse complement strand
ATACCAATTTGGCCAATCATTTGAATTGCTTAAAGCATAGGATATATTGAATATTGTGTGAATAGTTTGCTCAAAACCTTGAAGGTTCCAGGACGCATCATACTCATCCTCAACACCATGATATCGTGAACTAGTATAGTCATATATTTCACTAAATCCTTTTTCGATACCGCCAATCTGTAAATCAAAGCCATCATCTGAATATAAAACTGGCACTCCTTTTTTTGCAAAACTAATGTGGTCAGAACGATAAAAATAACCCTTTTCAGGATTAGGATCTGGATTTATGTATCTCCCTTGCTTTTCTAATTCCTTTTCAAGAAGATCTTCAAGCTCAGATGCACCATAGCCAATTACAGCCATATCGTTAGTTCTTCCAGTTGGAAGTATTCCATCAAAATTAAAACCTGCTACTAAATTTGCTAAGTCAATTGGAGGATTTTCAGCGAGATAGGTAGAACCAAGAAGTCCTGATTCCTCCAAGGTTAAAGCAGCAAATATTATTGAACGCTTTGTTTCAACTTTTTCAAATAATCTTGATAACTCTATTACTGCCGCTACACCAGTTGCATTATCAGAAGCTCCATTGAAAATTTGATCTCCTACAAGATCTTCATTTATTCCCAAGTGATCCCAATGAGCCATGAAAATTAAATATTCATCGGGCTTTGATGTACCCTCTTTGAAACCAACTAAATTATGAGAACTAAAGTAATTGATATCACTATTGATTTTGCTTGTTAACGATAATCCTTTCATTTCAAAAGCTTGAAAGGAATTATCTAAAGCAAACTCTTTAAGAGAGTCATAATTGAATCCGGTAAATGTAAAAATTTCATTGGCAACATCTAGACTTATCCAACTCTCCAGAATTGTTCTACTCATTCCTAAATCTTTTCTTTGTAAATCTAGCTGCGGTCCTGTCCAACTATTCTCTACAACTGACCAAGGATAGGAAGCAGCTTCCTCTTCATGAATAATAATTGCCGCAGTTGCACCTTGCCTTGCAGCTTCCTCAAACTTATATGTCCATCTTCCATAGTAAGTCATTGAACGACCATTAAATAACCTAAGCTTTCCTGTATCAAAACCCGGATCATTGATAAGGATAACGACTGTTTTTCCTTGAACATCAATTCCATCATAATCATTCCAATCATATTCCGGAGCAACAATTCCATACCCTACAAATACTAATTCACTTGAATTTATTTTTTGATTTTTTTGATTTCGTTTAGACCAAAAAACAACTTCATTTCCGTAAGAAAGTTTTCTATCTCTATCTCTAAAAGAGATTGTGAAGAACGATGAGTCTTCTAGAGTTGATGATACAGCCGGAACTTCATGAAAAAAACTTTTCCCGAAGGTTTTAAGATTTGTTTCTGAAAATTTGTCTGATATATAGTTTTTTGCAATTTGGCCGCCTTCCGTCCCTGGATTCCTTCCCTGCATATCATCTGATGACAATGTTTCAATTAATAAATGTAAATTTTCAATTGTAGAAATTTCTCTATCGGTACTGCACGAAAAAATTAACAAACAAAATAGAAGCAGGAATAATCTCATAGACTTATATTAATCTATTTAAAAGTGCTATGCATTTTGGAAATCTAAAAGAAAATTCCTATTATCCTATCTAAAAACCAATAGACTCCAATACCACCAATAAGTAGAATCAGAAAATACTTTATATTCTTAAAAATCTTATTATCATTCAGAAAATAAATCATAAAAAAAGGAATTGGAATAACTATCAACTGAGCTATTTCAATACCGATATTAAAAAATAATAAGGATAATGCTAATTCGTTATTATTAATACCAATCTCCGAAAGAGCACCTGAAAAACCAAATCCATGCAAAAGACCAAAACCAAAAGCATAGTACCAAGGAAACTTCTTATTCTTGTTATCAATAGCATCTAAAGCTACAAAAATTATTGTTAAAGCTATCAAAGCCTCTATGACTGATTGACTAATAGATACAATACCTAAAAAAGATAATGATAGAGTTATGCTATGAGCAACAGTAAAAGCTGTTATTACTTTAACTAAATGAATAAATCCAGTAACTAAGAAAATGAGGCATATAAGAAAAACAATATGATCAATTCCTTTTAGTAAATGGTCAAAACCAAGATTGAAGTAAGCAAATGGATATACAGATTGGCGCAAGGGAATGTTTATTTCTGGATTTCTAGATCCTGCAATTGATTCATATGACGAGCCATCAATAAAATTTATTGAAAGAAGAGCATCAGTAAGAAAATCAAGATTTTCAAATCTAATACTTCGCCCCTTTATATCTCCAATACAAGTTAAAGAATAATTTTCAATTATATTCTTAGTATTGCTTGATTTAGATATTGAAGAAGTCTTGCAATTTGTGGGATATAAGATCTGAGGTGCATTATTTTTATATTGTTGAGGATAAAAAAGTCTTACTGAATAAGATGTATCAGATTCTTCGTTTAGTATTAGATGAGCAGGATTGAATTCATGACCATACGAATTAAATGAAAAAAAAAGAAATAAGAAAAAAGATATTTTTTTCATCAATCAAAAGTTAGATCAGGATTGATAATAACTTCATATTCTTGCTTAATTTCATCCAAGAAATTTATCACATTCTCTCTTCTCCTCATGATAATGTAATCACTATAAACTTTTTGATAAATCTGATTTAGCCTTGGTAAGTACTCGCTTGACTTCTTTTTAATAAATACTATGTGCAGTCCATAGTCGGATGCTATTGGTCCAGACCACTGATTTTCATCAATTGTAGTAAGACTTTCATAAAAAGAGATACCGAAGTTCTTTTGAATGTCATTTTTTGAAATCAGATTAAGCTCATTTCCTAAGATAAATGGATCTGATTTAATTGCATCTCCACTTAGGATATCAATCAAGCCTAATTTAGCTTTTGTTTCTGAATCATTCTCCTTTGAAAAAAAGTGATGGGAAAAAGAATAAAGATCTTCAACAATATATTTTGATTGATTTTCATTATAAAAATTTTCTAATTCCTGAGATGAAGGCTGTTGAACATCCTGTTTTAGAAATTCAACTTTCTGAGCAAGACGGCGCTTTATAATCCTATCATCTTTGTCTAAATCAAGCTTTAAAGCCTCTCTGTAGAGTATTTCTTCATTTATTAGATTATTGACAATTCTTACAATTTCTTCGTCTGAAGGGTCTCTCCCAACTTGGTCGCGCCAAGTTTCTATGAGTCCTAATACTTCATCATCTGGAATTATGATTTGATTTAAGTCCTTGTCATATGAAAATCTATAATCAACTAAATATAGAAACAAACCTATCAGAATAAAAAGACCTAATCTTGATTTCATAAGATCAAATTAATTTCTTAAATCAATTGATCCACCAAGAGGGATGATATCAATTCCATCATCTTCTGGAACATACCAAATAGGTGAAGACCATGCCCTTTCTTGAATAGTGCTATGAAGATCTTTCCTTGGCTTATAACCTGCTTTAATTGCATCCCATGTAGACCATCTACACGTAGGATTTTCTAATACTCTGACGTAATAAAAAACGTTATCTTTTGGATCAAATTCAGGATCTTGCCATTTAGCTTTAAGCTCAACTGCACCAACATCCTCTGAAATTTTGCAGGTATTTATATCAACTTTTGCATTATTATCTGGACATCTATTAGATATTGGATCAACTTGAAGTCCATCTGAACATATAACATCATAAACCATTTCTTTAGGTCGACCTGAATTACCATCTATCCAACCTTTAATAATTTGGATTCTTTGAAGTGGTGCTCCATGTTTACCTTTAACTGCCCAAACTAGGAAATGTGGTTCTTTATCATTATCATAATTTACTTCAGACCCCATGGGGACACCTTTTTCATATGCCTGAGAAATTAAATTAGATGAGTCTAAATCTAGAGCATCAATTTCATAGCCTGCAAAAAATCTTAATTTAATTCTAGATCCAGACGTAGCAAAAGTTTCTTTATTCCTGAAGGCTTTAAAAATAGACTCTCTGGTATTTTCTTCAGCCCAAACAGCAGCAAGACCTGATGCTCCCCACTGATCAAAACCCACATCCATATAAGTGCCCTGCTCCCTGTCTATGAGCAATACGGGTTGATTTGCGTCAATTAATCCCTGCGTAACAGTTGCAATTCTTTCTTGAGTTAAAGGAATAGTGCCTCTTGCTTCAGGGGAACCATCTAGGATACCGACTTTAGACCAATAATTAGATTCATCAAAAGAACCACCAAGAACATGGGTATCTGTTGAACCAATTAATCCAAACTTATAAGGATTACCCTGACCAAACCAATCTAAAGTAAGGCCTCTTAGATATGCGTCTCTAACATATCCTGCTTGAGGCATGCTATAGGTTGGTGGCCTACTTCCAACTCTTATATCCATAATTTCAAAATCTGCCCATTCATCATCAGGTGATAGCAAGGGGTGTGTTTCCGATGTTCCTTTAACTTGAGTAACTTCAACAAGAGGCTCATTTCGCATTCTTTTTGAGGAGTAATCTCTATTAATAGGACCACCTTCAAAAGTTTCCATTTCGAACATATTCCCATTGGAGCCATTACCGTTATGAGGGATAGCAATTGAGTCAACTCCTCTTTCTCGCAAGTCATCCATCCACGTCCACAAGTCTTCAGGATTGAGTGAATCAATCCTGGTGAAAGGTCTTAAAGGCCTTTTAGATCCCTCAAAAATTACATTTCTATGAAGATTACCTCCCTCGGTATCGGTAGAGGTTGTATATTCATATGCTAAAAATGTTGTAAAGTTTCCTGGATCATTATGTTCCTCTGCAGCTCTTGCCATATCAGCCCATGCTGACTTGTGGACTTTATAGTCAAAAGATTTTAGAGCAAGCTGCACGTTTCTAGTAAAATACGCTGCCATTACCTTTGGATGAAGGTCAAAGTAAGGCATATTAATAGTTGAGGCTATAACATCACTGAACATAGCAGTTCTTTCTGCAAAGGTGTCTAAATTCTCTTCAAAAGTATTAGTTGCTACCTTTGCATTCATGTTGTGGAACGGCTTAGTAAAATCTTTTTTTGAAATTCTTGAGCTTGTGTCTGCATAATTATTGATCATACCCATAAAAAAACCATGATCAGTTACTGCATAAAAATCTAGGGGTTCGCGTAATTGAAGATCATATCCAAGTGGATGTTTTACACTTGCGCCCTTTGCATACATATAGGCATCATCAGGTGTTCCTGTGACACCAAAAACATATGCATCAAAAGAGTATTTTGTATGAACATGCAAATCACCAAAATAAACATTCTTATTAGGATTGCTTGTTATAGTTCTTATTGATTTATCTTCATTTGATTTTAAGGAAGAATCAATTACTTTGAGAGATGTATCAGTTTGAAAGACCTTAAATAAAGATATGATAGGCCTAGTCTCTCTTAAATCAAAAGAAATAAATAAAAATATCGCCAGATAAATTGACGCCGGCAATAAGACAAAATATTTCAGTATTGATTTAATTCTCATGCATACCTCCCAATTACAAATCGTTAAAATTTTAACATAATATTTTTTAGAAAAATAAAAAGGAATATAATGTATGAAAACTATGCGCCTGTAGCTCAGCTGGATAGAGTACTTGGCTTCGAACCAAGGGGTCGGGAGTTCGAATCTTCCCGGGCGCGCCAATAAAGGGGGTAAATATTCTATATATAGTTCTGTTTTTTATACTTCTATCTATACTTATCTACTTTAGAAGAGTCATATTATTCAAAGTTGTTGGCACAATGATTAAACCAACAATGAGATTTGAAGACTTTATTCCTCCTTCAAAGCCAGACTATAAAAATCTTGATTCATGGGCAGCTCATCCCCTTCATGAAAATGGACCAGATCAACTTACACCTAATAATGAGTTTATCAACAATTCAAAAGATGCAGCAGTATTTTATATTCATCCAACAGGGTATTTTGGTAAAACATGGAATGCAACTATTGATAGGGATACTCCTCACTTTGAGAGAACGATGGGTATGCTTGCTGGTCAAGCATCAGCTTTTAATTTGAGTTGCGATATTTATGCACCTGAATATAGACAAGCGACTTTTTTCTCATTTTATGATGAAACTGGTGATGGTCAAAAAGCTCTTGCAAGAGCATATCAAGATGTAGAAAATGCTTTTTTTGAGTTTTTAAAGATGATTGGCAATAAGCCCTTTTTTATTGCATCTCATAGTCAAGGAACTCTGCATGGACAACAACTAATATCAAAACATATTGATAGAACAAGCCTCTCTAAAAGAATGATCGCGGCTTATTTAATTGGATATCCAATCTTAAGAGAGGACGTAAAAGATCTCTTTAAGGAGATAAAGGTATGCAAAAGTCCTAAACAAGTTAATTGTGTCATAGCTTGGTGTACTGTGGATGAGAAGAAAAATCTTGAGGGAGAAAGCTGGACTTGGGATTCTAGTGGCTGGAAACGATTTAGAAGAAATGACAATTTATTTGGAACAAACCCCATCAGTTGGACAACAGGAAGAGACTGGATATCAACAGAGAAAAAAAACTCTGTTCTTAATCTTGATATTTGGGATCAATCACTTAAAGGCTTGACTAGAAAAACTCCATCTGGAGAGACTATTAATATTTCATTATTTGAAGACTCAGATTTCGAAGTAAGATTAAATAAAAAAGGTTTGGCAGAGGTAAAAGGCAAATTTATAAAAAGGTTTGATTCAGTTGAGTTTGGATTGGGCAATTTGCATGTTGTGGACTACAGTCTGTTTTGGGGATCGATACGTGAGAATGTAAAATTACGTTTAAATGAATATATGAAGGAAAGTGACTAAACTACTTCAATTTCTCCCCCACCTTCAACCCATTCTTTAAATCCACCCAAATTAAAGACATTTTTATACCCTATATCCATAAGTGTTTTTGCAGCTAAAGCTGCTCTTGCTCCAGCAGCGCAATAAACCAAAATCTTCATATTTTCTTCATCATCAACATAATCCTCTGGTCTAAAGATAAATTCTAATAAACCTCTTGGTACATGTATTGCTCCTTTAATTTTTCCTGTCTCTCTAAGTTCTTGATCTTCTCTTACATCTAAGATAACCGTGTTGATATCTTCTAAAAGAGCTTTGGCATCTTCGATACTAATTCTTGGTACAAGTTCATTAGCCTCTTTCAAAAGTTCATTAATATTGGTCATATCTTTTATTTGTAAATATTATTCCCATGAGTATCAGTATCATACCTACTAAAATTTGTAATGTAATTGGTTCATTCAAAAAAATATAGCCCCAAATTACTCCAAAAACAGGTATAAAGTATGCAACTGTTGCAGTCTTAACAGCTCCAATTTTTTCTATTAGTCGTACATAACCAAGAAAGGCAATACCTGTTGAAATAACACCGAGCCATAGAATGGAGTAGATAACATTATTTGATGGAAACTGTGATGGTAAATTAAGGATAGTGAGAGGTATAAGAAAAATTGAAGCGAAAACTAATGACCATCCAATCAATACGGTTGTATTAGTTTTATATGCAAACTTTTGAATATAATTTGCAGATAATGCATAACAAAAAGCGGCGCCCAAACAAAAGATTGTTGCTTTAGTAGAAATAAAAATATTATCAGGATTTGCTAAAACAATGATTCCAAATAATCCAATAAATACACCCATAATCTGTAAATAATTTAATTTAACTTTTAGCCAAATTGTAGAAATCACAACTGCCATAATTGCAGTTGTTCCATTTAGAATAGATAGCATATTAGAACTCGATTCAAGCGAAGCATATGCGAACAAGGAGAAAGGTAATGCAGTATTGACTATGCTTAGAACTAAAATATGTTTCAAGTTGCTTCTAAAGTGATTCAGATATTTCTTTTGTAACAAGAATGGTATGAAGATAAGAGCAGCAACACCAAGTCTGATGTTTACAAGAGCTATAGGACCTAATTCAATCGTTGCAATCTTTATAAACATGAATGCACTTCCCCAGACTGCTCCAAGAATAGTTATAAGGATCCAGTATTTAGTTTCCATGATAGATTGAAAAAAGCCCTCTTAAAAAGAGGGCTTAATCTGATTAAAATCAGACGAAATCAGATATTAACTTCTGTCAAAAAGTTGAACCTCCGATTTCTGAATTAAATATAATATTAATAAGATCACCTCCGTCTGAGGGTAATGATAAATACTATAAAGTAGCCCCCATGTTAACCACTATATAGTGACAGCTAACTTTATTATATACAGCAATTAGAGATTGTTAACAGCTAAATTATAATAATTCTAGTTGCTGACAATTAGCAAAACAGGAAGTTTTTTTTGCAGAAACAATATTATCTTTAGGAAATAGATAGTTAACAAGATCTTCCTTATTTCCATTAAAATATTTGAAGGCTAAGGTCTTTTCAGCAGACTCTTTATCTACTGCCTCTTCCCACTGAGAAATAATAGAATCTTGAAAATTTAAATTAATTACATTTTTCATAATTTAAATATACTGTATATTTATACAGTAGTCAAATATTTATGACCTGAATAGGTTTTTAATGTCTTTGAAGGCCTTAACTTCAATAGCATTGCCTGATGGATCTCTGAAGAACATTGTCCTCTGCTCGCCAATCTCTCCTTTGAATCTAATGGTTGGTTTAATAATGAAATCTATATCTTTGCCATCAATTTTTGATAAAAATTCTTCAAATTCCTCTATAGAAAGCACTACTCCAAAATGAGGGACTGGTACCTCTTCTCCATCTACAGGATTAGAGACTTGTTCTTCAATAACAGATGAAACATGACATACAAGTTGGTGACCAAAGAAATTAAAATCAGCCCATTGATTTGAACTTCTTCCTTGCTTGAGGCCAAGAATCTCTTTATAGAAAAAAATAGATTCCTTAATGTTTGAAACAGGTATTGCAAGATGAAATGGATGTAATTTATCTTTCACGAAAAAAAGCGAATAGCATAAAAGATAATGTAAATATGGTCACCAGTGTTCCAAGAATATCTCCAACAAAAAACCTTATAAACATTTCAGGATTAGAAGAAATTGCTCTTAAATAATTATAAACATACAAAGACAATGAATGGACTGCTGCACTAAATATAGTAACCAAAATAATATGTTTGTGGTTCCTTAAATCTAGATAAATAGAATCTTTTGTAAATTCATAGAAAGGTAAAGTTCTTATTTTAAAACCCAAGCCAGCCATTGCATATAGTGCTAAAAGAACACAAACAGCAGAAAGGAAAGATGTCCCAAGTACATCAAATATTACTAATTGATTTAGACCATATGTTCCGCCGATATAAACTGAACAAAACACATGAGCAGCGAAGAGCGCTGGAACTGCCCATAAACCAAAATAGCAAATTGTAATCACTCTTGCAGCATGCGGAACATACATTAGGCTCCCATTAAAACCTGTTGCAGTCTCAGAACTGATAATGAAAAAAATCCATATTACATACAAAAGACCAAATGATACAAAAGTAGTTATCGATACTTCTAAGAAATATTTGAAATCAGAGGCTAAACGCAAATTAAACCTTTAGGGAAACAATGGATTCACGTTTATCTGATTTTGATTGTAATGCTTCGACTAAATTATTGTCTTCAAGCTTTTTTAAAATCTTATAAACAGTTGATCTCGATAATCCAGATTCATCAACAATATTAGAAATATTACAAACTTCATCACTTTTCATTATTGTAAAGAATACTGCTTGCTCGTTTGGCGTAAGTGAATGAAGCTTAAATTCATCTTCAATATTTCTCAACATTTCAACAAATGTTTTCAGCTGTAATTTAAAATCTGGCATGTATTTCCCTTTATGTTTATATTTTGAACAAAAATGATTAAAAATACAATGGCGGAGAGACAGGGATTCGAACCCTGGATACGGTTGCCCGTATACTACCTTTCCAAGGTAGCGCGATCGACCACTCTGCCACCTCTCCAATGACATGATTTTACATTACCAAACATCAGCCTGCTATCTTCTTGAACAAGTTACCAACTATATCGAGTACTTTGGTCCTTGGCATAAATTTTGTAATCATTGCTGTTCTTCTGTTCCCTTTACCGGGGATAATAAATTGCTTATTTTTGCTAAACCCATCGAGGCATTCAACAGCTACTTCTTGAGATGTTTGAAAAATGGTTCCAGTAGCACTTTTAGATCTTTTGTTTAATCTATTTCTTAATTTGTCTGATTTTGCAGTAGCGACTTGTCCAAAGTTTGAAACAGTTGCCCCAGGTAAAAGAGCCATAATACTTATATTAGAGTTTTTATACTCATATCTGAGGCCTTCGCTAAGAGACAGAACATAAGCTTTTGTAGCAGCATACACACTTGAATAAGGCACTGGAGTTAAAGAAGCAACAGAACCAACATTAATAATTCCACCCTCCCCCTTTGAAATCATGTCTGGTATAAATAAATGTGATAGCTCACTAAGTGAGGTTATATTTAGCTGAATCATATCAGCATAATCATCCATTTCTACATCATGAAAGGTTCCCCATCTTCCATAGCCTGCGTTATTGACTAAAATATCTACATGAAGATTTTCTGATTTGATTTGGTCATAAAGAGATCTTCCAGAGTTTAATTTAGATAAATCTTCTATAAAGATATAACACTCTGAACCTAGTTTTTTTATTTCTGCAGATAAGCTGTGAAGCTTGTCTTCGCTTCTAGCAGTTGCAGAGATTATTAAATTTGCGCCCCTTTTAGCAAGTTCTTTTGCAATTGCGTAACCAATTCCAGTAGAAGCTCCTGTTACAAGAGCAAGTTTGTGTTTATATGAATTCATAAATACCCCATCAGCGACATAATATACATCTTAGAGTTTACTCTAAGTCAATGATTTTTTTAATCACAACTAAAAATGAAGATCTTATTAGATGATTTATTTAATAAATGATGAACAGGAAGACTCTTTTTGTCTGTAAGAATAGATTGTTTATTTTTTGATGATGCTATCAAGATGATTTTTTTTGCTTTTAAGATTTCATTGAGAGAAAGACTTATTCTTTCAAAATCTAAATGTTCATCTTTGAATGAAATTATATTATTTTGAGAGTTAATAGCCTCAGATGTATTTAAACAATCTGGAAAGATAGATGCAAAATGGCCATCATCACCCATTCCTAATACAGCTAAATCATAAGAACTTATATCATTAAGTTTTTGTATTATTTTTTTATTGCGAAGACTAATTAAGTTGTCTTTAGTTATATTTGATAATCTTAAAAATTCGCCCTCATTACTACTAGAATTCTCAATATCAACAACTCTCTCATCGGACATTACAAAAATTGCTTTTTTAAAATATTCATTATGTTGAGAAATTTTTCTAAACAAAGGTCTTGGTGAATTTCCTCCACTAAGAATAAAACATGGACTACTATGCATTTTTAACAAAGCCAAGAGCTCTTCGAAAATATCTTCATTCAGATCATCAAGTGACTTAAATTTTTTATTGATTAAATTCACGAAAATTTTTAAAGAATAGTTTTTTTTGTGAAGATCTAATAGGATTGATATCTATTCCACCTCTTCTAAAGAACCTTCCACATACCTCTAAATGGTTAACTTTGTATCTTTCTTTAATATGCAAAAATATCTTCTCAACACAGCTCTCATGAAATCCACCATGATTTCTAAAGCTAAACAAGAAATTAAAAATCTCTTTTTTATTCAAAACATCTGTTGCGGAATAAAGATAAATATTTCCCCAGTCTGGTTGCGAGGTTACCGGACAAATTGATCTAAAGCCCTGATAAACTAAAAAGCCCGACTTATTTATAAAGTCACTCTTATCAAAAGATTTAAAACTACTTTTGGATATAATCTTCACATTCGACTTGCACTTACTAGAAATTTTTTTTCTTAGTATTTCTAAGACCTCTTTAGAGCTTGCGAAGTTTTTATTGTAGAAAGAGTTTAAGAACAACTTCATAGATTTTGACTCGATGGTATACAAAGAGTTTGAAGGAATTGAAATTTCTAGAACAATTATTTTTGGCTTGCCATTTAGTAAATATGAAAATTCATAGGCGTTCCAAATGTCTACTCCAAAAGATTCAAATTTATTTAAATCTTTTCTACTTTTTTTTCTAGAAATTTTATCAAGCGATAAGTTTTTTGAGATTGGATTCTGCTGTCCTAAATATTTTGGTTTCACTTACGAATGCCAATTCCTTTATTAAGGAGATACAAACATATTGCAGTGAATAAAATGATAAACCCAATCATCATTGCGAGCGCTAAAGGAATCGAAACATCACTGGCTCCCAACATCCCCTCTCTAAATGTATTGACAACATATAGTAAGGGATTAGCCAAAGAAATATTTCTCCATATTTCTGGCAAGATATTTATAGAATAGAATACACCACCTAGATAGATTAAAGGAGTTAAAACAAATGTTGGAATAACTGCTATGTCATCGAAACTATCAGCATATATAGCATTTATAAAGCCCATTAATGAAAACATCACCGATGTTAAGAACAAAACCAGAATAGTTAAACCATAATTTGCAATTTCAAAGTTTGGATAAAATATAAGGCTCACAAAAAAAACAATTACTCCTATAATTACTCCCCTAGCTACACCACCAACTACATATCCAAAAAGTATTGCCCAGGTTGGCATAGGTGAAATCAGAAGTTCCTCAATCGCTCTTTGAAACTTAACTCCATAAAAAGAAGATACAACATTTGAGTAAGCAGCTGTTATTACAGCTAACATAATTAATCCAGGAATCATAAATTGTATGTAGTCAAATCCATCCATTGCTCCAATTCTTGGACCTATCAAAGATCCAAAAATTACAAAATACAAACTCGTTGTGACAGCCGGAGGTACTAGGGTTTGAACCCAAATACGCATAAATCTTCTTAACTCTTTTTCAGAAAGAGTGATTATTGACCAAATTAATTCTTTAGTTTCCATCTTTCTCTTTTACAAGTCTTATAAATAATTCCTCTAATCTATTTTGCTCATTTCTCATAGATTTGACTCTAATTCCACATTCTGAAAGTTTATTAAAAAGAGTGTTTAAATCTTCATCCTTTGTAAGAGTTGCAATCAATGTCTTAGAATCTTGTAATTTTAAATCAAAAATTGATAGATCTGGTATTTCTTTTAACTCATCCTCAAGATCTAATACAAAGCTTTGGATAGATAATCTACTTAAAAGCTCTTTCATAGAAGTATTTTCAACAATAGTACCTTCATCAATAATAGCGATATTATTACAATGCTGCTCAGCCTCTTCCAGATAATGTGTTGTTAAAATGATTGTGGTTCCTTTATTATTAATATCTGAAAGAAAATCCCACATCTCTCTTCGAAGTTCAATATCTACACCTGCAGTGGGTTCATCAAGTAATAGCAATTTTGGTTCATGTACCAATGCCTTAGCAATCATTAATCTCCTCTTCTGGCCACCAGATAAATTTCTAGCTTGGTCTCCACGTTTATTCCATAAAGAAAGCTTCTCAAGAAGATTTTTACATCTTTCCTTCGCAACATTTTTTGGGATTCCATAAAATCCAGCTTGTGTAATAACAATATCTTCAACCTTTTCAAATTGAGAGAAATTAATTTCTTGAGCAACTACACCTAAAAAAGACTTTGCCTTTGGAAAATTTTGATCAATATCAACATCAAAAATCTTTATATTTCCGTCAGTTTTATTAGTGATAGAGCTTATTATTCCGATTGTTGAAGATTTACCTGCTCCATTGGGTCCAAGTAAGGCAAAAAAATCACCTTTGGTAATTTTTAGATCAATGCCTTTTAAAGCCTCGACATTATTATCATAGACTTTTTTGAGGCCATTAATTTCTAAAGCATATTCAGACATTATGCAGCTTCAATATCCTTATCTACTAACAATATGCTCAGGAGCAAACCAATCAATATTCCAAGCCACATATATTCACCACCAAATGCTATAAGCACAGCAGTAACTAATGTTACAGCCATTTCCGAATTCTTCTTTACCATTGACATTGCAACATAAGCGCAGGCTAGTCCTGTTAAAACTAGTGTTACACCCAGAGCTAAAATCATAAGGGGCTGCATAAAAGTAACAAATGGAAGAGTGAAATATAAAAAAGGAATGCCCATCAAATAGTATGAACCGATGCCATCAAATAATGATCTCATGACAGAACTTCCTTGTTTCCATCTTTCTACGACAATAACGTGAACACCTGTCCAAAGTGCACCCTGAGTTGGAAAGAATGGATTCAAAATTGTTCCAAGAAGGTTTCTTATACCAACACTATTATGAGATCTATTTATATCAATATTAATTTTTTCATCTGGTCTATAGCTTTGGCCGTCTTTCAGTATCTCAGTACCAGTAACAAAATCACCAAATAATAAAAGATAGCCAATTAATACAAGAGGAAAAACTTCACTAAAGTACTCTATTGGTGGAAATCCTATTGATAGTGGTGATGTTTTGTTATAAACCTCAACAACTGGTGGGATTGCAAATCCTGATTGAATATCAAAATTGATCTCACCAAATAAATAACCAACTAA
>CACBGD010000019.1 GCA_902538705.1 uncultured SAR86 cluster bacterium | reverse complement strand
AATACTAAAAAAGACAATTGCTAACATCTGATTTTTAGCCATTGCATCAATTATATTTGCGGGGACTATATTAACGATTGTTTGATATATCCCCTGGCCTTCTGGCAAATCTTTGAGTGCAACAGTCTCTGCCATTAAATAGCCAGAACCAGGTTGAAAAATTGATCCAACTACGAGAGAAATTGATACTGCTATTGCCGTAGTAAATAAATATAAAGCGATTGTTTTAGAAGCGATGTTTCCAAAACTTTTTAAACTTGATAAGGAAGCAATACCTGATACTAGCGAGAAAAATACTAATGGAACTACCATCAGTTTTAAAAGATTTATAAAGATTTCTCCACCTAGTTTAAAAATATATTCAAAAATAAAATCTTTAAGGCTTTCTGATAAAAAACTCGAATAATATAAGATAGCGCCTATTAAGGCGCCTAATAACATAGCAATTAATACATTTCTTGTGAGATTCTTTGGAGCGTCAAGCATTATGATATCTCAATCATGTCAAAATCTTCCTTTCCAACACCACAGTCAGGACATATCCAGTCTTCTGGAACATCTTCCCATTTAGTTCCAGGTTCAATATCGTCTTCAGGCCAACCTTCAGCCTCATCATAAATTAACCCACAAACAATGCATTCCCATTTTTTATAGTCCATATTTCATTACATAGTGTCTAAAATTTATAAAAAAGTTCAGCGTATAATAACAAAATTGGAATACTTAAATATATGAAATTCAATAAATTATCATCATGGATATCTGAGATTGAATCACTTGAAGTTCGTAATAAAGAAATTCTTTCCTGGTTAAATGAGCCAGGATCAATAACATCAAGAATAAAATCATTTTCAAATTTTAGATTAATGCTTCTTAGAGATGGTCCTGGCGAAGTTGACATCATTGAAGATGACCTTATTGTTGAAAACTATGAGGAAAACAATACCAGAGAAGTAATTCTTTATTCTGATGAAAAGCCATTAATTTATGCAAAAAGCATCATACCTCTTGCAACAATTAGACTTGGTTTAGGTGTTCTTGGAAATCTCAAAGAAAATCCATTAGGAGATATTCTTTTCTCGAATCCTGAAATTAAAAAAAAATATATGCTATTTGCTAAGTTTCAATCAAATGAAAAAATATTTTATGGGAGAAAAGGTATATACACAGTAAAAGGTTATCCTTTCAGCGTTTGTGAAATCTTTTTAATAAATGATAGCTAAGAAAATAATTGGATTTATTGGTATAACTCGACTTGATAAGCCTATCGGGATTTATCTTCTTTTGTGGCCTGCTCTTATTGCTTTATTTATCTCTACTGAAGCATCTATTGATTACTCTTTCTTAATCATTGTTATAGTTGGATCAATTTTAGTGAGATCAACTGGATGTGTAATTAATGATATCTTTGATATGGAGTTTGATAAAAAAGTTGAAAGAACTAAGGATAGGCCGTTAGCATCTGGACAACTTAGCAAGCAAGAAGCTTATTTTATATTTCTCGTGCTTTCACTCTCTTGCTTATTTCTAGTTTCAGACTTAGAAAGACAACCTCAGCTCGTTTGTTTATTTTTTGCTTTTTTAATAGTCTTTTATCCCTTAACTAAAAGATTTCTTAAGATCCCACAAGTTTTCTTAGGATTAACTTTTGGTGCGAGTATCCCAATTGTCTTTTCTATGAATGAAAAGTTGTTTGATACTTCAATGTGGGTCTTATACTTGGCTAATTTCTGCTGGATAATTGCTTACGACTCATTTTATGCGATGAGTGACTATGATGATGATAAAAAGTTAGGAGTAAATTCTTCTATTACTTATTGGGAACAAAAATCTCAAAACTATATTATTCTATTTCAAAGTCTTTCGCTGGTATCTTTTATTATTCTTGGTTACTTAAATGATTTGAACTTTGTTTGGTATTTGACTATCTTTTTCGCTGCTCTTCTCTTTTATTATCAACATTTGATATCAAGAAATAATGAGCACTTAAAAGCATTTAAAAACAATAATTATGTTGGTTTATTGTTTTTATTGGCTTTGTTGATTGAAAAATATAATATTTTTATTTAATTTATAGAAATGAAAACTCTTCCCAAAACCTCAACGCATTTAAATGTTTGTGGAAGTAATTTTTTTAAATTACGAAAATTAATGCAAGACTTTAGAGACCCAAAGAAAAGTTTTGAAAAATCTGTCAGTAAAAATGAAAAAGTTTTTATAAAGTTTAATTTATTATCTAAAACAAAGCACACACTAACTTGTGAAGTAAAGCATACTCATCCTGAAGATAGCCTTAATAATTTTATAATTAGATTCTGTGTTTTCATTGATGCAAAAATGGTTGAGGTAATTTCCTTTCAGGGAGAGAAGCCCTTCCCTTTTTACTTAAAAAATAAATCTATTCTTCAGTCATCTGATGAAAAATATCAACAAAATACTTTCTTTTTTGACCTTCTTGAGAATTTACTTAATTTTGCAGAAGAAATAATTGAGTAAAAATATTTTCTATTTTCATGGCTTTGCATCATCTGCTGATTCAACAAAAGCAGTTGTCTTTAATGACTTTATAAAAGAAAAATTTCCAAATATTTATCTGCACATTCCAAATATTGATAACTCAATAGAAAAGTCTTTTATTCAATTAGAGAAATTAGTAGGGAAAAATAAAGGGGATAAATTATTTATTGGGAGTTCTCTTGGTGGTTTTTATGCCACTTATTTTGCAGAAAAGTTAGGTTCAAAAGCTGTATTGATCAACCCCGCATCAAATCCATATTTGGGTATGGAAATGTATTTAGGAAAAAATACAAATTACTCAACAAATGAAGAATTTTATCTAACCAAAAAAGACCTTGAAATCTTGGAGCTTAATAATGTGTCAAAGGTTAACTCTCCTGATAACTATTTAGTTCTTATTGAGACTGGTGATGATGTTATTCCATTTAAATATACTCTTGATTTTTATAGTGGCTGTAATTTTCGAATCGTTAATGGGGGAAGTCACTCTTTTGATTCTTTTAAAGAAGAGCTAGAAATAATCTCAAAATTTATGGAACTTTAAAAATTCTTGTGACATTTCAAAAAATATTACCCTTAATATCAATATGACTATTGCTTAGTTATTTCATTTGAGTAAACTTTACTTAGCATTTTAATTTTGCACCATTTCCATGGTTAAAAAGGAACTCAATTATTTGAGTGAAGAGTTAAAATCGTTCAACTTCTAAGGAAGTCGGAAGTAGGTGAAAACCGAAGGAACGCGCCCGTTAACAGGATAACGTTAATCGTTCAACTCTTTTAGAGTCGGAAGTAAGCGAAAGCTGAAGGAACGCATCCGTTAAACCCTCTCGAGTTTAACTTCAAAAATCCTGCAGACTAAAAAATGCATGAAAATTTATTTTTTAGGAGATATTTATGAATACATTTGAATATATTTGGCTTGATGGGTATCAGCCAGAACCAATGATGCGAAGTAAAGTTAAAGCCACCGAGGACGATACTCCTCCAGATTGGTCTTTTGATGGATCTTCAACTCAACAAGCAGAAGGTGGCAGTTCTGACTGCTTACTTTTACCAGTCCAGACTTATGCTAATCCAAATGGTCATGACCTGGTTATGACTCAAGTTCAAGCTGCTGATCATTCTGTTCATCCATCCAATACTAGAGCTGCAGCGGCAGATGTAACTACAGACGAATGGTGGTTTGGATTTGAACAAGAATTCTTTTTTACTGATCCTCAAACTGGAGAACCTCTGGGCTGGGAAGACGGCACACCAAGAGAGCAAGGTGAATATTATTGCGGAGTTGGAGCAGGTAATGTAGTTGGCAGAGAAATATCTGATGCACATTTGGAGGCTTGTTTAGATCTTGGAATAACCTTGACGGGAACAAATGCAGAGGTTGCTCTTGGACAATGGGAATATCAGTGCTTTGGAAAAGGAATCAAAGCTGCTGATGATCTTTGGGTATCAAGGTATCTTCTTTATAAGATTGCTGAAGAATATGGTGTTGGTGTGAATATTCATCCTAAGCCAAAAACAGGTGATTGGAACGGATCTGGAATGCATTGTAATTTTTCCAATGAGGCAATGAGAACTGCTGGTTCTGAAGAACTTTTCTCATCAATGTGTGACAAATTAGGTGAAGTCCACGAAGAGGGTATAGCTTCATATGGCTCAGATAATGATATGAGACTTACAGGTCTGCACGAAACACAAAGCATCGATAAATTCTCTTATGGTGTCAGTGATCGCGGAGCAAGTATAAGAATCCCTGTTTATACAGTTGAGCATGACTGGAATGGATATCTTGAAGACAGAAGACCTGCATCTAATGCGGATCCTTATAAGATATTAGCTCATATAGTAGGAACTCTTTCTAAATAAATTTGTTTCTTTTAAAAATGCGGGGATTCCTTTCCCGCATTTTTACTTTTGGACAATTGGAAGGTTTTCCTGTGTCCAAGTCATCATACCTCCATTTAACCTGAAGGTTTCTTTAAACTCAGCTTTTTTAAGCTTCTCTCCAATATTTGCAGAGTTTCTTCCCATATCACAGACCAAGATTATTGGACGATCTTTAAATTTTTCTAATTCATGCATCTGATTATCAAATTCTTGATGAGGATAATTCAATGCAGTCATAATATGACCATTTTCATAATCTTCTTTTTTTCTAATATCGATAAGGATTGCACTTTCTTTATTAACTAATCTTGTAAGCTCATTGGGTTCAATTTTCTTACCACCTTTGTTCATTTCTGAATAAGCAAATAAGAATATGAAGAAAAATAGTGGTACTGAGAAATACCAATAATCAATTAAAAAAAGATTAAATTCCAACATATGAAGACATATTATCTATTAAAATAGGATTTTATCTAATAAAAATGAATCTAATTTTAATAAGACATGGTCAAAGCGAGTGGAATGCCCTAAATCAATTTACTGGATGGAGGGATCCTGATCTAACAGCCAAAGGTATTGAAGAGGCTCATAATGCTGGAATGATAATAAATAACTTAAAAATTAATTTTGACTTAGTATTCACATCTGCATTAATAAGAGCTCAAAACACAGCTGAAATAATTCTCAAAGAAATAAATCAGTCTTTATCAACCATAAAAAATCAGGCTCTTAATGAAAGAAACTATGGAGATCTTGCTGGCCTCAATAAGGATGATGCAAGAAAAAGATGGGGTGATGAACAAGTTCATATTTGGAGAAGGTCTTATGACGTCCCTCCTCCTGGAGGAGAAAGTCTTAAAGATACAGGTGAAAGAGTGCTTCCATTTTTTATTAAAGAAATACTCCCATATGTTTGTGAAGGCAAGAATGTCTTAGTTGCAGCTCATGGGAACTCTCTTAGATCATTAATTAAGTTTCTTGATAACATTTCGGACGAAGACATTGTTAAGTTAGAAATCCCGACTGGTGCTCCGATACATTATGTTATTAACAAGGATGGTTCAGTTAAATCAAAAAGGGATTTCTTCGATGAATAGTTTTAGTAACAGAATCATAAACTGGTACAAAAATAATGGCAGGCATGATCTACCTTGGAGAAAAAATATATCTCCTTATTCCATATGGATATCAGAGATAATGCTTCAACAAACTCAAGTAAAAACTGTTATCCCCTACTTTAATAAATTCATAGAAAAGTATCCTAAACTTGAGGCTTTACTTAACGCATCAGAAGACGAGATATTGGCTCAGTGGTCAGGATTAGGTTTCTATAGAAGAGCAAAGAATATTTATAAAGCTTGTAGAGTAATCAGTGAAAATTTTAATAGTAAGCTACCAACAAATATAAATGATTTAGAGTCTTTGCCTGGCATAGGAAGATCTACTGCAGGAGCAATTATGTCCATCGCTTTCGATGAAGGTCACCCCATACTTGATGCCAATGTGAAAAGAGTGCTTGGCAGATATAAAAAAATATCTTTTAAAACTGAAAATGAAAAACAGAAAAAACTCTGGCTTATTTCTGAGAAACTTACTCCAAATAAAGAATCCTTTGAATACACTCAAGGCATTATGGATTTAGGAGCTACTCATTGTTCAAAATCAAAACCTAATTGTGATAAATGTCCAGTGAGTAATGATTGTTATAGTGCATTCGAGGGAGTTACTAGCAATATAAGATTAAAGAAAGCTATTCAAAAGCCTACTATAAAGCTTAATTTTATTTTGCCTTATACAAAAAATGAGATCCTTATGCATAAAAAACAGGCTTCCGAATACTGGGAAAGTTTATGGATTCCGATTGATGGAAATGAGGTAAAAATTAAGGGTAGTCAAAAGTACTCAAAGATTAAAGTTAATCACCCACTAAGTCACCTTAATCTAGATATGAAGATTAAAGCTTTTGAAATTGATAAAAAGTATGATCTTGACTCTAATTTAGAGTATAAATGGATTAAGAAAAGTAAAGTCAATGAATATGCAATGCCAACTCCTATCAAAAAAGTTGTGAGTGCGCTGTGACGAAAATGGTTTTTTGTAAAAAATATCAGGAAGAGCTTCCATCGTTAGAAATTCCGCCAATGCCAGGTGAGCTCGGAATTGAATTGCAAAAAACAGTTTCTGCAAAGGCTTGGGAAGAGTGGAAGTCTCACCAAGTTACTCTTATCAATGAAAAGATGCTTGATATGTCTGATCAGAAGAATAGAAAATGGCTTATAGAGCAAATGCATCTATTTTTTGATAATGGTGATTATGCAAAAGCTGAAGGATTTAAGTCATTAGACTGATTAATGACATTATCTTCATTCTTGCATATAATCCTTTGACTAATTTGCCCAGATAGCTCAGTTGGTAGAGCAAAGGACTGAAAATCCTTGTGTCGGTGGTTCGATCCCACCTCTGGGCACCACCTTACAAATCAAATCTATAAATTCTATCCATTTGTTTATCTATGATAGGTGTTTTTGACATAAGGAAATTCCTTGTCTTTCTCAGTAATGGGTTAGATATGTGATTATGGAGAGCTTGTTCCTTAGATAATCTAGTAATCATCTTCACTCTTGGCTTCCTTATATGCTCATAACGATTTTGAGCATCTTCCAAATTGCTACTATCATTTAAAAGCTTAGCAAAAGAATAGCCATCCTCAATAGCTAAACAACCACCTTGTCCCAAAAACGGTACTATAGGATGTGCAGCATCTCCAAATAAAGTAATATTTTTAGCAAAATACTTTTTTAGCAAGGGCCTTGTATATATACCCCATCTAAAGAACTTTTTTGAGGAATGTACTGTCTCTTTATGATTGTCAGACATGAAGCCGATGTCCTTGATGAGCTCATCTATACTTCCCTCAGCTATCCAAGACTCATTATTTTTATTACTTGTTTTAATACATCCTACAAAACTTGATAAGGATTCTGTTATTGGATAAAGAACTAAGTGCTTATTTGAAGAAAGTTGAAGGTAAGCATCTTTGTGAGGGTTTTGACCTATACACCTCCATGCAGAGTAGCCACTATAAACTGGCTCTCCTATATCAAAAAAATCATCTCGTATTTTTGATTTTATGCCGTCACAAGCTGCTAGATGAAGTATTTTATAAGACTGATTGTTTTTGAACTTTAGGATCTTGTTGTCTGAATCAAGCAAAACATATTCGTGATCAAAAACAATCTTTCCTCCTAGCTCAATAAATTTCTTATATAAGATATTCACTAATTTTTCCCTAGAAATACAGCAAACTCTGGAATCAATGGAGGTTATGGGACGATCTTCATCTAAAAAGTTAATTTTTTCTGGGAAAAAGCCCTCATTGGAAAGACTCTCTTTAAGATTAAGTTTATCTAGCAGATTTATAGCATTTGGAGATATGGATATACCAGCCCCACCTTCTCTAATATGAGATGATCTTTCAAAAATAATTGGTTTTATATCATTTTTTAATAAAAAACATCCAAGAGATAGCCCTGCTATACCAGCACCAATAATGGCAATGTGTTCAGAATAGTCATTCATAAATTATTTTCATTATATAATCTTTGGATGCATAAGTTTTTCGTAGTATTTATTTCTATTGCATTTGCAGTTTCCTCTTATTCAGATAATACAAAGAACATTAATTCAATAATGCTTATTGGAAACAGTTTTTTTTATTACAACAATAGTTTACATAACCATCTTGGAGATCTTTACGATGCAGATCCTGAGTTAGATACTCCAAGAAGGCGTTCGATAACTATTAATGGGTCTTCTTTATCATGGCATGATGTTGAGAGCTATCTCTCAAATGATGAGATTGGTAATTTTAAAATAGATTCAGATACAAATACTTATGAACTTTATGAAGAGCAAGATATTGATGTTGTTATCATGATGGATTGCAGTCTTTGTCCCATAAATGATGAAAGAAAAGATAGTTTTTATAAGTATGTTAAAAAACATTCCGAAACTATTAGATCAAAAGGCATTGAGCCAATTTTATTTATGACCTGGCCATATAAAAATAAACCGGAAATGCAGGAACAACTTGAGGAAGAGTTTATTAAAGCCTCCAAATTAAATAAATTAAGGATGGTGCCTGCTGGACAAGCTTTTTTATTTATCAATCAAAATTTTCCGGATATTAATCTTTATACCGATGATTTCAGACACCCAAGTGAAGAAGGAACGTATCTTGCCGCCCTAATGATATATACGACACTAAGCAACAAATCACCAATTGGAAATACTTACAGAATGGATCTAGATCCTAAAATTTCTAGAATATTGCAAGAAGTTGCATGGCTGACTCATGAAGATTTTAAAAAAAGAATTTCTAAATATGGCTTAAACTAACAAAGTGGTGTTTAATATAGTATATGAAATATTCAATATTTTCCTTGGTTTTTCTATTACTTTTTTCAACTAGCTGTTCTCTTTTTGTTGATGAGTACCAAGTAAATTCCAGAAAGGTAATTGCTTATCTTCTTGAGGATTTACCAATACCTGATGATGCAGACATCATTAAATATCCAACAGTCCTTTTAGGAACTGGTGATTCGATTTCAGGAAGAATTATATTGCAGTCTGGTTATAGTCCAGCAGAAAATCTTATTTTTTATGGTAGTGAGACTTTAACAACGGGCTGGCAATTAGTTTCATCAAAAGTTGGCGAAGAAGTTACTCTCGTCTATTTTAAAAATGGAAGATATGCAACTCTTGAAATGAAACCAAGGAGAACTGCTGCTGGTTTTATTGCTGGAGATGTTGGAAGTGATATTGTTATCTCAGTTGTGCATCCTGATGCTATTGCTAATCAAAATCCTTACGATGATCTTAATTATAGCAACCTCCCTGAAGTTCCTTAATTTTTAATGAGTTCGCCTATATCCCTTGTTGCAGGAGGAACAGGTCTTGTTGGAAGTCATGTAATCAACAGTCTTTCTAAGTTACATGGTTTGCAAATCATACTTGTCAGATCTTTTAATTCGGAAATACCTAAAAATGGTGAGCTGAAAATAATTAACTTTGATGACTTAAAGTCAGATAAAGTTCAACTGAGAAGTAACATTGATCATGTCTACCTCTGTCTAGGGAAGAAGTTATTAACTTATGAGTTAGGTTATATGCAACATGCCTCAAGAGAAAGTTTTAAATTAATAGACTACGAGTACCCTCTATTAATTGCTAAGCTCGCTTTTAAGAATGGTGCGAGATCTATATCTTTGGTTTCTGCAGTTGGTGCTCAAGAAGGATCTTTTAATTACTATTTCCATATAAAAGGAAAACTTGAGAACGAAATTAAAAAAATAGGCTATCAAAATATTTGCTTTGCACGGCCAGGTCACCTGCTTGGGCAAAGAAAAGACTTCAGAGGTTATGAGATACCAATTCTTGAGGCAGGTTTAAGATTTGCAGCTCCATTTATGCAAGGGCCGATCAAAAATTTCAAACAGGTCGAAGCGAAACAGGTAGCTAATAGTATGATAATAAGTACAAGAGGTCAGAATAAGGGGGAATCTTATCTATATTATGAAGATTTTCTCAAGACAGAGATCTTTGAATAAATATCATCAGATTGCAGGAATTTAATCTTCAATTCTTCTCCCTCTAAGACAATATAAACACTTTCTAACCATTTCTTATCTTCTTTTAAAGTAACTCCTTCTTTATAGGGGTTGGGATAAATAAATGTCCCAGTATTTAAATAACTTACATGTGCTGAACTAACATCAATGGAGACAATAAAATCAGAAAGAACCCAATTTGTTGACTCCCATTCTAAAAATCCTGAAGATTCAATAAAATTTGTAAATTCGTCAAGTGAAAACCTTTCTCCCATCTCAAAGATGATAAAGTCACTAGTGACTTTTTGTCTTAGAAGTTCTTTATTATAATTTTTAATGTTAAGAGCACTAAAAAATTCATTGATATGGTCAATAATCTTTTCTCCAGTCAGTTGCTCCTGTGAAAAAGAAAAAAGAGGTATTAAAAGAAAGACCAAGAGTTTCTTCATAATGAAATTATTATATTAGAAAATATATATTTAGCTAATTAGCCGAAATCTTTAAGCATTTTTTTTAGTTCTAGAGAGTGTTGCTCTTCTTCTCCAATCATGCCTCTTGCGTACTCTTCAAGATAAATGGATCTATCTTCAACATGAGAAAGTAGATCTTTGTATAAATCAACTGCATGCATTTCATGCTCTAGGCTCTCTTCCAATATATCTTTAATGGTATGCCTGTTAGTTTCTTTAATCTTGGCAATATTTTGTGTTGGATGGCCATCAAGACCCGTAAGAATTTCTCCAGCCTGTTGAGCATGAAGTAAAGATTCATTTGCTTGCTCTTTTAAGAAATCGACTATTGGGATTCTATGTGGTCCACTTACCATCATTGAAGAATGGGTATACCTAACAACACCGGCTAACTCACATTCCATAACTTCATTAAGAATCTCACAAACCTTTGTGACATCAATATCCTTCATCTTATCTCCTTGTAAATAAGATGGATTCTACATTAAATTCTTCTTAAATCTCTTATTGCGAAATGAAGTAATAATCATTCTCATTATGAATTAGCTTTTTCAAATAGATAGTGTGAAACAAAATATTCTTCTCCCTTATTCATAGCAAAGAAAACCTCGCAAGTGAGAAAAAATATTCTCCACCTGTTAAACCAAATGACTGGATCATCGTAATGATCTTTAAAGATACCGATTATTTCTTTTTTGTTTTTGTAATGATTTTCAAGCCATCCTTTTGAAGTCTTTGAATAATGAACACCATTAACATCCCACTGTTTTGTAACAATTAAATCTTCTTCAAAATAGCTAAATATATCCTTGCTGGGCATGATACCTCCCAAGAAGAAATATTTTGTCATCCAATCTAAGTCATGTCTTACTTCATAAAGATAAGTAATATCTTTATTGCAGAAGATATGAATAAAAAGCTTTCCATTATCCTTAAGCAAACTACTTAAAGAAGATAATATTGACTTATAATTTCTGAGGTGTTCAAACATTTCAATAGAAATAATCCGATCAAAATAGTTATCTAAATTAAGGTTATTTACATCCATTTTAATTGCCTTAATATTTTTAAGATTCCTTTTTTCTGCCTCTTCATTAATAAAATTAATTTGATCAAGCGAATTGCTTACTGATGTAATATTAGATTCAGGGTATTTTGCAGCAGCATAAAGCGAAAAACTACCCCATCCACATCCAAGATCTAGTATTTCTTGACCATTTAAAATATTTGCTCTCTCTATATATAAATCTAGCATCTTATCCTCAGCTTCATCTAAGGTAGTTTGGCTATTAAATAGTGAACATGAATACTTAAGTCTTTGACCAAGCACTTTTTTAAAAAATTCTGGAGGCACTTCATAATGTTGATCATTAGCATCAACTGTTTTTTCCGCAACAACCCCATCTGATAATAAGTTAATAACTTTTTCTTTATTCTTTTCAATATCAGATTCTGCAAGCCTTCTATTTGATAAAAAGAGTGCTGCCTTCTTAATTAAAAAGTCTGGTATGTGGCCTCTTTCGGTGAGGTGTAGTAAAAATTTTGTCATTTATTCTCCAATAAATATTGTGAAACTGAAATTCTTTCATTTAAAAATCCACCACGACAATATGCGAGATACATATCCCAAGTATTTTTAAATTTCTTATCAAAACCTAATGCTTCGACTTGATCCCAACGATCTTGAAAATTAATAAACCAAGTCTCTAAAGTCTTTGCATATGATTCTGGGAAATTTTTTTGCGAGACAGATTTAAGCTCATTATTTTCAGAAAGCTTATGAATAATTTTATTGCTAGCAAGCATGCCTCCAGGAAAAATATAAGTTTGTATAAAATCAGGATTCTTTTGATAGCTGTCAAAAAACTCGTCTCCAATGGTAATTGTCTGGATGGCAGCTCTACCATTTTCCTTAAGTAAATCCTTTATTTTTGAGAAAAATATCTCCCAATATTCTGATCCAACTGCTTCAAACATTTCAATTGAGACAATAGCATCAAATTTTCCTGATATCTTTCTATAATCAATGAGCTCAATCTCAGGTGTCTTTTCCATTTGCCCGATCCTTGTTTTAGCAAACTGGAATTGGCTTGGCGATATTGTGATTCCCTTAACCTCAAAACCCCTTCTAGCAGCATATTCTAAGAATCCTCCCCAGCCACATCCTATTTCAAGTATTCTTGCTCCCTCTTTCAGATTTAACATATCTAGTATCGACTGATATTTGTTTTCTTGTGCCTCACCTAAGTTATTTGTTTCTTCATAAAATATGCCAGAAGAGTATGTCATAGACTCATCCAGCCACAAATTATAAAAATCATTTCCAAGGTCATAGTGTGCTTCAATATTTTTTTTGCTTCCCTTAAGTGTATTTTTATTAAAAAAATGATTAATTTTTGCGAAAATCTTAAGGGAAAGCATGCCATTTGAAATCTTTGAAAAAGCCTCTAAATTTTTCGGAAGATAGTCCATTAATTCAATTAGATCTTCTGTTTGCCAGTAATTATTGATATAGCCTTCTGTAAGTCCCAAAGCTCCGCGTCTGAATATAATCCAAATCCCAAGCCAGGAATTAAAATTAATTTCTACAGAAGATTGATGATTTCCTAGTTCAATTCTTTTTCCATTTGGAAGAGTAATTGAAATGTTCTTATCTTCAAGTTCGCCAATGTTCTTGTTCAAGAAATTTTGAATAAGTTTAGTCAGCATATCCGCTATCTCCATGAGGAAAGATTTTAAATTTCTTTATCCAAAGAAAGAATGCTTGAATATGGATCCTAACAATAACGAGAAGAGAGCTTAGGGCTAGACCGAAATAGAATACTAGCTTTTTTATTCCTGTCGTTTTGATAATTTCGCCTCGAATATTTGTAACGATCTCTGCTTTTTTTTCTTTGTTAAACTGATTTATCTTTATTTTAAATGGATTTCTGGATAAATTAAATTTATAAAAACCGGATTTCTCTGCAAAAGGAGAAACATACATATTCTTCTCAACCTCAAGCCAAATATTTTCAGAAATAGCTTTCCCATTATTTTCAACAATATAAATTTGGTCTTCATAAAATGTATTTTTAACTTCAGCTATAAAAAATTTACAACCTTCTTTGGTTTCTAAAAACCAAAAACATACTGGGTTAAAAGATTTGATAAATCCAATATTGGGTGTTCTGAGAAGATTCACTTTACACATATTAGCTTCAATATTTTTATCTTTAATAAAGGATTTCATTGAATTAATTACTTTGCCTGACATGTCAGAATAATTATCTGCAAAACTTAAAATCTTAGAGTTAATGCGTTTAAACTTTTCTAAGTTGAAATCAAATACATCCTCAACGAAAGCTGATTTATATTTATATTCAAACTGATGCTTTTTATTCCCTGCTCTTCTATGAGATACAGCTCCATCAAATAAATTTAGTTTTGCTTTATCCATTAATATTCTTTATAACTTCTAATGAAGATTTAATACCATCTTCATGAAATCCATAACCAAGATGAGCACCTGTAAAATATGTCTTTCTATTTCCCTGAATTGATCGTATCAATTTTTGTCCCTTAATTGTTTGTTCACTAAAAAGAGGATGTTCATATTTAATTCTCTTAAATACTTTTTCTTCATCAACATCAGGATAATTTCCAACTGTTACAAAGATATCTCTCTCAACATCTAATTTCTGTAAATTATTCATCCAATAAGAAACATAGTCATATTTGTTGTTCTTAAAAGAGTTCCAGGAGGACCATAGAGATTTTTCATTTGGCATCAGGTTTTGGTCATGGTGAAGTAAGGCATTATTAGTTGTATATTCGAACATAGACAATATTTCTTCTTCCTCAGAGGACATATCATCAAGTATTGCTCCAACCTGATTAGCATGACAGGCAAAAATTATTACATCATATTGATTTTCTCTATAATCATTAAGAACAAATACCTTTTCTTCTTCTCTTTTTATCGATACGTTTGCATTTTTAAAAACATTATTTATTTTTGAGTGATTAATTAGTTTTTCTATATAAGTATTGCTTCCTCCCAAGACTGAAAACCATTGGGGTCTTTTAATTAGATCTAACAATCCATGATTATTAAAAAATCTCGAAAATGATTTCATTGGGAATCTGCTAATTGATTCCTGGGATGAAGACCAAATTGATGCAGACATCGGATATACATAATTCTTCTTAAAGAATTCTGAAAATCTTTTCTCTCTTAACCAATCTTCTATTGATCCATTTGAATCTACGTTTGATGCAATATTATTAAATCTAACCATTTCAAGAAAAATCCTTATTTTTTTTAAGCTATTAAAGAATCTAAATTTTTTAAATTCTTCTGAGCACCATGAAATATTTTCTGTATCGACACTAAAAGACATTGAGGTTGGATGAAGTTCAATTTCTAATTCAAGGAATAGTTTTGTTAATAAAGGATAATTTCTATCATTCATTACTATAAAGCCTGAGTCGACTCTAACTTTTTTTTCCAGCTCAAGAGTATGCGTATGAGTATGCCCACCCAACCTGGGGTCTTTTTCAAACAAATCTACTTCGTGCTGACCAGAAAGATAATAAGCTGCAGAGAGACCAGATATTCCTGATCCAATAATCGCTATTTTCAGAATTTTCCCCTTGTAAACCTCATTCTTATTGTAAAAATCCTAATTAAAGCTACAAAGGTAATAACGCATTGAGTAAAAATTGAAATTGACAATGGATCAGACCAATGCCACCTATCTATTGTTATCCAAAGTAAAAAAGTTTGAAGTGGAAAATTAATACATAGCCCTATAAACACAATGATAATACTTTCACGAAATGCAGTTTTTTCTGTTTGATTCATAACTATCCTCTAAATTTGAAAAGGCTTATGAAATTTTTACAGCTGTTCCGTAGGCCATCACCTCTGAGGCACCTTGAACAATTTGAGATGTTTGGAACCTGAAATTGATAATTCCAT
>CACBGD010000018.1 GCA_902538705.1 uncultured SAR86 cluster bacterium | reverse complement strand
ATGATTCCCAACATTGATATATACAAACCTTGAAAGATAAAAATACACACGATTGTGAGGTCTGATGCACCAATT
This sequence comes from uncultured SAR86 cluster bacterium, assembly GCA_902538705.1. Classification (GTDB taxonomy): domain Bacteria; phylum Pseudomonadota; class Gammaproteobacteria; order Magnimaribacterales; family D2472; genus CACNXK01. The sequence goes on along the minus strand of CACBGD010000018.1, from coordinate 16,167 downwards.
GTTTTGAGAATAGCTATCTCCCTTTCTTTTGACCTAACACTCATAATTGTAGTGCAAAGAACATTAAAAGCTGCCACACCAATAATTAAGAATACTAAGATACCAATTATCAATTTTTCTAACTGGACCGCTTGGAATAAGGTCCCATGAGTTTTTTCCCAGGTTGATGATGCATATATATTATCTTGTGTAGATATTTCTAAAACAATATCTGAACCAATAACTCTTGAATTCATAATATCTGTAACCTTTAATCTTATGTTTCCAGTTGCATCCTTAAATCCTTTAATTTTTTGAGCAGACTTATGAGTGATTAAAGCTAAATTCTGATCTGGCTCAGCCTTTAATTCAAAAATACCGGAAACAGTAAATTTAAAACTTCTGGGGAAGGATCCAATTATTGATGATCTGATTTCTGAAGTTGTTATATTTACTTCATCACCAATAGAGGCTCCCAAATACGCTGCTAACCAATATCCAAGAATGATTTCATTGTCATTCAATGATTCTATGGAGCCTATCAACATATTATTGGGAAGTATTGAAACTTCAGATTCTTTATTTACATCTATTCCAGTAAGAGCAATTCCCTTTGATCTATTACCAATAGATATTAATGCCTGAGTTTGAATAAATGGTGCTGCTGCTTCAACATCTGGATTTTTCTCTATTTGATCAATTAGTAACTCATAATTAGAAATGGGTTCTTTTGAATGAATTAATACGTGAGGTATTACACCTAATATTCTATCTCTCAGTTCTTTTTCAAAGCCATTCATGACTGATGTAACTATAATAAGAGCCGCTACACCGATAGTTAAACCTATGACAGCCATAATTGAAGTAAAGGATACAAAGGCTCCTTTGCTTGATCTAAAATACTTTAGGCCAAGAGAGGCTGAAAGTTTTAACATTACTTTAATAGTTTTTTTAGGACGTCTTCAATATTACCCTTATATGGAGGTCTTATGGCATCAAGTAATTTGTCTAAACCGAATCCTATTTGCTTATAGATTGGTTTATTATTTGAAAAGTTCATAAATCCATCAAAGCCGTCATATTTACCCATTCCTGATGGGCCTACTCCTCCAAAACCTAATTCATTTTGTTGAATGTGTCCCATAATATCATTAACTGTAACTCCACCAGAGGTTGTTGAATTAACAACCTTCTCTTCTTCATTTTTGTTGTTTCCAAAGTAATACAGCCCCAATGGTTTATCATTTTTATTTATATAGTTAATTGGCTCATTTATGTCCTTGTAGGTCTTTATTGGAAGTAAGGGACCAAAAATCTCTTCTTTCATTATTTGCATTTCATCGGTTGGATTTAAAACAAGTGTTGGAGGGATTTTATGTGACTCTTGTTGAGAGAAATCTTCATTTGCTGGATTAATTTCTACAAGCTTTGCACCATGATCTTTGGCATCTGAGAGAAGACCATTTAATCTGTCATAATGTTTCTGATTTATTACTGATGTATAGTCAGAGTTATATTTAAGATCGCTATAAAATTCATTAACTTGAGTCTTGCATGCTTCAACAAAATTATCCTTCTCTGTTTCATGCACATAAACATAATCAGGTGCTAGACATATTTGTCCTGCATTAAGAGTCTTATTAAACATAACTCTTCTTGCTGTTATATCAATATTTGAAGAATCGCTGACTATAACTGGAGATTTTCCTCCAAGCTCCAATGTTAATGGAACTAAATTTTCAGAGGCAGCACGCATTACATGCTTACCGATATTTCCGCTTCCCGTAAATAACAAATGATCAAACTTAAGCTGAGTAAAAGCGGCGCCAACTTCAGGGCCACCCAGAAATGTAGCAAACTCAGTTTCATCAAAAGCACTATCACAAATTTCTTTAAGAAGTTCAGAAGTAATAGGAGTAAATTCACTTGGCTTATGCATTACCTGATTACCAGCACTAAAGATTCCAGCTAAAGGAGCAAGAGATAAATACATTGGAAAGTTCCATGGAGATATCATTCCAACAACTCCAAGCGGCTCTCTGTGGATATATGACTTTGCTCCCATTAGTCCAAATGGGAAGTTAGACTTTCTCTTCTCATCCTTCATCCAGGACTTTAAATGTTTTTTTGCATGAGAAAATGCAGGGAGAATAGCATAAACATCAGATATTAAAGATTGATTAGCTGACCTTGATCCAAAGTCAGCATTTAATGCTTCAGTTATTCTTTCTTTATTTTGAATAACCATATCTTGAACTCTGTCTAATCTATCGATTCTTAATTCATATGAAGGCGGTCCTTCATTTAAGAAATGTTCTCTTTGAAGTTTCAGAACTTCTTGCATTGACCTTTGATTTTCCATAATATCCTCCGAGCTAAATTAAGATCTATTCTTTTTGTCTTTATTGTTAGCTTTTCTTATTATATCTCTTATTTCAGTCCAATCATTATCTGAAAGTTCTGATAAATTAGAGAAAGTTCCTCCACCACTTAAATACTGAGCACCATCTAGGGCAATAGTTTGTCCAGTGAGATATTCACAACCATCAGCCATTAAAAAAGTTGCAAGATTTTGTAATTCTTCCATTTTTCCTGCTCTTCCCAAAGGAATAGCTTTATAGGTATCTTCACTTATATCTCCCTTAGGACTTAACCTAGCCCAAGCACCTTCTGTAGGGAAAGGCCCAGGAGCAATAGAGTTCAGTCTAATTCCATATGGACCCCATTCAACGGCCAATGATTTTGTCATTGCATCTAATCCAGTTTTTGACATTGCTGAAGGCACTACGTAAGCAGATCCTGTCCATACCCATGTAGCTAGTATAGAAATTATTGAACCTTTACATTTTTGCTCTATCCATCGTTTACCAACTGAATGAGTTACATAAAAAGTTCCATGAAAAACTATGTTTGCAATTGCATCAAACCCTCTTGAAGATAAATCTTTTGTTGGAGATATAAAATTACCTGCAGCATTATTTACAAGACCATCAAGAGGACCTTCATCAAAAATTCTTCCAATATAATCATCAACATCTTGTGGCGATCTAATATCTAGAGGATCATGTTTAACATCAACACCATATTTTTCTTTAAGTTCATTAGCTGTATCTTCAAGTACATTTCCTCGCCTTCCGCAAATATAAACTTGAGCACCATGTTTAGCAAAGTGAGTTGCCATTTCTTTCCCAAGTCCAGTCCCACCTCCAGTAACTAAAATCCTCTTATCTTTTAGTAAATCATCTTTAAACATATTTCCTCCCTATACATCTATAATTTCTACTATTGAATCTGCCCATTTAGAAGAATCATTTAGTGAAGGTACCATAGTTAAGGACTTACCTCCATTTTCTAAAAATAACTCCTTATATTCATCATCTATTTCATATAATGTTTCTAAATTATCGGCTGTAAAAGCGGGAGACAGAACAAGTATTTTTTCTATACCTCTACCTGGGAAACTTTCGAGAACTTCATCAGTAAAGGGCTCTAGCCAGTTTTTTGTTAATCTCGATTGAAATGAAACTGTGTATTTATCTGGAGAAAGATTAAATCTATTTGCGATAAGCCTAGTAGTTTCATAACACGTTGCTTTATAGCAAAACTTGTTTTCATTAGTTATTTCATTTTCGCAATTATTATCCGCACATAAGGAATCTTCATAAATATCATCTACAGCTTTCGTAGGTAATCCATGGTAACTAAATAATATATGATCATATTCTTCAACATTAAAAGACTCTAATCTTTCCTCCCAAGAATCTATGAATGATTCTTGTTCATAAAATTGATTTATAAACTTTATAGACGGTGTAATACTTTGTTTTTTAAGAATTCTAGAGATTTCATCAAAAACTGATCCAGTTGTTGCAGTGCTATATTGAGGAAATAAAGGAAGTATTATAATTTCATCAAGATTCTGAGAGATTAACTTTTTTAACTTATTTTCGATAGATGGAGATTGATATCGCATGGCAAATTCAACCTCTATGTGGGGAACTATTTTACTAACTTTATCAGCTAAAGCAGATGTATTTACTATGAGAGGTGAACCACTTTCAGTCCATATTTTCTTGTAAATCTTCCCAGAACTAAAAGCTCTGAAAGGAACGATGATTAGTGAAACTAGAATAAATCTAAGAATGTACGGAACAGTAATTACTTTTGGATCCATTAAGAACTGTCTTAAGTATTTAAAGACAGATAAATATCCTGGATCATCAGGAGTTCCAAGATTTATTAGTAACAGTCCTTTTTTAGTCTTCATATCTATATTTAAATATTGGGTGTAATACTATAAAAACAAACAAAATAAAGCATAAAATTCCGCTTGCAAAGTACAACAATGAACTATTATAAATGTACAAAGGCATAGCTACTATAGGTGTAAGTATGTGACCTATAGGAAGAACTGATCCCAAATGTCCTGCAGCTTCGCCTTGGTATTCAGGTTGTTGAGCAATAGAAAGTCCAGATGAATTGGCTGGTCTAACCATACCTAAACCAACACCATGAAGAATGATTGATGAGAAATATGTAGCAATTGAGTCTGATAAAGCCATTACACAGTATGAAATAGCAAGTATTAAACAACCGTATATCAATAATTTGTAGTTATTTAAATTAAACATACTAGTAAACATATTTTGACTAACGATTGTAGATATTGATAAAAGAACAAATGTAAAACTGATCAATAGTGTTATGTCTTCAAGATTATTGAAATTATCAGTTAAATAAAAACCAATAGATTGTAATAACGATGCTGAGCAAAGACTTAAAACTGATGCAAATACCAAATATGGCCATACGGTGGGCGCAAGTCTTGATAATTTAGATGTTGGAATTTCTGAGACCTCCATTGGTTTATTTTCAAGTGTGAAAAATACGCCCATAGCAACTACGATTCCGAGAATAGAGAAGAAAACAAAAGGCGCTAATGCTGATATCAAATATAAATATCCACCTAATAGTGGGCCAACCAATGTACCTAAAAGAAAATTTGATTCAAACCTTGCAAATTTCTTAGTTCTCTTACTTTTAGGAGTAATATCAGCAATGTAAGCAAATGAGGCAGGTCTTGTAGCTGATCCCAATAGTCCGTAAATTGTTCTACCTAAAATTAAAAGCGGAAATACAAATGCAGCACTTAGAATATTTTTATCCGCTAAATATATAGGCAATATAAGAATTATCATAGATATTGAATATCCAATATATCCGAGTATTGCTATGTTTCTTCTTCCATATTTATCTGACGCTCTTCCCCATGGTGCTGACGTCATTGCCCAAGCAACAGCAGATAAAGAAAAAATGAAAGAGGCTTGTATTTCTGAAAGTCCTAAGTCCCTTGCTAATGGTGGAATGATTGCATAGACAAAAGACATACCAAGACCAACAGCAAAAAGCCCTGATTTTAGCCAGAACATTGGTTTCTTCACTTTATTAAGAGATACCTATTTTTGAACGAATTTCTTCAATGAATTCTTGCGCAAATGGACGAACCTTTTTTGCTCCATCTGAGAGATAGTCTTTTACTAAATCTTTTTTCTCTTTTAGTTCAAAATATCTTTCACGAATAGGTAAAAGAGAATCATTAGCTTTATTAAATAGCTTGTTTTTGGCATCACCCCAAGAAATGCCATTTTCATATTCTTCTTTAAATTCAGCTATTTCGTCATCTGATGCAAAGTTTTGATAAAGACTAAAGACATTACATGTTTCATGATTCTTAGGCTCACCAGGCTCAAGTGAGTTAGTAATAATCTTCATAATTGATTTTTTTAATGTTTTTTCGTCACAAAGCAAAGGAATCACATTGTTATATGATTTACTCATTTTTCTTCCATCTATTCCTGGAATTGATTCATCATCATTAATAATTGCCTCAGGGACCTCAAAAGTATCACCAAATATGTGATTAAATCTATTTGCAATATCCCTTGTCATCTCTAGATGTTGGAGTTGGTCAGGACCAACAGGAACATGTGTTGAATTAAACATTAGTATGTCAGCAGCCATAAGAATTGGATAAGAGAATAAACCCATGTTAATTCCTTTATCATCATCATTATTTTCTTTTAATGCTTTGTAAGCGTGCGCTCTATTCATTAATCCCTTTGCAGTTACACAATGAAGTATCCAACTTAATTCTAGGATTTCTCTAATATCAGATTGCTTGTAAAAATAAGAGCTTTTAGTATCTAATCCACTTGAGAGCCATGCAAGAGCAATGTTCTCAATAGATGAAGTGACTTCTTGGGGATTATTAACTTTAATAATCGAATGATAATCTGCTAAAAAAAAGAAAGAATCTTTTGATTCTGCAGCTAATTCAAGACTTGGCCTTATAGCACCAAAATAGTTTCCTAAGTGTGGGGTGCCTGAAGTAGTAATACCTGTTAAAATTCTATTTTTCATTACTCTAATTATAAACGCGATATATAAAAAAAATGGAAAGAACTGATCAAATTATTGAATTAATATCAAAAGCAAATCAATTATTTGATAGTGGTGTTATTAGAGATGGTCAAAAACTTACAAGAGAAGCTCTTAAACTTGTAAAGATTCAAGGAAAAATTCCTAATAAACTCAAACATAAACTTAACGCAACAGTCGCCCTTTCAAGATATTTTGATGATATCTCCTCTTTTGCAACTAACCCAAAAAGAGATGAACTAGTAAGCAAAATAAAAAAAATTGCAGATAATCCCATTAAAAATCCTCGTAAACAGGCAGATGAGATCCATAAAATTCAAGCTCAGTGGCAAGCATTAGATCAAACATCTAAAACAGCTTCGAAAAAACAGTGGAATATATTTAGATCTTATATTGACAAAGCATGGATACCCTGCAGAGAATTCTTCGACGAACTCAATAAACAAAAGTTGGTTAATGCAACAAAAAAACAGCAGATTACTCAAGATCTAACTGAATTTGTTCAAAGAAATAATAATAAGTTTCCAACTATTAGGATACTAAGAAATAAATTAAAAAAATTTGAAGATTCATGGAATGGTCATGCGCCTGTCAGGGATGATGTATTTAGAAAACTAAAGTCAGATTTCGTTGATGCAAAAAAACCAATTCTTGATGAGATAAAAAAACAAAACAAGCAAATTAAAATAAAAAAAGAACAAATTATTGAATCAGTATCAAAAATAAATTCAGAAGATATGGATGAAAATATTTCTAAATATATGAACCTTAAAAAAGATTGGAACATTCTAGATAAATTGCCACATAAAGTAGAAAAAATATTATGGAAAGAATTTATATCATCTGGTGATAGGTTTTTTGAGGAGCAAAATAAAAACAAACAAATTCAACTTGATGAATTAGGCCTTGTTTTAAAAGATCTAAAAAAATATGAGATTGAGGATCTACAAGAAATGCTTCCAAAGTTTGATCTAATCAATAAAACAAAAGAATACAAATCTCTTCAGAATCAAATTATTACATTACGGAATAATGAAAAAGATAAGAAAAATAAAGAGTCTATTAATGATCTAGAGAAACTATTCGAATACATTATTGAAAAAAAAGATTTATCTGATTTAACCAACATAGATAATTCATATAAGGAAATATTTGATTATAAGTTTGATTCTCACTCTAAAGATGAAATGCTTGAATCATGCATAAGAATAGAAATGATATGTAATGTTGAATCATTAAAAAAAGATGAAAAAATTAGAAATCAAATACAGCTTAAAATTCTTACTGAAAAATTTAATAAGGCTAAACTAACAAAAAAAGAAGAGATTCTTTTACACATTAAGAATTTTTTCTTGAATTTATCAATCTCAAAAGTTGGTGCTACTGAAAAAAATCTTTGGAAAAGAATAATTAAAGCTATTAAGACTTCTTAAGATTCAACTCCTCTTGAATTAATCTGTGCTTTTCTCTATCAAGATTATAGAAATAAAAGATTACTATGGGTATAAGTAGCATTATTGGAACCAAGCCGCCTTGTGCTAATATTAAAAAGAAAACCTGATCATCTGAAGGGTTGGTAGAGGTGAATCCAATAATACTTAAAACAAAACCAGCTATTGCAGTTCCAAATCCGGTGTTAACCTTTTGTAAAAAACCAAGTGCAGCAAAAAGAACGCCTTCTTGCCTTTTATCAGTAATTAACTCTACTTCGTCTGCTATATCAGCAACCATAGAATCACGAATCATATTGCCAATGATATTATTTGTAATTCCAATAAGAATGAATATCCATAAAAACATTACTAATTGATACGTACCCTTTGGAGGTGTTAAATCAAAATATCCCAATAAAAGTGGCGCTGGGTAGATTATTCCTGTTAAAAACATGGAAATTAATATTATGCTTCTTTTTTCAAATAGTTTTACTAATCTTGGAGCTAACGCAAATGCTAGGAATGCACATACAACATACATAGGTAAAAATAATGTAATTTGAGTTCCAGTTAATTCCCAGAAATATGTATTAATGTATAGAGTTAATGTATTTCCTAGACCCCAGGCAACAGATAGACCAAATGAGCCAAAAAAGAATATTACAAAAGTTTTATTAGTTAGTGCCAACCTAATTTCTGAGAATATGTCTTTTAAAGTAATTCTTCCTTCCCAAGAAGATAAAGCAGTTCCATATTGTAAAGTAGCTATTGAAGAGATAATAATAAACAAACCCATAATAGCTGCACCAGTATAACCAAAAGGCGCCCAAGCATCAGGATTTAATTGGCCCATCGAATATTCAGGAGTTGAAGCAAAGAAAACGTAGTAACCTAAGAAAGCATTTGAGAGACCTGCTAACCATGCAAACAGTTCACGAATAGAGAATAATGACGTTCTTTCGTCATAGTCTTTAGTAATTTCTCCTCCAAGAGCTCTATGAGGCACATCAAAGAGTGTCATCCCAAATCTTGTAATAATGCAAAATGAAAGCATCCAGATAAATAAAGAAGCTTGGGTTAATTCCCAATCTGATCTTGGCATGAATAAAAACACATACCCGACAACAATTGGAAATATAGAAGCAAATAAATATGGATGCCTTCTTCCTATAGAAGAGTTTGTTCTATCAGAAATTGATCCAATTATTGGATCTGTAAAAGCGTCAAAAAATAAAGCTATAGCTATAGCCAAACCAGCTAGTCCAGGCTCAAGACCTACAACGTTTCCATAATAAAAAAGTAAAAAGAATGTAAACATATCAACTTTGATACCATTAGGTACAGCACCAGTTGCATATGCAATTTTTGATCTATTTGTTAACAATTTATATCTAAGTGATTTATTAAATCAATTTTAAACTGATCAAAGATAGGTTCTTCAATTAGATGACCCATATTTTTAATAACTTTAAGATTACTATTTTTAATAAGTTTATGGGTATGAAAAGCATTTTTTACCTTTATCAATGGATCAGTTTCACCATGAATGATTAATGTAGGTACGCTTATAGTTTTTACTTTATTTATTCTATTTTTAGTTCCGAGAATTGCTGCCATTTGCCTGATAAAACCTGAATCATCTGGACTCCTTTGTATAGTCTCATTTACCTCTTGTTTAAACTCAGGGTTATCATAATCAAATCCTTTCATACCAATTGTTGAAACTAGACGAATAGTTCTATCAATTCTTTCATCTTTTGTGGCATCTTTGAAAGCTCTTTCACCAAGCAGTTTAATTACAGAAAAATTTGGACCATTTAGTGGAGATGGAACTGCTACCATGGAGGCAATTTGTGTATATGAATAAAAACGTTCTTGGTGATTTGATACAAGAATTTGAGAGATCATTCCACCCATAGACATTCCAATTGCATGACATTTACTAATTTTTAATTTATTAAGAAGTATGACTGCATCATTTGCCATATCATCGAGTTTATATTCTGATTTGATAGGTAAGTAAAAGTAATACTTTAAGATATTAGCCAAAAAAGTAGGGTTTGATTTAAATCTACTTGAAAGGCCCATATCACGATTATCATATGCTATAGGTCTATATCCTTTTTGCTGAAGAAATTTAATCATGTAGGGTGGCCAAAATGTAAGTTGTCCACCAAGGCCCATGACTAATAAGATTGGAATGCCATTAGCGGGTCCATAATCTCGATAATAAATCTTGATATTACTATCTTTTGCGTAACCTTCCTCATATCCTGAAGCATTATTGAAGAACATGTTTAAACTAATTTACTTGTTGCAGTTGCACTAGCAACAATTTTGTTGTTTTGAAACAACTCAGCACTGGTATAGGCAATTGTTTTTCCATCTTTAATATATTTTGCCTTAACTGTTATTTCACCAACTGTGCATGGCCTTAAAAATTGAACATTTATATCAAGAGTTAAAGGATTTACTTGTCCATTTTTTAAAGCTAAAACCAATTGAGCCATACATGAATCTAGCATTGCAGTAACAAATCCACCTTGAACAATGGTGTCGTTTGAATGCGTTATCTCTGCAGAAGCATTAAATTTAAGCTCAAGAATCTTTCTTTCTTTATCAAGATTAAAGTCTGAAAAACCTAAAATGTCTAAGAATTTTGGTTTATTAATACTAAAGGGATTAAACTCGTGCATATTTCTTATTAATTGGCGGAGAGACAGGGATTCGAACCCTGGAAGGAGTTGCCCCCTTGCTGGTTTTCAAGACCAGTGCATTCAACCGCTCTGCCATCTCTCCTAAAAACAGATATTATAAATTATTTATATTGACTATAGTAATTAAAGAAAAGATTGATGTAAGTGTAAAATATAAATATGGAAAGTTCAGTTAATTGGATAATTATAGGATCTATTATTGATATTATCTTTAATGGGATAGTTTGGTTTGTCATTGCATTATGTTTATTGCCAATTATTGATAAATCAGATGAATGGACAAGAAAAGCTATGTCATTTATGGATAAAGCCGATAAGTTGATACGTAAAATTTTAGATATTTCGTATGAATGGTTTAAAAAAAAGAACTTAAGAATTGTATTAGCTTTCTTGCTTATAATTCTCTTAGGAACACTTGCCGAATTTGAAATTATTCCTAAGATCATTAGATGAAGTCTTTCATGACTTTTCAAATTATTTTTTAGCTTCTAACAAATATCTTAAAACGCCAATAAATTAAAAAGGCTAGAATTGAATAAGTATACTTTGCTATTTGTTTAATGACGGGTAAAGAAGTTAAGGTAGCTAACCAGTTGTATCCTTGAGTCCTTCTCCAAACATAGATAAATGCATCTACGCCAACCAATTCACTTCCGTCAGCTAAGATGACGTGTAACTTTTTTAAATATTTATCTTCCATTTCACTGCAATCAACAAATTTAATATTTGATCTTTTTTTATAATGTTGAATTTCAATATTACAGATTGAACATTTTTCGTTAAATAGAACCTTGTCTGAAGTTTCCATAGATTAATTAACTATTCCAAAAAATACAAAAACAGACCATATAGCAAAATAAATTAAAGCACCGACTGTTAGACCTATAACTATAGTAAGTAATTTTTTAAGAAGCTTCATATTTTATCTTTAATTATTAGTGACTTCATTCTATAAAAAAAAATACTTATATATAATAAATTGATAAAAAAAATGTAATGAAGAATTTATTAATCATATCTTTAAGTTTACTATTTTTAATCTCATGTGAAGTTGCACAATCAAAAAATATTTATTCCCCACCAACAAATAAAACTAAACCAATTGAAAACTTTTTTTATTATAGCGATCTAAATTCTTTAGAAATTATAAAAAATAAAATAAAAAAAATCTTAATAATAAATGATGATAATATCAAAAATATTAAATCTACCGAGATAAGTAATTTCATTGACTGCGGATATATGAATGAAGAGATATATGTCGATTATATAAATAGAATCTTTGACTCATCCTTAAGTATAAAAATTATCTTTAGTGATAAAAAACTAAATGATAAAGATGTAGCTTTTGTTAATTTTGATTACACGTTTAAATCTAAAGAAACTGGAACTACTTGGCGTTTTTCAACTGGTAAATCTAAAGATCTGTTAGTTGGCAATCCTATTTATGACGACAATCCATATAGAGAATGCTCATCGACACAAAAAATAGAATCAAATTTAAAAAATGTTTTAGAATATCAACTATAGCTAATAAATAATGACAAAATTTCTTCTTTCTATACCCTTTCTTTATGCAATCCTGATGTTTGTATCAATAAGTAAACAAGATAGCTGGAGTACTAATCTTTTTTCTAAGATTCTTATATATCTGATGATAATTATTTGTATTGCAGCTATTTTTGGTATTTGGTATTTATAAAAATATGACCTTTCAAATACACTTATTTATAGCGCTAACTATTGGTTTTATTGGTGCATTAATTTGTATATCTCTTTATAGCTCTAAAAAATATGTGGAGGCTCAGATATTTACTTTTTTGACTATAGCCATGATGGCTTTTTGGATGTACATTGCAACTAGATATCTCTTGGTTTGACTGTTTTAGTTCATAAGATAATTTAAAACAGAATCAATTCTGCCACCAAAAAATGGTGCATCATGATCTTCTCCTTCAAAAATTAATGACTTAAATTCCTTAGTATTTTCTTCAAAAATAGAATCAATCCTTTTTTGAGGAACTTCATACAAACTATCCAAACCCTCAGTACCATGATCAAAATATACTTTTTGATTACTTAAATTATCTATATTTTGTTCAACATATTTGATAATTGCATTTGTCGTATTTTTATCTCCATATACATTTTGAGTAATTGGAAGTAACAAGTATGAGCTTGGTTTTATTCCTACCCAATGGGTAGAAATACAACCTGCAAATTTAAATTTTTCAGGATTTTCTAAAAGAGCATTCAATGCAGACAAACCACCCATACTTGCACCAATAATTCCAAGATTTTTATTATTCAGCTTCATCATAAATTTACCTTCAAGAAAAGGAATAAGGTCACTAATTAAAAAATCTAGATATTGAAGGTTTTCTTGGTTTATATATCTTTGATAAAGCCTTTTCTTGAGACCATTTTCAAAATAATCTATAGCTTCTTTAGGAAAATATTCTGCATATCTCTTAGTTTCATCTATAAAAAGTCCTTGGCCTTTTTTTGCACTATCTACAGCAATGATAACGAAATTAAAATTATATTCAGTAGCTGACAATTCTTTTAACTTTTCATCAATTCCCCATTCTTTGTTATGCCAACTATCGCCTGCATTGAATAACTCTTCTCCATCATTCATTATGATAAAAGTGGTATTTGTATTAATGATTTTGTTGCCTGGATAGTAGATTTGTATTTTTCTTTCATCGTAATCAGATTTAAAAATAAGTTCTTCTATTTCTCCAAATGAGAGATCAGAAGCACAATTAAAAGAAATAAATATTAGTAGGAGTATTCTCAAATTACATACTCTATATAAGGATATAAGTAATATGCTGTTACACCAGAAATTATAAGTAAGCTATACCAGAAGATCCTTGGCTTAATATTAGGAAGAAATAAACCTAATTGATGTAACAATCCAAAAAAAATTACAAACATCCAAAATAAAATTACTTCGCCATAACCCATAGAATTATAAAATTCCGTTATAAATAAAGAAAATTCCGCCTCCAATTGCCCACTGAAATATAGTCAGAAAGAATATTGAAACTAGATATGATAAAAAAGTTGCAAATTTAAATGGAAAAAAAACATTTTTAAATTTTTCATTAGACATCAGAACAATCATTGAGATTCCAACAGTAAGAATCATACCAACATAAACTAAAGTATCATGTATATCCATTTTATTTCTCCTTATAATTAATAACCACTAGCATGGCCATCTTTTCTGCTTTCTGAAGCACCATAATAAACATTATTTAATTTCATAATTGCCTGATATCCACCGTATCCACCTGGTTCATTTTTTAAATTATGTCCTTTTTTTGTAAGCTCAATCCTAACATCTAAACCTACACCTGACTCAAGGCTTAAATATCCACCATTGGTCATTATTTCACCAGTAGGTTCCGATGAACCAAAATGCCTAATTCTAGGAGCATCTCCTGCTTCTTGAAGATTCATTTTAAAGTCAATCAGATTTACCACTATTTGAGCATGCCCTTGAGGCTGCATGCCTCCTCCCATTAACCCAAAACTTATAAATGGCTTATCATCTTTTGTTATAAATGCAGGAATAATAGTATGGAACGGTCTTTTACCACCTTCTAAACTATTTCGATGACCAGGATCTAAGCTAAACATTTCTCCTCTATCTTGAAGCATAAAGCCAAGATTTGGAGGAACCATTCCTGAACCCATGCCTCGATAGTTACTCTGAATAAGAGAAACCATATTTCCATCCTTATCAGCCACTGTCATATAAATAGTATCACCATCTTCAAAAATACCACTACTATAGGAGGTGGAAGCCTTTTTTAAATTAATTAATTTATTTCTCTCTAATGCATATCTTTTAGATATAAGTTCTTCAACAGGCACATCAGCAAAGTTCATATCAGCGAAGTATTTAGCTCTATCCTCGTAGGCTAATTTCTTAGCTTCGGTGAAAAGATGAATGTATTCAACTGAGTTGTGTCCCATGTTATCAATATCATATTGTTCAAGGATATTTAGTATTTGAAGTGCAGCTATCCCTTGACCGTTCGGAGGCAACTCCCAAACATCATATCCTCTATAGTTTGATGACACCGGCTTAATCCATTCAGGTTTATAGCTCTTCAAATCATCTACTGAAAGAAAACCTCCCTGCTCAACTATAAATTCAGAAATTGTTTTAGCTATATCGCCTTTATAGAAACTTTCTCCATAAGATTTAGCAATCTGTTTATATGTATTAGATAAATCTTTATTTACAAAAACATCACCTTTTTTAAGGGCTTCACCATTTGGCATCCATACATCGGCAAAGTTTGGATAATCTTTATATCTCTCAGATGACAATTGAAGATAATATCCAACAACCTCAGTTACTGGAAATCCATTATCTGCATAATAGATAGCGTTATCAAATAATTCATCAAACGGTTTATTACCAAAACGCTTATGAAGAGCTGTCCATCCAGCAACAGCTCCAGGTACTGTAACAGGTAGTGGGCCATAAGGAGGAATTTTATCTATACCCATAGCTTTTAGCTTTTCAATTGACATTTCTAGTGGTGCAGGACCAGACGAATTTAAACCATAAAGCTTTTTATCTTCATCTATCCATACTATGGCAAATAAATCACCTCCAATGCCACATCCTGTAGGCTCAACAAGTCCCAAAACAGCATTTGCAGCAATAGCAGCATCTATAGCGTTGCCTCCACTCTTTAGAACATCTATGGCAGTTTGAGTAGCAAGGGGATGACTAGTTGCTGCCATTCCATTTGTTGCAATGACTTCTGAACGAGTAGCAAAATCCTTTCCTAGAATTCTGTCATAGGAAATAATGTGAGTTGAAAGGAAAAGGAAAATAGTTAATGTAAGTAATCTCATAGTTGTTTAGATCATAACTTAAGAAAAAACGTATCTTCAAGGCTTTCTATTACATTTGATATATTTCCTAGATCAGATCCACCATAAACATATAAATCTGGTCTCACTAGAACAAAGTCATATTTATCAAAGATTTTTTTTAATCGACTTTCTTTATCGTCATTTGATGTAATTTTTTCAAAATGAATTGATAAATGTTTATAAATTATTTCAGCTTTAGGAGATAGCATTGGTAAAGTTTTATTTGAAATAATTGAAAATTTTGAAGCTATGATTCTATCTAATTTTATGGGCTTACTTTCTCTATTAAGTATTGGCTGAGGTATTGGACAACCAGTTATCATGTCAGAAGTATCTCCAAAAACTCCTTCTGGTAAATGAGGAAATTTTGCATCATAGCTTGGGCCCTCTGGTGTGTATTCCTTCCCCTCCTCTGCGGCACAGAATCCTTCTATCATTTCACCAATTGATTTTGTCTGTGCAACTGTCCATTTTGCATGAAGATATCTTTCATTTTGATAAGTTTTAAAAATATCTTTCGTACATTTATTCTTAAAAAAAAGATCGATCTTCCAAGATAAATTAGAAACATCTCTAATACCGGTTCCCATTCCAGCACCCATGAATGGAGGCATTTGATGAGCTGCATCGCCAGCTATAAAAATATTATCTTCATTCCATCTTTCTGCAATGCATGCATGAAATGTATATAT
>CACBGD010000017.1 GCA_902538705.1 uncultured SAR86 cluster bacterium | reverse complement strand
ATTCTGAAGAATTTTTGTAAAACCAAAAATTTGAATAATGAGTTGATGGGCTTGTCTAAAGCTATGGAAATTAAAAATATTCAATCACTAGAAGATGACTACACGTCTACTGGATACCCAGTGAAATTCTTTAAAAATCTTATTGATGTTGAGCAAATATCTATCGATTTCAAAGAATCCTTTTTAAAGAAGGATATTCCTTTTAATACTTCAAGGAATAACTATGCACTCAGGAGTGATTTTTTAGGAATTAAGAGAACCCCTGAAATCAATAAACTCTCTTTATTTAGTAATTTATATAAAAATATTTAGTTACAGTTAGTTATAATTTAAAAATGGCAAAGGAAGATTTAAAAAATAAAGATTGGAAGGCAATACTTGATGAGGATGCTTATCAAGTTACAAGATGTTTTGCTACAGAGGCACCTTATTCTGGTAAATATCTTGATAACAAGAGAGAAGGTACCTATATTTGTATCTGTTGTAAAAAAGAGCTTTTTTATTCTTCAACAAAGTACAATTCGGGTTGTGGATGGCCAAGTTTTTTTCAGCCAATTGATGAAGCATGCATCACAGAATATAAAGATTCTTCTCATGGAATGATAAGAACAGAAGTAAGATGTTCTGATTGTGACTCACATTTGGGGCATGTTTTTGATGATGGACCACCGCCAACATTTTTAAGATATTGTATAAATTCTCTTTCTTTAGATTTTAATGAGCGCCAATAAAGAGCCTTCAGAACAAAATTTTTTAAGCTCAATAAAAGTAAGTTTCTGGACCTTTTCTTCTAGGATCTTTGGTTTACTTAGAGATATATCTACAACAAATCTTTTTGGTGCATCTCTGTATCATGACATATTTATTGTTGTACTAAGAATACCTAACCTATTTAGAAGATTCTTTGCAGAGGGTGCATTTAATCAAGCTTTTGTTCCAATCCTATCTGATATAGAAAAAACAAAAGATCCAGAAAAGGTTAGAGACTTCATAGACAGCTTGGCTGGGATTTTAATTTCCACTTTATTTGCTTTTACTATTATTTGTCTATTATTTGCCCCCTTTGTAATTTTTATCTTTGCTCCTGGGTTTTTTTTCGATTCTGATAAGCAAGTCCTTGCTGTAAATGTATTAAGGATTATGTTTCCATATTTAGCGCTAATATCTTTGGTTGCATTTGCAGCGGGAATTCAAAATACTCATTCAAGATTTTCATTGCCTGCAGCTACACCAATTATTTTTAACTTAACTTTAATAATTTTTGCAATACTTATTGCCCCAAGAATGAATACACCTTTAATCTCTCTTTCGTGGGGTGTCTTCCTTGCTGGTGTCCTGCAGCTTATTATTCAATTTGCTCCTTTAAAAGCTATAGATAGACTGCCAGTTCCTAAAATTAACTTTAATAATGCAGATATCCCAAGATTCTTTAAATTAGTAGTTCCAGCAGTTTTAGCTGGAGGTATTACACAGATAAACTTATTGATAGATACGATATTTGCTTCGTTGCTTGAGACAGGCAGTCCAACTTGGCTATATATATCTGATAGGTTGATACAATTTCCATTGGGAATATTTGCTATTGCTATAGGAACTGTTCTTTTGCCTTCATTGTCACGTTCAGTAGTTAATGGAGATAATAGTCAGTTTAAGGCCTCCTTAGATAACAGTTTAAGATTGGTAATTTTTATAGCTGTACCTTCTCTCATTGGCTTAATATATTTCGCTGAGCCAATTATTGCTTCCTTGTTTTATAGAGGTGAATTTACTGAGTTTGATGTTATTAAATCATCTTATAGCCTTGTATTCTTTTGTTATGGGTTACCATTTTTTATGTTAATGAAAGTATTAACACCCGCATTTTTTTCTAGACAGGACACAAAGACACCATTTTATGTTGCATTATGTAGTTTAATTCTCAATGCAATTCTAAACTATATTTTTGCCTTTAAACTCGGGTATGGTCATGCTGGACTAGCTATTGGAAGCTCGCTTGCTGTTCTAGCAAGCTCATGCATATTATTTTTTGTTTTAATGAAACAAAACCTTCTAAGTTTGAGTATTATTTTTCATAAAACTAATTTAGCAGCAATTTTTTCCTCAATAATTTTGCTTTTTGCGTTTAATTATTTCATAGGAATTGATACTGAATGGATGTCAGAGTTTTACGAATACTCAGGATTAGTAAGGATTTCTCTTATTATAGTTATTGTTATACTTAGCAGTCTATTCTATTTTTTTATTTCTAAATGGGTTTTTAGAGTCTCAAACAAAGATTTTTATTAATAAATATGTATCTAATAAGAGGTCAAAACAATATAAAGCTTTTCAAGAAAAGATTTCCTGAGATTTCTTTAAGCGCAACAATTGGAAACTTTGATGGGATGCATCTTGGTCATAAAGCAATTCTCGAGAAAGTTAAGAAAAATGCTAAAGAAAAAAACCTTTCTTCATTGGTTATATTTACGGAGCCTCATGCTGCAGAGTATTTTTCAAAAATTAATAATTCTTCACCTCCGCCAAGGATAATACCTTGGAGAGAAAAGTTAAGGCTTATTTCTGAGAATGGAATAGATTTTTGCATGTTATTAAAATTTGATGAATCTCTTAAATCAATGACACCGGAGCAATTTACAGGAGAAATATTGGAAGAACTTCAAATTAAATCTCTCACAATTGGTGATGATTTTAAATTTGGAAAGGATAGAAAAGGTGATCATCAATATCTCAAGGGCTGGGGTGCATCAATGGGAATAAAAATAGATAAAACAGATACTATTAAAGTTGATGACCAAAGGGTTAGCAGCACCAGAATCAGGCAAGCTTTGATTTCTAATAATTTTAAAACTGCTAATGCTATGCTTGATTGGCATTACAGCTACTCTGGTAAAGTGGTTTATGGAAGTCAGCTTGGAAGAGAGATTGGAGTGCCAACTGCAAATATTTGGATCCCTAAACAGAAACTACCTATTTCTGGTGTTTATGCTGTTAAATGCATGGTTAATAATACAATATATTTAGGAATTGCAAATATGGGTATACGCCCGACAGTGGGAGGGAAAAGACCTGTTCTAGAAACACATATTTTTGATTTTGAAAAAGATATTTATGGAAGGCGTATTACTGTACAATTCATTGAAAAAATAAGGGATGAAGTAAAATTTGATAGTATTGATCTTTTGAAATCTCAGATTAAAAAAGATATTGAAGAGGCAAAGAAAATCTTAAATTAAAGAAATGGAAAAAGACTATAAAGATACCCTAAACCTGCCTAAAACAGATCTACCTATGAAAGCAGGATTACCAAAAAAGGAGCCCGAGATTCTATCTTTTTGGGATTCAATTAATCTTTATAATTTAATTAGAAAAGAAAATGCCAAAAAAGATAAATTTATCCTCCACGATGGTCCTCCATATGCAAATGGCGACATACATCTTGGCCACTCAGTAAATAAAATACTTAAAGATATTGTAATCAAGACTAAGACTTTGGAGGGTTTTGATGCGCCTTATGTTCCTGGATGGGATTGCCATGGACTGCCAATAGAGCTTAATGTGGAAAAGAAGTATGGAAGGAATAGTGAAACTGTTAAAGATAAATCAAAATTTATTAGTGCTTGTAGAGAATATGCACTTTCTCAGATTGAAAATCAAAAAAATGATTTTATTCGGCTTGGCGTTTTAGGAGATTGGGAAAATTCTTATAAGTCTCTTGATTCAACATTTGAAGCAGATACTGTTAGATCGTTAGGTCGAATAGTTACTAATGGCCATCTTCAAAAAGGAGAGAAACCTGTTCATTTTTGTTATGACTGCAAATCGGCTCTGGCAGAGGCTGAAGTTGAATATGAGGATAAAGTTTCTAAATCAATTGATGTAGCTTTCAAAGTTAAGAAAGAGTGCTTGACTACCCTAAGTAAAGCATTTTCAAAAGAAATAGATAGTTGTAGTTTTATAATTTGGACTACTACACCTTGGACAATTCCGGCAAATGCTGCAGTCTCAATTGGTCCAGAATTAAAATATACCTTATGTAATTCAAAATTTGGGAACATAGTCCTGGCAACAGATTTAATTGACCAATGCTCAGAACGTTGGAAGATCGATTTAGAAAAGATATCCGAAGTCGATGGGTATTTGATAAAAGATATTGTATTAGAGCATCCATATTTAGAAAGAGATTCTATTTTAATTCAAGGAGACCATGTAACTACCGAGACAGGAACAGGCTGTGTTCACACCGCGCCAGCTCATGGCGTAGATGATCATAACATTTGCAAAGAATATAAGATTGATACAATTCATGCTCTTGATGGCAATGGTTTTTTTAATCAAGAATACAAAGATTTAGCTGGCTTACCCGCAATAAAAGCTGATCAGATAGTTATAGATATCCTTAAAGAGTCTGGAACTTTAATCTATGAAGAAGATTTTCATCATTCTTATCCATATTGTTGGCGACATAAAACTCCTCTAATTTTTGCTTCAACACCTCAATGGTTTATTTCAATGGATAAGTCCGGTCTTTTAGAGGGATCAATACAAGCTATCAAAGATGTGAAGTGGGAACCATCTTGGGGGTATGAAAGAATTAAGTCTATGCTTGAAGGAAGACCTGATTGGTGTATATCTAGGCAAAGAAGTTGGGGCGTTCCAATACCACTTCTTATCAACAAAAATACCGGAGAGATTCACCCACAACAAAATCTTCTTTTTAATGAGATTGCAGACCTTATTGAAGAGAATGGAATAGAAGCATGGGATAATGTTGATATTAAGGATTTAGTTGCTGATCACGATGATTATGTAAAAGCAACGGACACTTTGGATGTTTGGTTTGATTCAGGATCAACACACTTCTGCGTTTTGGATAAGCTTTACGGAAAAGATCTAATTGCTGACCTATATTTAGAAGGATCTGATCAACATAGAGGATGGTTTCAATCATCTCTATTAACTGGGATTGCTATCAATGGAAAAGCTCCTTATAAAGCCGTCCTTACCCATGGATTTGTTGTTGATGAGAATGGTAGGAAACAATCCAAATCATTGGGTAATGTTGTGTCTCCTCAAAAGGTCTGCAATAACTTGGGTGCAGATATCTTAAGACTATGGGTGGCATCTACCGACTTCAGAAGTGAAATGGTAGCCACTGACGAAATCTTGAAGCAAGTATCAGATCAATATAGAAGAATAAGAAATACTTTTAGATTTATTATGGGTAATCTTAATGACTTTGACGAAAAATCAAGTAATGTTAATAAAAATGATTTAGTCGAAATAGATAAATGGATAATTAGCGAAGCAATAAAACTTCATGAAGAAGTTCAAAAGTTAAATGATAACTATGCTTATCATCATGTCATTCAAAAAATTCATAACTTTTGTGTTCATGAGCTCGGAGGAGTTTATCTCGACATAATCAAGGATAGAATGTATGTAACAAAAAGTAACTCCTATGCAAGAAGGTCTGCTCAGTTTGCACTTTTTGAAGTTGCTGAGATTTTAATCAGACTTATATCACCAATTCTAGTATTTACTGCCGAGGAAATTTGGCAATCACATGAGCTCTTTAAAAAACAATCAGTTTCAATATTTATGGCTTCACAGAAGCTTTTAAGTGAAATAGAAAGCTCAATATCCGACGAGGATTGGAAAAAGATTTTTGATGTTAAAGACGCTGTTAATCAAAGCATTGAAAAAGCAAGAGCTGATTCAGTTATTAAAGGCTCACTTGATTCAAAAATTAGTATTTCATGTGACAAAAAAACCTTTAAAGCTCTTCAAAAGATAGAAGATGAGTTGAAATTCGTTTTTATTTCTTCAGAAGTAGAAATAGCCGAATCATCAAGTTCTGGATTAGACATAGAAGTTACTAATTTCGATCAAAAAAAATGTATAAGATGTTGGAATAAATGTAGTTCAGTAGGATTATATGCTGAAGATCCTGAGATTTGTTCAAGATGTTATACAAATGTTTATGGCGATGGTGAAATTAGAAAATTTGTCTAAAAGATATTTAGTCGCCTTATTCTTTCTTATTTTCATTGATTATGCATCAAAAATAATTGCTTTAAATAATATTCAAACTCTTCAGCAAAATGATTTTCTTCCATTAATTGATTTCTTAATAGTTTTTAATTCCGGTATTGCTTTTAGTTTTTTAGACCTAAATAATTTTGTTTCTAGATATATCTTGTTAATACTTATTTTTTTTATAACATTTTATTTTTTTAAGATTTTTTTAGATGAAAAAGATAATCTGAAGAAAAAAGCACTCTTATTAATTGTTAGTGGCGCTTTAGGAAATTTTATAGATAGGTTGTCTGATGGGATCGTAACGGACTTCCTCCACTTAAAACCATTCGATTTTTCACTTTTTATTTTTAATTTTGCAGATGCATACATTACTGTTGGTGCAATAATTTTTATATTTAGCGAACTTATTTTGTTAAAATCCAAAAATGAATCATAAAACTAAGCTGTCACTTGCAAATCCTAGAGGTTTTTGTGCAGGTGTAGATAGAGCTATTGAAATAGTGAATAGAGCTCTTGATATGTTTGGGAGTCCTATTTATGTAAAGCATGAAGTTGTTCACAATGAAGCTGTAGTAAGTGATTTAAAGAAAAGAGGCGCTATATTTATTGAAGAAATTTCAGATGTTCCCGATGATTCAATTATTATTTTCAGTGCTCATGGGGTCTCAAGCAAGATTGAAGAATCTGTTAAAGCTAGAAATCTCCAGTTTTTTGATGCAACTTGTCCGCTTGTGACAAAAGTTCATATGGAGGTTATGCGGCATGGAAGAGCAAATAGGGACATTATATTAATCGGTCATGAAGGTCATCCAGAGGTTGAGGGCACAATGGGAAGATACTTTAGTAAAGATGGAAAAATATATTTAGTTCAGGATTTAGAAGAAGCTATGCAAGTTTCTGTGAGCCAACCAGAGAATCTCGCATATGTTACGCAAACTACACTCAGTGTTGATGAAACAAAAGATATCATTAATGAGTTAACTAGAAAGTTCCCGAATATAACGGCTCCAAAAAAAGATGATATTTGTTATGCAACCCAAAACAGACAAGATGCTGTCAAGCAACTAGCTCTTGAGACAGATTTCATTATTGTTGTTGGCTCAAAAGCAAGCTCGAATTCAAATCGCTTAAAAGAACTTGCTAATAAGTGTGGAGTTAATTCTGTCTTAATAGATGAATTCAGTGATCTCGACTTGGATGAATTAAAAGACTGTAAAAATATTGGACTAACCGCTGGAGCATCTGCACCAGAATCAAAAGTTCAAGAAATAATCTCAAATCTAAGTATTTTTTTAGATGCCGAGATTGATGAGAGGAGTGGAGTTAAGGAGAGTATTTCTTTTAAACTGCCACCAGAATTAAGAGCAAGTTAATGCTCATATCAAATCATATTTTAGACAATACAAAGTTAGTCGAAACATCTAATTATTCCGATAGGACAGATGAGTGTGATATAAGATTAATAGTAATACACTGCATAAGTCTGCCACCAAAAATCTATGGTAATAGCTATATTGAAGATTTTTTTTGCAACAAATTAAATACTGATGACAACGAATACTTTAGAGAAATAAAAGATTTAAAAGTATCTAGCCATATCCTAATAAAAAGAACTGGTGAAATTATTCAATTTGTACCTTTCAATAAAAAAGCTTGGCATGCAGGATTATCTTCTTACATGAATGAAGAAAATTGTAATGAGTTTTCTATAGGCATTGAGCTTGAGGGTTATCACACCGAAAAATATACAAATCATCAATATAAATCGTTGCTAGAGGTATCCAAGGCACTCATAAATACTTATAAAGACTTAAATAAGGACAATATAGTTGGGCATAGTGATATTTCTCCGGGAAGAAAGGAAGATCCTGGTAAATATTTTGAGTGGAACTATTATCTTGAAAGATTATGAATAAAAACCTAACAATGGCTGGTCTTGGATTCACATCAGGCCTACCTTATATGTTGATATTTTCAACTCTTTCTATTTGGCTCAGAGATGTGGGCATTGATCTTACAATTATTGGATTTTTTGCATGGATAAGTTTGACTTACTCTTTGAAGTTCCTTTGGTCACCTCTAGTAGATAGATACTCAATACCGTTCCTTAAATATTTTGGAAGTAGAAAGAGTTGGATAATTTTGATGCAGATTTTCATAGTTATTTTTCTAATTTGTCTTTCAAATGCAGATCCATTAATAGATATTACATATTTAGCAATATTCGCTATTTTGATTGCTCTGGCAGGCTCATTTCAAGATATTGCAATTGATGCATTTAGGATAGAGCTTGCAGGAATTGAAGAGCAAGGGAACCTAGCAGCTTATTATCAATTTGGGTATCGGGGAGCTATCTTAACTGCAACATCATTTGCTTTAATTTATGCTGAAAATTATTCATGGGGAAGTGCATATTTTATGATGGCTGCTCTAATGCTAATAGGATTAGTTGCCTTAGTAATTACTCCTGAGAGAAACAATCATCAAAAAAAAGAGCTTACTTTTCTTGAAAATTTTTATGAACCAGTTAAGGATTTCATAAAAAGATTTAATTTATTCGCTGCATCTATTTTATTATTAATCGTTGCAACATATAGGCTTACCGATATTGTAATGGGACCAATGGCAAATCCATTCTATATAGATATGGGATTCTCATTAACTGAAATTGGATCTATCGTAAAAATTGTAGCATTGATAGCATCAATTATTGGTCTCTTTTTAGGAGGAATGCTTATTAAGAAAGCTGGTCTTTACAGATCGTTACTTTTTGGAGCATTTGCTGTGATGTTTTCAAACGTACTTTTTTCAATTGTCGCTATATCTGAGCCAAATTTAAATCTTCTTTCAGTAATTGTTTTTACTGATAGCTTTTCGGCAGGAATCGTTGGGACTATTAATATAGCTTTTTTAACAAGCTTGGTTTCGAAACAGTTTACAGCAACTCAATATGCTCTATTAACTTCCTTCATGATGCTTCCAGGTAAAGTTTTTAGTGGTTTTTCAGGAATACTTGCAGATTATTTCCAATCTATATCGGGGGCAGAATACGGCTGGATGTTATTTTTTATTTTTACTTCAATGCTGGCTATGCCTGCAATTATCTTAATACTATTAAATAAAAGCTTAATTCAGAGATGATCCTAGCGCTAAGAGGCATTTTCTTTATTTCACTAATCTTAATATTTTGTTTAAGCTTAGTTCCCGCTTCAGAGCTAAAATATCTTAATGCTCTATCTTTCTTGGGAGATAAAATATCGCATGCAGTTATTTTCTTTTATATTTCTTTACTTGGGATGTTTTGTAATCTTAAAATTAAATATTTTAGCTTTATGGCCATAATCTTTTCTTTTGGTTTAACGATTGAGATTATTCATTATTTTCACCCCTACAGATATTTTGAAGGGGCTGACTTGTTAGCCAATTTACTAGGAATTATTCTTGCAAGAGTAATTTATTATTCACTCCAAAAAACTTAAAAAATCCTATTGAATTAAAACTTTTTAACCATATTTACCTGAATAGGAATATAATTGCATTTTTTTTAGAGGAAATTAATAATGAAATTTACACCTTTACACGATAAAGTTCTTGTTAAAAGAACCGAAGAAGAAGAAAAGTCTGCCGGAGGTATAGTTTTGCCTGGTAGTGCAACAGAAAAACCATCTCAAGGCGAGGTTGTTGCTGTTGGACCTGGTAAAAAGTCCGAGAATGGTGATGTTTCACCAGTTGGAGTTGCTGTTGGCGATACAGTAATTTTTGGTCAATATGGCGGAAATGAAATCAAAATAGATGGCGATGAGTATCTAATTCTAAGTGAGTCAGATATTTTTGGCGTCGTAAGTTAATTTATCTATAGGGAGAAATAATATGTCAGCAAAAGACGTGAAATTTGGAGATTCAGCAAGATCTCAAATGCTTGATGGAGTAAATACACTTGCTAATGCGGTGAAAGTTACTCTTGGGCCAAAAGGAAGAAATGTCGTTCTAGATAAATCGTTTGGAGCGCCAACTGTTACCAAAGATGGTGTATCAGTTGCAAAAGAAATTGAGCTTGAAAATAAGTTTGAAAATATGGGAGCCCAGATGCTTAAAGAAGTTGCTTCGCAAACTTCTGATGAGGCTGGAGATGGAACTACTACAGCAACCGTTCTTGCACAATCTATTGTCAATGAAGGTAATAAATCAGTTGCAGCAGGTATGAATCCAATGGATCTCAAAAGAGGCATTGATAAAGCGGTCTCAACAGCAGTTGAGTTTGTTAAGTCACTAAGCGTTCCATGCGCGGATGATACAGCTATTGCTCAGGTAGGTACAATATCTGCTAATGGTGATATTGCTGTTGGAGAGATAATTGCGGAAGCAATGGGCAAAGTTGGTAAAGAAGGTGTTATTACTGTCGAAGAAGGAAGCGGCATCGATAATGAGCTTGATGTTGTTGAAGGTATGCAGTTCGATAGAGGCTATCTATCACCATATTTTGTTACTAATCAAGATAATATGACTACTGAACTAGATGATCCACTAATACTTCTTCATGATAAGAAGGTTTCAAACATTAGAGACATGCTTCCATTACTAGAGTCTGTTGCTAAAGCAGGCAAGCCATTGTTAATTATTGCAGAAGATATTGAAGGTGAAGCATTGGCAACTCTGGTAGTTAATAATCTAAGAGGCATTGTTAAGGCTGCAGCTTGTAAAGCTCCAGGTTTTGGGGATAGAAGAAAAGCTATGCTCGAAGATATAGCAATCCTTACAGGCGGAACTGTTATTTCTGAAGAGGTAGGTTTATCTCTTGAGGGAGCAACTATTGAAGATTTAGGAACTGCAAAAAAAGTTGTTTTGAACAAAGACAATACAACAATTATTGATGGTTCTGGTGATCAGGCAGCTATTGAAGCAAGAGTAAATCAGATTAGAGTACAAATTGAAGATACTTCATCAGATTATGATAGAGAGAAGCTTCAGGAAAGAGTTGCTAAATTAGCCGGTGGTGTTGCCGTAATTAAGGTTGGTGCAGGATCTGAAGTAGAAATGAAAGAGAAAAAAGCTCGAGTAGAAGATGCATTACATTCTACTAGAGCAGCAGTTGAGGAGGGCGTTGTTCCAGGTGGTGGAGCTGCTTTAATCAGAGCTCTTGAATCTCTTGAAAAGCTTACAGGCGATAATGAAGATCAAAATGTAGGCATAAGCATAGCGAAGAGAGCATTAGAAGCTCCATTAAGACAAATAGCATCAAATGCTGGTGAAGAGTCATCAGTTGTAGTTGCAGCAGTCAGAGACGGTAAAGGCTCGCATGGCTTTAATGCCGCTACTGGTGAATATGGCGATATGATTGAAATGGGTATCCTTGACCCTGCAAAAGTTACCAGAACTGCACTTCAAGCAGCTGGTTCCGTAGCAGGTATGATGATTACAACTGAGGCTATGGTCACTGATATTCCAAAAGATGAAGGAGCTGCTCCTGCAATGCCTGATATGGGCGGAATGGGTGGCATGCCAGGAATGATGTAATTAAAAATTAATTTCTAAGACTTATAAGCGGGGTTTATCCCCGCTTTTTTATTCCCTTTACTTCAAATAGTTTTGATATTATATTTAATTAAGATTTCATATAGGGAGTATTATGGATATATTGGCAGATCAATCTTTTTTTAGAGCTTTTCATATTTTGTTTGGAATTGCTTGGATAGGACTTCTTTACTATTTTAATTTTGTTCAAGGGGAGTATGTTAAAGTGGCTACTCCAGATGCAAAAGCAGATGTTTTCGAAAAGCTAGCACCTAATGCTCTTTGGTGGTTTAGATGGGCAGCATTATTTACTTTCCTTACAGGAGTGATTCTCATTCATCAGATAACCGCAAGAATTGGAACTGAAATTATATTAGGTTTAGTAATGGGTACACTCATGATGTTAAATGTTTGGGGCATTATTTGGAGAAATCAGAAAATTGTCTTAGGAATGAAAGAAGGGGATGCAGCTGCTGCAGGTGCTAAAGCGGCTTTGGCATCAAGAACTAATACATTATTTAGTGTTCCGATGCTTATGTATATGGTTTATTCAGCTCACGGGCAGGTTCCAACAAATATATTAGTGCATCCTGAATGGAGCAGCCTCAGTCTCTATATAGGCTTAGGCATTATTTTTGCAATTGAAGCCAATGCAATTTGGGGAAAAATGTTACCTATGATTGCCTCGGTAAGGGGTGTCATCACATCATCATTTGTGCTTGCAGTTGCATTGAAGCTAATTACAGATTTACTTTAAATTTAAATTCTTTGGATTTTTACAGAAGAAATTGAATTATTTTTTATCTTAAGGATCTCAAATCTATAAGATTCATTTGTGAAACATAAATTAGCAATAGGTATTTCATCTATTGTTTTTAAAATTAAGCCATTTATAGTTTTTGCATTTCCATCGTCTATTGACCAATTCATAAAACCATTTAAGTCTCTGATCTTAGAGTTACCATCCGTAATTACTGAGCCATCTGGCTGAAGGGAAAACTCTTTCTTTTGCTCAACAATATCACTTCCAAATTTCCCAACTATTTCTATGAAAATATCCTCTACACTAATTAATCCCTCTATTTCACCATACTCATCTACAACTAAAGCAATATTATTATCTGTATCTTGAAATGCATGAAGTTGCTTGGTGAGGTTTGTTGTTAAAGATGCAAAATATGGTTCAGATAGCGAAGAGTCAAGTGACTTTTTGGACTCAAAAGCACTCAAAAAGTCTGATGAATCCTTCAGATCAAGCATACCAATGCAATCTGAAATATTTTGATCATAAACAGGAAGTGTTGAATAAGGCGAATTTTTTATACTACTTTTTATTTTTTTTAAATCATCATTAATATTAATTCCTTCAATTTCTGCAAGGGGAGTCATAATATCTTCTACAATAAGATTATCCATCCCAAGAACTGCACTAAGCATTTTTCTGTAATCAGTTGGGATCAAACTATTTGAATCATCTAAAAGAATTTTCAATTCATCAGTATTTAAGTTATCGGATTCTGTTGATTTTTTTATATCAACTTTTAATAAGTTTAATAATCTAGAACTTACTTGATTTGTAAAAAAAACAATAGGCTTAAAAATAAGGCTTAGCCTTGATAGCACCCAAGATGATTTAGATGCGAAGCTTTCTGGATAAGCAGAAGCAGTTGTTTTAGGTGTTATTTCTGAAAAGATTAAGATAATAATAGTGAGAACAATTGATCCAAGAAGAACTCTACTATCAAAAAAGTTAATCATTAGAATGGTAACCAATGCAGAGGCAAGAATGTTTGCAAAATTATTTCCTACAAGGATTACCGACAACAAGTTATCAGGTTTTGCTAGAAGTTCTAAGGCCCTTTTAGAGTTTTTTTGACCAGACTTCGCTTTATTTCTTAGCTTAATTTTGTTTGATGCCATCATCCCAGTTTCAGAACCTGAAAAAAAGGCTGACAAAAGTAGTAAAAATACTATAGATAAAATTAAAACTAATAAGGATGGTTCTTCAGACATTAAAAACTATATATTCACAAAAAAGGCGATCATTATAAAGATAATTGATAGAAAACTGTAGCGAACAATGAATTTTGTTTGCAGATTAAAATAACTCATCCTTATAAAAGTCGTCATATAAGTAATCCATGCCAAGATTGTGAATACAATCTTTACAATTAAGTAATCAACATTATTAAGATCTAGCAAGAATCCAGAGGCTAAACCTACAGAAAGCAAGACCAGACTTAGACCAATGAGCCAAAAGACTGTTTTATATCTTGTTTCAATGGGAATATTATCATTCTTAGAAGTGTTAAGAGACTTAGTTAACCTTATTTTTCTAGTTAACAAGATTATTTCTAAAAATGACATTATTAAAACCAAAATTGCTAAGCTCGTGAAAAATACATGCAATCTAAGAGCATCAAGCTTATTAAAATTTTCATTGGTAATTAGCTTCGAATAATAGACATCATTTGAACCTGCAACGTCAGGTAATAAAAAAGAAAAGGCTACTATTGATAATGTTGCAGAAATTAATGTTGAAGATTTTAATCTTATTATGAATCTAAAGCCTACGAAGATTAAAACACTCAAAAGTAGAGCAAGTGGGAATGGTTCTATCATTTAAAGAAATTATACTTTTTTACTACCAAAATCATCAAGGTTAACCTAAAATACTCCAACAAAATTTAACTTAAAGGAATTATGGTAGTTATTAGACTTTCTAGGAGTGGGGCTAAAAAAAACCCTTACTACTTTATTACAGTTGCAGATTCGAGAAATGCAAGAGATGGTGCTTTTATTGAAAGACTTGGATTTTATAATCCATCAGCTAAAGGGCAAGAAGAAACATTACGAATAGATATTGAAAAAATTGATGAGTGGGTCTCAAAAGGTGCACAGGTTAGTGATAGAGTTAAAAGGTTAATTAAGGATTCAAAATTATCAGCAGAAGAGCTTGATGCAAGAAAAGCAGCAAAAAAAGATAAAGCTGACGCAAAAAAAGCTGCTGCATTAGCTGCAAAGCAAGAAGAAATTAAAAAACAAGCAGAAGAAGCTGCACCTGAAGAAGCTGCATCTGAAGAGGAAGCACCTGCAGAGGAAGCTGCACCAGCTGAAGAAGAAGCACCAGCTGAAGAAGAAGCACCAGCAGAAGAAGCTGCACCTGAAGAAGCTGCATCTGAAGAGGAAGCACCTGCAGAGAAAGAAGCACCTGCAGAGGAAGAAGCACCTGCAGATGAAGAAGCACCAGCTGAAGAAGAAGCACCAGCTGAAGAAGAAGCACCAGCTGAAGAAGAAGCACCTGCAGAGGAAGAAGCACCAGCTGAAGAAGAAGCACCTGCAGAGGAAGCTCCCAAAGATAATCCTGAAGAATCCTCTGATTCCGAAGATGAGGATGAAAAGTCCTAACGATATTACTAGCTCTGATTTAGTAGTAATCGGTTCTATTGGAAAAAGTCATGGTCTTAAGGGCTCATTCTTTTTAAATTCCTATTGCGATCCCGAAGAAAACTTTTTTACTTACAAACGTTTTTTTCTAATTCAGAAAAAAAAGATTTTAGAGTTTAGTATCAAATCAAAACACATTAATTCGAGCAAAAATATTATTAATATTTCTGGAATTGAGACTGTTGAAGAAATTAAAAAACTTACAAACTCTGAGATTTATACTTTAAATGAATATCTTAAACCTGAGGATGGTGAATATTATTGGAAAGATCTTCTTCAGCTGGAGGTCTATAACGAAAATAATGAGTTTATTGGTATTGTTACTGAAATAAGGAATTATGGTGCAAATGATACTTTGGTAATAAAAAGTAAAACTTCTCAGCTACTAATTCCTTATGTAAAAGATATATTTATTAAGAAGGTTGATTTAGTTAGGGGTTCTTTGATTGTTGACTGGGATAAAGATGAACTTTAATTTAGTAACAATTTTTCCTGAAATTATAAAATTATTAGAATTTGGAGTTATTGGAAAGGCTATTGAAAAAGATTTAATTTCTATAAATGGTTTAAACCCTAGAAATTTTTCTAAGAATACTAGTAAAAATGTCGATGATGCTCCTTATGGTGGAGGCGAGGGAATGGTTATGATGGCAGAGCCTTTAGCATTGGCAATAAAATCAATAAAAAATAAGGGAAAGGTTATTTTGATGAGTCCTCAGGGAGAGCATTTATCTAATTCTCATATTGATGACTTACTCGACGAAAAATCAATTACTATCATTTGTGGAAGATATGAGGGCATTGATGAAAGATTTATTGAAAATTATGTTGATCAAGAGTTTTCTATTGGGGACTTTGTCCTTAGTGGTGGAGAGATACCGGCATTAGCCTTAATAGATGCACTATCCAGAAAGATTCCAGATGTTCTTGGTAACCAGGAATCTTTTAAAAATGATTCATTTGAAAATAATCTTCTAAAAGGACCTGTATATACCAGACCTCAGAAATTTGAAGAGAAGAATGTACCAGAAATTTTATTATCAGGTGATCATGAGAAAATTAATGATTGGAAGATTTTATCTTCTTTACAACGAACTATTGAAAGAAGACCAGATCTCTTAGATAGTGTAAAATTAACAAAAAAACAAAAAAAACTCTTGGATAATTTGTTATCTAAGCGTATCCTATAGGCCTTTTTAGAGCTAATTATGAGTGATGATAAAAAAACAGAGAAGAAAGGCTTCTTTTCCAGAATATTTGGAGGACTTACAGGTTCCTCTAGGACCGAAGTAGAAGAAAAACCATCTGTTGAATTACCATCTGCTTCAGCAATAAAAGCTATGAAAAAAGCTGATATTGTTGCTACTGCAAAAGAACATGGTTTAGAGCTCGATATTTCTAACACTAAGGTCCAACTCCTTGAGTCATGGGAAAAACATTTTTTAAATGATGACTCTCCATCTGCGGTGGATGATGCAGCT
>CACBGD010000016.1 GCA_902538705.1 uncultured SAR86 cluster bacterium | reverse complement strand
CATCATCTTGAAAATACCTATCTTCATAATCTTTGCAAGCAATTGATCCTCCATCTGAGGCTATTTTGTGATGTTCTACTTTTAATGGATGATCGTTCACTTTCAAGTTAGAATTATGTTGAGGCTCTTAATGAGAAATTTCTTAATAATACCTATTTTATTCATTTTTTTAGTAAGTTGTTCAAATTCAGAAGATTTTGATATTCCTAAAGTTAGTAAGCTAGAAAAACTAGAGGAGCATTCAAATCAATTTATTAAGGGCATATATTCTTATGATAATGGAATTCATGTCGCGATTGGCTTTGGTATTGCTAACTCAATAATGGTAGAGGGAGAGGGAGGTAATATTATCATTGATACAACTGATGATGTCTCTCAAGCTAAAGAAGTTTTAAGTGAATTCCAAAAGATTAATCAAAATCCCATCAAGGCAATTATCTATACACATAACCATGGAGATCATGTTTTTGGTGCCTCTGAATTTTATAATGCACAAGAAGAAAAACCTTTAGTGATTGCCCATTCAACAACAGCAGAGAAAGTTGAAAAGATTCTTGGAATAATAAATCCAATCATTACCCTTAGAAGTGGCAAGATGTTTGGCACAAATCTTGATGATGATGAGCTTATTAATGTAGGTTTAGGGCCCTACTTAAGTGCTGGAAGAAATTCGCCTGGATATATTGCTCCAACAATGACTTTTGAAAAAGAGCTTAAACTTGAAATAGCAGGACACAAAGTTGAGCTTTTTCATGCTCCAGGTGAAACTGATGATCAATTATTTGTATGGTTTCCAGAATTATCTGCGCTTATGCCAGGCGATAATTTTTATACGACATTCCCAAATCTTTATACTATCAGAGGTACCTCGCACCGTGATGTCATAGGCTGGGTGAATAGTATTGATAAAATGAGATCACTGGATCCGCAATATCTTTTCCCAAGCCATACAATGCCTGTTGTAGGTGAGGAGATATCAAATGCACTCATCATTTACAGGGATGGCATGCAGTATGTTCACGATCAAACGATTAGATTAATGAACAAAGGACTTACCCCAGATCAGATTGTTGAGGAGCTTGATCTACCGAAGAATCTCAAAGAATCGCCTTACTTAGCTGAATTTTATGGAACTGTTCGATATTCAGTTAGAAGTATCTTTAATGGATATCTAGGTTGGTTTAGTGGAGATTTAGCTGACTTAGACCCTTTAAATATAAACGAGAAATCTCAAAGGATTTCTGATTTAGCAGGAGGTAATGAAAATTTATTTTCTGAGCTGATTAGAGCAAGTGATGCAAGCGAGCATCAATGGGTTTTAGAACTTTCAAATATGTTAATAAGCTTAGACTTCAGGGTTGAAGAAGTAATGAAGATTAGAAATCAGTCAGTCATGCAAATTGGTATTTATGAAACTAATCCTCCAAAGAGGAATTACTTTCTTTCTTCTGCAAAAGAGTTTATGGAAGGTAGAGATCCAGCAATTGGGTTATCTAATAGCGATACACTTTATCAGATCCCTGTAGAAAACTTTTTCAGCATATTATCTGTTAGGCTAAATCCTTCTAAAGTTGATGGAGAGTTAACAAGTGGATGTTTTGTTTTTGATGATAAGAAACAAATTAAAACCATTATTAGAAATCAAGTATTGGAGATTTCATCTTTTTTTGAAGAGGAAGTTTGCGATTTTATTGTTTCAAGTGAAGAAATAACTTTCAAAGAGGTGTTAGCTGGACTAAAGGGACCTATAAAAACTTTAGGCGCTGGTGAAATGGAAATGAAAAAAGGCAACTCAGTTGCCTTTCTCACTTATTTATCAAAATTTACTGATTAAGAGCCGCTAGGTATATCCTTAAAGGCAAGACCTTTATCAGCCCTTGCTTCTTGAGGCAAACCAAGAACACGCTCTGCAATAATATTTTTAAGAATTTCATCGGTACCACCAGCTATTCTTAAGCCAGCTGCACCCATCCAAGCCATTTGGAATTTTATAAAATCAGACTTTTCATCCATCAACATGCCTGACATGTCTGATGAATCCATCCCAAAGTTGCCTATTGCTTGAAGCTTATTAGCACTCACAATTTTTGTGATTGAAGCTTCAGGTCCAGGAGTATCCCCTCTAGAAAGAGCCGACATTGTTCTGAGTTTTGTATTTTTAAGTCCTGATGCCTCACAATACCAATCAGCAATAGATTCTCTCACAGCATTATTGTCAATAAGTTGTTCTCCATCCTTGTCGTGTTTTTTTGCTAGTTCGAAAGCTTCATTAGCATCTACTCCGTCAGCATCACCAACTGCGAGTCTTTCATTCATAAGAGTAGTAATAGCAACTTTCCATCCATCACCAATTTCACCTAGTCTTTGAGAGTCAGGTATAACCACATCATTAAAATAGACTTCATTGAAACTAGAGCCACCTGTAAGTTGTTTTATTGGCTTAACTTCAATGCCTGGAGATTTCATGTCAACAAAGAAAAAGGTGAGCCCTTTATGTTTTTCTAAACCTGGATCATGCCTAACAACTAAAATACCGAAGTCAGAGAAGTGTGCGCCTGAAGTCCATACTTTTTGACCATTTACAATCCAATTTTCTCCATCTTGAACAGCCTTAGATCTTAGACCTGCAACATCAGAACCAGCAGACGGCTCTGAAAATAGCTGACACCATATTTCTTTGCCCTCAGCCATTGGTGGTAAGTATCTTTCTTTTTGTTCATCAGTTGCATATTCCATCATTACAGGACCAGCCATACCTAGTCCAATTTCATAAACACCTTTAGGAACATTAAACTTTGACTCTTCTTGAGCCCAGATTATTCTTTCAATAGGTGTAGCACCGATTCCTCCAAATTCTTTTGGCCAATGGATCATTGCCCAACCAGCATCATATTTCTTCTTCTGCCATTCAGCAGCTGCCTCTAGCAGACTTTTATTTCCAATATTCATATTTTTAGCAGAATTAGTTTTCTTAGTTTTGAGCTCAGCATTGGCTTCTAACCAAGCTCTGCACTTAGCTCTAAATTCTGCTTCTTGTGGGGTATCATTAAAATCCATATCTTCTCCTATAGTTTAGTGTTCGCTTGTTCTAAGCTTTTAATAAGTTTTTCGCGCCATGAGGGCAGCGAACCCAAGTTAAGTGAAAGCACTTTTGATCTTTTATAAAACATATGACAGTCATATTCCCACGTAAAGCCGTTACCGCCATGTGTTTGGATATTTTCCTGAGAACATAGCTGGAATGCTTTGGTTGCAGAAACTCTTGCTGTCGCAGCAGCTGTTGGAAGTTCAGCTGCATTTGAAGACAGAGCCCATGCTCCATAAAAAGAGTTTGATTTAGCTAGAGTTAAAGCTACATACATATCAGCTAATTTATGTTTCATAGATTGGAATGATCCTATTGGTCTTCCAAATGCATATCTTTCTTTTGCATATTTATTTGCCATATCAAGACTTGCTTGAGCACCACCTATTTGCTCAAAGGAAAATAAAACTGCTGCATGATCCATAATTTTTTCAAGGTTTGACCAACCAGATTCTTCATCGCCAATGATTTCAGCGTTAGCTCCATTAAAAGAAACCGAATAATAACCTCTACTTTCATCGATATTCCTTTGTTCAGTAATATCAACATCATCTGAATTTAGATCCACAACACATAAAGAGACATTATCACCATTTTTTGCTACGACTACTGCATGAGTTGCTACTTCTGCATCAGGAACAGCAATCTTAGTTCCAGAAAGTTTTCCATCCTTGAGCGCAACTGAAATATTATCTTTAC
The DNA here is from genome assembly GCA_902538705.1 of uncultured SAR86 cluster bacterium. Classification (GTDB taxonomy): domain Bacteria; phylum Pseudomonadota; class Gammaproteobacteria; order Magnimaribacterales; family D2472; genus CACNXK01. The sequence goes on along the minus strand of CACBGD010000016.1, from coordinate 14,554 downwards.
TAGGAGCTGAATTCGTTTCTGCAATCGCAAGAGTACCAATCACATCACCGGTAACTAATTTTGGAAGGATTGAATTTTTTTGCTCTTCACTACCAAATTCAATCATGGTCTCTGTAAACAAATATACTGAGGAGGAAAAGGGTACTGGAGCAACCTGTCTCCCAAGCTCTTCAGCAATAACGCATAACTCTAAGTGAGAAAGCCCTAATCCCTGATACTCTTCTGGTATTCTAATACCAGTCCAACCCAGGCCTACAATCTTATTCCAAAGCTCATGGTCATAGGTTTTATCACTATCCATAACTGCTCTATTTATTTTTAGAGCATCTTCTTTTGTTAAAAACTTTTTAGCTTCTTCTTTAAGAAGTTTTTGGTCATCTGAGAAATCTAGATTCATAATTTTTTTTTCAGTTAAAATATACTTTTACAAAGCTAATAAATTATATTACTTTTAAAAAAATATATAAATTAACTTATGAAAGTAAACAGAGAAGATAGTATTAACTTTAAACCGCAGAAAAATAGTAGCTTGATGCTGGGCATAATATTTGTTGCCATTCTAGGAGCAGTTCTCTTCTTGCTGCTTAGATCTGAGCAAACAAGCACTAAAATTGATTCAACCTCTGCTTCACTAGATGACAGGTTATCTAAAATTGAAAATCAACTACTTATGTTAGATGAGGTAAATTCAGATTCTCTCATTGAGGTTGGTGCAGAATTACAATTTTTGGATAAAGAGATTAGGAAGCTTTGGGATCTCAGCAATAAAAGAAATAAAGTTAATATTGAAAAACTTACCAATAGTTTAAATGAGCTTATCCAAAAATATAATAAAACGGATAAAGAAATTGATGATGCCATAGCTATAATCAACACTGAGTTAAATAATATTGCTCAGCTAATTGAGAATCAGCCTGACTTATCAGGAACTGTCAGCCAATCAGAAATTGAAATTAGATCTCTAAAAAGACAAATCCTTTTTATAGAAGAGTCTGTCCAGGCTCTTGAGGCTTATAGAACACAAAATAATCAGATTCTTCTAGAGATACAAAACTCTATAAATAATGAAGTTGTTATTAATGAATAGATATATTCTTCAGGCACTAACTTTACTAGCTTTCGTGCCGCTTATAATCTTAACTGGCAGTATTTTCATTGTTGTCCTTCCAATCATTCTCTCTGGCATGACCTACAATGCTTTCAACAACAACAGAATGAAAGAATTCTATATTTTTCTTGTTCTAACTTTTATAAGCATTTTAATAGCTCTTAGCCTCTTGGGAGTGCTTTGAGGTATGGAGTCAGATAGAATAACTCTAATTGGGGCTCCTCCATCTCCTTATACAAGAAAAATGATATCTTTGCTGAGATACAGGCATATAAATTATGAAATTATTTGGGGTGATCCAGGAACTATTCTTGATAGTGATGAGATTTTTACAAAATTTAACATTGAAAAACCAAAACCAGCCTTGCTACCAACATTTATTCTTCCAAATAAAGATGGAGAAATGGAGGCAGTTACTGACTCTACGCCAATTATAAGACGCTTTGAAAAGGAGTATTTCGAAAGGAGTGTAATTCCAAAGAATCCTGCCCTATCTTTTTTAAATTTTTTATTGGAAGATTTTGGAGATGAGTGGGCTACAAAATATATGTTCCATTACCGATGGCATTTTAAAGAGGATGCAGAAAACGCGGCTTCTTTGTTACCACTTAATCATAATGCAAGTCTACCAGATGAGCATTGGAAACAATTTAGTGACTATATAGGACCTAGACAGATTGAAAGGTTATGGGTAGTTGGCTCAAACAAGAATACAGCGCCAGTTATTGAAGAAAGTTATAAACGTTTTCTGGCAATTATGGAAAAACATCTCGCTAAAAGTCCATTCATTCTGGGACAAAAACCAAGCTCTTCAGACTTCGCGATATTTGGTCAACTTACGCAATTAATTGGATTCGATCCAACATCTAGGAATATAGCTCATGAAATTTCTAAGAGAACAGTTGCTTGGATAAACTCAATGGAGGATTTATCAGGTTTGAAGTTAGAGAACAAAGAGTGGTTTGATATTGAATCTATTCCGAGTAGCCTCAAAGAGCTTTTTACAGAAGTTGGTAAAGTTTATGCACCAGCATTAATAGCAAATGCTGGAGCTTTAGAAAATGGAGATGAAACTTGGGAAACGGAAATAGATGGTGTTGCTTGGAGTCAAAAAGCATTCCCATATCAAGCAAAGTGCCTAAAGTGGATAAGAGAAGAATTTGAAAGTCTCTCTGAGGTGGATAGAGTAAAGGTATTAGAGATACTCGATGGGTCAGGTTGCGAAAAATTATTAAAAAGTTGATATGAAAATTCTGAGAACTCCAGATGAATGTTTTAATAATCTAGAAGATTATTCTTTTGAACCAAATTATATTGATATAGAGCATAATCATCAGACTTTGAGGATGCATTATCTTGATGAGAACTCTGAATCTGAAGAAGTTGTTCTCTTAATGCATGGCGAACCAACATGGTCCTATCTATATAGAAAAATTATCCCAATCCTAGTTTCAAATGGCAAAAGAGTAATTGCTCCAGATCTAATTGGATTTGGAAAGTCTGATAAACCTGCATCAAGAGAAGATTATTCTTATGCAAATCATATTTTATGGGTTGAAGCATTACTAAAAAAACTTGATCTTAAAAATATCATTTTTTTTGCGCAAGACTGGGGTGGTCTCATTGGTCTCAGATTACTTGCCAAATATCCAGAATTATATGAAGGACTAGTGGTATCAAACTCCGGTCTTCCTGTTGGCAGAGGAGCAACTGAAGGTTTTATGCAGTGGCTAGACTTTAGTCAGAACGTTGAGGACTTTGATTGTGGAAAAATAGTAAACCAAGGTAGTCTCAAGCGGCTTAGTGAAGCTGAAATAGCAGCATACAATGCACCATTTCCTGATGATTCATACAAGGCTGGACCAAGAGTTTTTCCTACTCTAGTTCCAATCACTAAAGAGCACCCACAAGTCCAAGAAAACAAAGAGGCATGGCAAGTGCTTAGACACTTTAATAAACCTACCATTACACTATTTGGTATCCATGACATGGCTTTCATAGGTGGAGAAAAATTCTTCATAGAAAAGATCCCTGGCGCTAGAGACATGCACCATCAAATAATTGATGCAGGTCATTTTTCACAAGAAAATCAACCAGAGCTAATTGCAAAAACAATCCTATTAATCTAGGAAAGATAATATATAATTCTTCTACCCCGGGGATGTGATGGAACTGGTAGACATGCTTGGCTTAGAACCAAGTGCCGCAAGGCGTGGGGGTTCGACTCCCTCCATCCCTACCAAACATTTGAAGATTTCTTTCTTTCTTGATAGTCTAAATTAGTTCTAATTTTAAAAAACTTTCTATGAACTTTGATGTAATTATACTGATCTTGCAGACACTAGGGCCATTCACTGTTCTTGTAACCGTGTATTTTCTTGTAACTGAATTGAAAGAGCAAAATAAGGTCGCTAGAGCTAATGCAAGGCAGAACATTGCAGACTCACACCAAAAGTTAGCTCTTGCTGGGATGAAGAAAGTTATAGTCGATGCAAAGATTAAGTTAAGAAATAATGAAGAGCTTACAAAAGAAGAAGATGCTAATTATCTTACATACTTTAGTCTCATGCTTCGCGCTAGAGAAAATCAACATTATCAACATAAGATTGGTATGCTTGATGAAGATGAGTGGTCATCAATGCTGATTTCATTTAAGACTTTATTTAAAGAACCAAAACATATTGAAATATGGAAATTTATTAAGGTTACCTTCTCTGATGACTTTGTTAAACTAGTTGATGAGCAAATTAAACAAAGCGAAATTTATGGAACCAACACAAAACAAGACTGAATTAAGTTATTTAACTAGGTCACTTCTTCATCATCCAAGCCCCTACATAATATATGAACTTGATGGCTCCATAGCTTGGGCAAATATGGCTGCAAGATACATATTTGATCTAAAAGAACTATCTGAACTTTCAATTGGTAAAATTGATGACGATATAAAGAATAATTTTGGAGATATCAATTCAATTGCTCTTTATTACGATACACCGATTGAAGTAACTCTGAGAGATATTTCTTTTTTTATGAGAACTAGGGTTCATATGATCCCAGTTACTGATGAAAACGGGATTATGTTAATAGAGCTTTTATGCAAATCAAGAGATGGGCTAGATGCTCTCAAAGAAACAATTGATTGTATTGAAAATAATAGAGTCGAATTGGCGTATCAAAAACAGTATGATCTTGTAACTGGTGAAATAACAGGAGTTGAAGCTCTTCTCAGATTAAAAGATGGAAAAGGCGGACATTTTCCTAACGATAAAGTCATTCCTCTTATTGAGGGTGAAAAACTTTTCTCTTTAATAGTTCTGGAATCGCTTAATCAAATTAAAAAGTTTTTTGATGTTAAAGATGAGCTTGGTCTTTCAGATACAACTGTTTACTTAAATGTATCGGCGCATACCATTATGCATCAGGAATTTTGTAAGATTTTCTCTAAATTTGTTGAAGAAAACGATATTAAAGAAAATGAGTTCGGATTAGAAATTACTGAAACAGCTGAGCTTGAAGATACCCAAAAAGCAGGAGAGTCCTTGGAACGACTTAAAAAAAGAGGAATTAAGATTGCGCTTGATGATTTTGGAGCTGGCTATGCTTCATTAAAATATATTAGAGATCTTCCAATAGATGTAGTAAAACTTGATAGGCATTTTACTTCTAACATTTGTGATCCGTCCACTTCAAGGTTGATAAAGTTTGTTTCTGATGTGTGTGCTGAACTAAATTTAGAAATGATTGGAGAGGGTATTGAGACAGAACAAGAAAAAAATATGATGATCGATCTTGGTTGTGAAACTGGTCAAGGTTTCTTGATGCATATGCCAAGCTTTATCGAAGATATTAAAAAAGAAAGTCATGATGGTTGATAGTTCAAAAGGCGCAAAGGGGATACTACTTACTCAAATAAAGCAAGATTTTGTAACACCAGCAAACGCAATTTTTGATTACTTAGATATTGTTGAGAAAGCTGTATCAAAGCTTGATCTTCAATCAGAAGACGAACTTAATCAAATAAAGTCCTCATGCAATAAACTCATCAATCAGTATGAGGAGGCATTCAATCTCTATACAGGTTCTGAATCTGAGGGAGATAAAACACCAGAGGAATATTCTGAATTACGACATAACTTAAGAACTCCTTTAAATGCGATCATAGGATATGGTGAGATTCTTATAGAAGACTTTGAGGAAGATATTCCGGAGAGTAGGACTAGAAGAATAATAATTAATGATTTGAAGCATATTATTGATCTCGCTAGAGAGACCGAGAAAGCCATCGAAGTATTTGTAGATTTTATCAGAGGAAATGAAAACAAAAGTGATGAAGGTGATGCATCACAGGTGGAGACAGCTGAAGCACTCTTTAAATCCCTTGGAGATATAGAGCATTCGATAACTTTGAGTGATGAGTTGAAGAGCTCTGATATTCTTATTGTTGACGATAATAAAACTAATTGTGAGGTTCTAGAGAGAAGACTTTCAATGAGTGGTCTAAAGTGCCGAACAGCATATGATGGTGAGTCTGCTCTCGATGAGGTAAAAAAGAAAACTCCTGACTTAATTCTCCTTGATGTAATATTACCGGATATTAACGGGCTTGAATTACTCAAAAGATTTAGATCTAAACATAGTGTTGAATCTTTACCTGTAATAATGGTTTCTGCATTTGATGATGTTGATAGTATTGCAAAATGTATCCAGTTGGGTGCTCAGGATTATCTTCCAAAACCTATTAATGGAACTGTGTTACTTGCTAAAGTTGTATCATCTCTTGAAAGGAAGCTCTTAAGAGAAAGAGAAAAAGAACTCGTAAATGAGCTTCATATTCAAGCTACAACAGATCAACTAACAGGTATTGCTAATAGAAGAGTAATTTTTGATACCCTTGAAAATGCAGTCTCCAAAGAAAAAATAAAAGACTATAAACCATTTGCAATAATTGTTTTTGACATAGACTTTTTTAAGAATGTTAATGATACATATGGTCATGCTGGAGGCGATGAGGTTTTAAAATCGTTTGCAAGACTTCTTGATAATGAAATTTCTCAACCAAATCAGGTTGGAAGAATAGGTGGTGAGGAGTTTCTTGCAATTCTTTATATGGATAATACTTCCTTAGATCTCTTTGCCAAAAATTTAATCGAAAAGATTCAACAAAATATTGTTGACTATGAAGATACTAAGATAAGTATTACTGCCAGCGGAGGTGTTGCTTTTTCAGAAGAATCAAATAGCTCATCGGATTTAGTGAATAAAGCAGATAAAAGACTTTACAAGGCAAAAAAATCTGGTAGAAATAGATTTGTACTAATCGATTCTGAAATAGTAGGAGAATAATGGCTAAAATTTTATACGTTGAAGATAACGAAATGAATAGAGATATGCTTTCGAGAAGATTAAGTAGAAGAGGGCATGAAGTTCTGCTGGCTTTTGATGGTCAAGCAGGCTTAGAAATGATGAAATCTGAAAGTCCAGAAATTGTTCTCATGGATATGGGTTTGCCAGTCCTTGATGGTTGGGATGCGACCACACAAGCTAAAGCTGATCCTGATATAAATATGATTCCTATAATTGCCTTAACTGCTCATGCTTTAGAATCTGATAAGCAAAAAGCTTTAGAATGCGGTGCTGATGATTTCGACACAAAGCCAGTAGACTTTAAAAGATTGCTTGGAAAGATTGATTCTCTTTTGAGTTAAGAGGCTTTAATAAGTTTAGAGATCCTATCCGACAATTCTTCCATAGATGTTTCATCTTTTTTAACAAATCCTACCACTCTTTCATTTAACAATTTTTCCTGAACATCAGTAATATCTTTACCAGAGTAAACTAAAATTGGTGCTCTTTTATCTTCTGGACAATCTTCTACGTAGCTCTCTAAGAATTCAAAACCATCCATTCTCGGCATTTCTAAGTCAAGCACAATAAGGGATGGCTTATCTTTCGTTCTCTCCAAACCTTCTTTTCCATCTCTCGCTTCAATGGATCGCACTCCAATGTCATCAAGCATCCTATTCATAAGATCCCTAACGTCTTTATCATCATCTATTACAAGTACTTTTTGGTCCTTTATCGATGAACCAAGAATTCGTTTAACGGTATTCACAAAAAGCTCTCTATCGATTGGCTTTGTCATATATTCATTTGCACCCAATGAGGCTGCAAAGTTAGCCTTATCAAGCTGACTAATCATAATAACTGGTATATCTTTAAGCTCTGAATCAAGCTTACACTCTTTGAGAATTGACCATCCGTCCCTACCTGGCATTAAAACATCCAATAATATTAGTTTTGGTTTTATCTCTCTTATTAAGTCCATACCTTTTTCACCATTTGTGGCTCCAATAAGAGTTAGATTTAGCTTTGCAATTGTTCTTTTGATAAGACCATGCATTGCAGCGTCGTCATCCACAAGCACCACAACATTCTCTGTTGAATCAAGATTTATAATACCTTCTTCAATTTCATCATTAATTTCAGGACATTCTCTTGGGACGGCTATTGAAAAAACTGATCCGACACCCTCTTCACTAGAAACATTTACATCTCCACCCATCATTTCTGCAAATCTTTTTGATATAGGCAAACCTAAACCAGTTCCTCCGTAATTAGCAGATGTTGAACGTTCCGCTTGAGTATATTCCTCAAAAACTTTAGCGACACCTTCTGGACTCATTCCAGCACCAGTATCCGTGACAGAAAAATTTATAAACTCTATTTCATCTTTTTTCTCAACCAGAATATCTAGAGTTACGGTTCCATCTTTCGTAAATTTAAAAGCATTACTTAAAAAATTTGTAAGACATTGCCTCAACTTAGTCTCATCTTGTGACATGGAACCAATGCTGTCATCCAAATTGATTTTAAATTCATTATTATTTTTTATTGCTAAAGGAGCGGAAACATCTTTTATTGTTTCAATCATGTTTTCTATTTCAAATCCAGTAACAAAAAGCTCCATTTTTCCAGCTTCAATTTTAGAAAGATCAAGGATATTGTTAATTAGTGAAAGAAGATGAGATCCAGCAGATGTAATTTTCTTTAAATCTGGTAATAGATCATCGTACCCTAGGTCCTCACAATCCTCATATAGCATTTCTCCGTATCCCAAAATCGCATTAAGTGGAGTTCTTAGCTCATGACTCATGTTTGCAAAAAATTTCGTTTTTTGGTCACTTGCATCTCTAGCTTCGTCTCTCGCCACTTCCATCTCATGAGTTCGAGCTTCGATAAGAGCATTTACTTCATCAGACATTCTTGAAAAAGCAATCAACATGAGCTCAACTGAAGCTTCTTCACTTGAATTTTTATCAGAGCTATCAGCAAGTTCATTCATTTTCTTTATATCATTAACAATCAGTGTCCTTGCATCGCCCTCAAGTTGATCAGAAAGTTTTGTCATTTTTTCTATTATTACTTCATCTCTTTCGTGCCTTCTTTTTGCCTGATCTGTTCTAATGGCATCCATTTCAAGTAGATGAGACTTATAACTTTTTAAAGCAGTTGAAAGCTGACCAACTTCATCAGCCTCAGAAGCAAGCAATCCCTTTCTTGGAGGCATTTCTTGAGAGTGATCACCTTTGGTCAGTCCATCAAGTACCTCAATAGCCCTGGAAATTCCACCAAATGTTCTTGTTGTTACGAAAGCAACCAATGAAATAAGTAAAATCACTGAAATGATTGCTATAAGATATGTAAGATTTAGGATTCCTTGAGCAATTAAAATGTTCTCTCTTTCGTCTTTAAAAATAAAAAGCTGAGCATCATCTGCCGATAAAAAAGCACTCAGAGGCAAAAGTGTAATTGAAGATCCTAATTCAGTATCTTTAGATGAAAATCTAGATCCATTTTGCTCCCTAAAAAGAAGTGCTTTCTCTGAAAGGGAATTAAAGTTCTCATTATCAAACAGACTATCTTCGTCATTATCAAACTGAGTGTAATAGTCATTTAAGGATATTAAATCATCTTGAGTTTTAACCGCTGTCCTTACTTCAAACTCATCTTCAAAGATTTCAAGAGACTTTCTAATATCAATACCAAGTAAAATCACAACTAAAGTTTCACCATTTGCTTTCACAGGAAAGGCTAAAGCTTGATTTAAAGTTCCTGAAGAGTTTCCAGTTGAATCTTTAATTTGAACAACGCTTTGCCTGGGTCTACTTGAGATTTCTTCTAGATATGAATCAAGATTTTGAAAAAAATCTGGTCTTGCATTTGGAGAACAAGCATCAATTCCTAAAAGATCTAATGAGCTTCCACAGTAAATTCTTTGCCCTGAAGGAAGATATGCCATAGCATAACTTAAGTCTCCAAAATCAAAGTCTTCCTCAAAAAATAGATCTAGGATATATTGGGCATCTCCAATACGACCAGCGCTAACTGTATCTAAAAATGGATTTGTGAAGTTGCCATTTGGTAAGACCTCGTCCTGAAAAACTTCCCCGTCTGGATTCCAAAAGGATGCATTTGATCCAATAACAGGTTGCCATTTAAACATAGAATTGAAAGAACTGTTATATGTTTGAAACCAGGCAGCCTCATAGAGGGTTAAAAGAGATTCACTTGAAGAATCCTCTTGAATGTTTTCTCTATAATTAAAAGAGAATACGAATATCAGAGCGACGAGCAGGTTTCCTACCACTCCAAAAAGGATTAGCTGAAGCCTTATTGACATATCAGTTTATTATTGAAGCTTGAAAACTATATCTACTTGAACACTTTCTACATTCACTGCTTCATCTTCAAAGACTGGTGGTTGATATATAAGTTTTCTTACTGCTTTTATTGAAGCTCTTTCAAATAAACCCGGCGGGTTACTTTCAACAACGAATGGATCCAAAACAGCACCGAATGTATCAACATTAAATTGGACTTTAACTGAGCCTTCAATTCCATACCTAACGGCTTGTCTTGGGTACTCAGGAAGTAATTTGTTCATTCTTACAAGCTCAATCACTTGATTATCACTGCCTTTTACAGTTCCAAAGTCAGCTGAGAAAGATGGGAAAGATATTAATAGCAAAAATGCCAAGAAAAATGATTTTTTACAATATTTCATATATTTACACCATTAAATGAGGTATTTATTTTACACTGCATAATTAATTAACTCTAGCAAAATTCTATAAAACCTTCTTAAGTTAAGATATAAAGCCATTAACAAAGATTATGTATTTTTTTAGGATATAATTATTATATGTCGAAAATTATTAACGTCCTTTCTTATTTGATAGGGTTTTTATTTATTTTTAATGGATTTTTATGGTTAATCAATCCTTCAAATATTGCTTCAAGCCTAGGAATGACACTCCTTTCAGATCACGGCTTAAGTACTCAAATCGGCGATTTAGCTAGTTTTTTTCTTGTTGTTGGTATATTTACCATATTTGGTACTTATAAAAAGAATAAATTTTGGTTTTATACTCCAATTGCTCTGCTAAGTTTTGCAGCTTTATCAAGGATAATTGCATTTTTATTCCATGACGCAGCATTATCAGTTGATAAGATAGTGGTTGAATTAACCATAGCAGGATTTCTACTCTTTTTAATCAAACGAGATGAAAACACTATTTACTGAATAATGGAAAAGATTGGGATTTTCGGAAAGAAAAACTCATTAGTTAAATACAATCTTAGTTCTCATAAATCCTTATGGACTGCTAATTTACCCCATGGACAAACTCCTAAAGCAATAGCTCAGTACGAAGATTTCCTTATTGTTATTGATCAAAACTGGGCAGGAACTAAAAACATAAGTTGTTTTAATGAAAAAACAGGAGTTCTTCTTTGGAGATACAGATATGATTTTTTATGCACTTGGGGTATTTACTTTCAACCAATCTTTGTTAAAGAGCACTTAATTTTTAAATCTGGAGCAGCAGAATTTACAAAACTTTGCTGTAAAACTGGGAAAATAGTTTATAAGAAAATCATTAAACACAGAAGACTATTTTCATTTGAAAAATTTGATATTACATACGTTGGTGAGTCTTTGATAGCTTTCTCAAATAAAGAAATACGTAAGATTGATATTGAATCTGGTAATGTTGAAATTGATACAGAGCTTACTGAAAAATTTAATGTAAAAGGGGTTACTGCTCATCTCGGAAGAGGAGTTTCTTTTATTTCTTCAATTTCATCATTTAATCAGCAGTTAGAAGATCAAGCAAAATCAGATGCAGGAGCAGGTGCTGGAGCTGGCTAGTATTTATTAGCAATTTAATTTTTGATTGATATAATTTTTCAATGGAAACAAAAATACCACCACCAGTTGTAACTTTAATTTTTATTTTTTTTATAGGTCTTTCAAATAGGTTTGTTGAGCCATTCAGCTTCATGTATCAATTACCAGTTGGTATCGTAATTATTATTTGTGGCTTATTAGTTCTTATCTCAGCTGTTAGAGTTTTTAAGCACTTAGAAACAACTATCAATCCATTGCAGCCATCACAGGCTTCAAAACTAGCTACAATTGGTCCCTTTCAATATACCCGAAATCCAATGTATCTTGGGATGAGCATCATGCTTCTGGGTTTTGGGATTATTTTTGGAGCCAAGTTAACCATTTTTATAATTGCCTTATTTGCACTTTATATTACCTTTTTTCAAATAATGCCTGAAGAGCGAGCAATGAACGAAAAATTTACCGACTGGAAGAACTATTCCTCAAAAGTCAGGAGATGGTTATAAAAATGAGTTCAGGATATGTTTTATCAGACGAAGTTCTTAAACATAGAATTAATGAGCCTGCCTTTCCTAAAAATTCTTCCTTTAAAGCTGGTCGATCTCTCAATGATTTGGATCTTTTTACTTCAGGCCAACCAACAGACTTTTACAAGGAACTAAGAGAAAACGCTCCGGTTTATTTTCATGACCCTATGCCAACAGATCCAGAACCAGGATATTGGGTTCTTACTAGGCATGAAGATATAAAGCATGTTTCAATGAATCCAAAAATTTTCTCCTCTCAGTACGCAACTGGGAACTTACTGACTCTCGGAACCGAAGAAAATAGACATCCTAAACTCTTCAAATCTACCATTGACCATATGCTCAATCTTGATGGAGAGATGCATTTGGGTTTGAGAAAAGAGCATATGCCATTTTTTAAGCCAGGTTATGTTGATGATCTACAAAAGAAAGTTTCATTAAAGGTGAGTCAGTTATTAGATCACATATCTCCAATGGGTGAATGCAATATTGTAAGTGAGGTCTCACAGCAGCTTCCAATCTTTACTTTATCTGAAATCTTAGGTATTCCTGAAGATGATAGACAAAAACTGGTTTCATGGATGGAGTTTTTAGAACTAGCTCAATACTTCGCTGTAGAACAGATTAAGCAAAAAAATGAAGGTATTTCTGACACATCACCAGATCCAGAGATGATAAACCTATTCAATACTATGGTTGATGAGATGTTTGATTATGGTAAATATATTCTTCACAAAAAAAGAAATAATCCTGAAAATGACCTTTTAAGCGCAATTGCAAATGCAAAAATTGAGGGCGAAGAGCTAACTCAAGAATTCCTTGATGGGTCTTGGCTATTAATCGTTTTCGCTGGTAATGACACTACAAGAAATACTATGAGTGGAGGAATCAAGCTACTGCATGATAATCAGGATCAAAAAGAACTTCTAATTAAAAATCCTGATTATCTTCAGAATTTTATAAATGAGACCGTTAGATGCGTTTCGCCAGTTATCCACATGCGAAGGACCTCTCTTAAAGAGACAGAGATTGGTGGTCAAAGAATTGGCCCCTATGAAAAAATTGCATTATGGTATGGTGCTGCGAACAGAGACCCTGAAATTTTTGAAGATCCTGATGCCTTTAACATTCTTAGGGAAAATGCTGATAAGCACCTAGCTTTTGGTATTGGTAGACACACTTGCTTAGGCAAGCCAGTTGCATTGATGCAGCTTAAAGAATTCTATTCACAGTTTTTATCAAGGTTCCCTGACTTTGAAATGAATGGAGAATGGAAAGTTGCACCAAATAATTTTGTGCATGCCATCCAAGAGATGCCAATAAAATTCTCGCCTAAATCTTAGGCATGTTTCCACAAAGAATTAATTTAATTCTATATTCTACTCTTGCCGTAATAATTTGTTACATAGATAGAGTCAATATTTCCGTTGCAATTATTCCAATGCAAGATCAATTTGGATGGAGCGACTCACAAGTTGGTTTTATTTTTTCCTCATTCTATATCGGCTACATGTTAACAATGGCATTAGGAGGATATTTATCTGACAAATTTGGAGGGAAGCTTGTTTTAGGTTTCGGAGTCGTATTGTGGTCAATTTTCACAATCCTTACTCCATTGGCTGCACACAATGGATTTTTTGCTCTTTTTTTTATGAGGATTTTAGTTGGATTAGGAGAGGGTGTTACCTTCCCAGCATGGCAGAGCTTGTATGCAAGATGGATTCCTTTTAAAGAAAGGACTAGGGCAATTGCTTTTACTAACAGTGGCATATCAATTGGCACAATAATTGGATATATCGGCACACAAATGATTATCATAGCAATGGGATGGGAGTGGGCTTTTTATATCTTTGGCATAGTTGGTTTGATTTGGTTTGTTTTCTGGTACAGGGATGTAAGCTCTTTTCCAAGTGGTCATAAAAGAATATCTTCAGAAGAGCTAGATTATATTCTTAAAAATGCTCCGTCATCAGAACCAATAAAAAAAATACCTATCAAAGATTTACTTCTCAATAAGCCATTTTTGGCAATAGTAGCTGCGACTTTTTCCAATAACTGGAGTCTTTTTGTCTTTTTATCATTTCTGCCTAAATTCATTGATAATGAGCTTGGTATAGACCTAGAGTCAAGAGCTTTTGTGATGTTAATAATTATTCCAAGCATAATTTCTGTTTTAGCCTTGAATGTTGGAGGTTATCTTGCAGACAGAATGATTAAAAGTGGCATAAGGGTTATAAAGGTTAGAAAAATTGTTAACTCCATAGGTTTTTTTGGATCAGCAGTTTGTCTTTTCATGGTGCCACTATTTGAATCAATTTTTATAATTATCCTCTTGATTTGCATAACAAATCTTTTCTCTGGTGCAGCTGCTGGTGGCTTTGGTGTTAATCATGCTGATATTGGTCCAAATTCAACTGGAACTTTAGTTGGTGTTGCTTCAACTTTTGGAATGATTGCAGGAGTTATAGGAAACGCAGTTTCAGGCCTGATTCTTGAAATAACTAATTCTTGGACCCTTATTTTTCATATTGCTGCAAGTCTAATAGTTGTTGGTGGATTGATCTATCTTCTATTTGCAAGTGATCAAAAACAATTTGACTAAAGACCTGTCTCCTGTGATGATTTTTATTAGAAATCTATTCACCTAGAGAGCTATTTCTAACTTTTATATTCAATTTTAGAGCGCATACATAGCATTATTAAGCTTTTAAAACGTTTTTTTTAGAC
>CACBGD010000015.1 GCA_902538705.1 uncultured SAR86 cluster bacterium | reverse complement strand
ATATCAACATTTCCTGTTCTTTCTCCATTCCCAAATAATGTTCCCTCAACTCTATCTGCACCGGCCATTAAACCGAATTCAGAAGCTGCTATTGCTGTACCTCGATCATTATGCGGATGAAGTGAAAGGCATATATTTTCTCTATTCTTAAAGTTTTCACTCATCCACTCTATTTGATCTCCATAAATATTTGCTGTTGACATTTCAACAGTTGCTGGAAGATTAATGATAATTTTATTACTTGAGGAATCATTTAATATATCAACAACCTCATCACAAACTTTTACTGCATAATCTAGTTCAGTTCCTGTAAAACTCTCAGGAGAGTATTCAAATGACCAATTTGTTTTTTTGTATTTACTTGATAACTCTTTAATAAGTTTTGCTGCATCGGTTGCAATTTTTTTAACACCTTCTTTATCTTTATCAAAAACAACTTTTCTTTGAAGAGTCGAAGTAGAATTATAAAAATGAAGAATTGCACTAGGAACTCCATCAAGAGCTTCAAAAGTTCTTTTTATAATTTCAGGCCTTGCCTGTGTAAGAACCTGAATAGTAACATCAGAAGGGATAACTTTTTCATTAATTAAATATCTTGTGAAATCAAAATCAGTTTGTGATGCAGCTGGAAATCCAATCTCAATCTGTTTAAAGCCAATTTTGCACAAAAGACTGAACATTCTTTTCTTTCTCTCGTCCCCCATCGGCTCTATGAGAGCTTGATTCCCATCACGAAGGTCTACAGAACACCAAATAGGAGCATTTTCAATAACTTTTGAAGGCCAAAGCCTGTTTCCTTTGATTACAGGCTTATATGGCTTATATTTTTTATTAGTTTTATCCATTTAATTCATCAAAATGTTAACATCAAAAAATGTTTGATACTAAATCATCCTATATTTTATCCAAGTTAGGCATTCAGAGATTCCAGCGAAGAAAAAAAAGCACCAACCCAGAAGATTTCTTTGGCTTACTTTGGAACGATATCTTAACACTCTTAGACAAATCAGTTAACGAATTAAAAAAAAATGAATTAGATTTATTAACTAAAATAGTTAAATCTGCTTTTGAAGATGATTGTGAAATGCCAGCCTCCAAAGAAATATCTAACTTTAAACTTATGCATCATAAGCCCAAGTTGTTAATATCATTTGTTGATTCAAAAATGGAAGTAGGAAAGAATTTCGATTACGTTATTAAAACCAAACCACTTCATATCCTCGAGCAAAGCATTAATGATAAGAAGATATTATGGTCAAAAATTAAGGAATTCAAAAATGAGTCTTCAACTGGTAAATTATAAGGATCTTAAACAGATTGTAAAAATTGAAAAAGATACTAACGAGTATCCGTGGAGTTTAAATAATTTTAAATCCTCTCTAGATGCAGGAAATTCCTCAATAGTATTAAAAAAAGAAAATAGAATACTCGGATATGCTTTTTTTTCTATTGCAGCAACAGATTCTCATTTGTTAAACATAACCGTTTCGAGTAATTATCAAGGTAAAGGATATGGTAGAAAGATTTTAGAAAAAGTGATTCTTCAGTCAAGTGTTTTAGGAGCAACAGTAATCTTTCTAGAAGTAAGGATAAGCAATCATAGAGCAATAAATTTCTACGAGAAATTTGGATTTAAAAGAGATGCTATTAGGTATGAATATTATAAAGGAACTCCCAAGGAAGATGCTTTGCTAATGTCCAAGCAGGGACTATAGGATTTTTTTGATTTCTTGCCTGATGTATTTCGGCTCAACTCTGGGGCTGAATCGTTCTACAATTTTACCATTACTATTTATAAGAAATTTTGTGAAATTCCACTTTATAGACTGTGTTCTAAAAAGACCAGGCTTATCTTTTTTAAGAAGTTTAAAAAGAGGATGGGTATCTGGCCCATTAACTTTAATTTTTGAGAAAATGGGAAACTTTACTGAATAGTTTATTTCGCAGAAATTGTTAATTTCATCATCAGTTCCAGGTTCTTGTCCGCCAAATTGATTACATGGAAAGCCAAGGATCACGAAGTTTCTATCCTTAAACTCCTCATAGAGTTTTTGCAAGCCCTTATACTGTGGCGTTAGACCACACTTACTAGCTACGTTGACAACTAACAAGGTTTTTCCGGAAAATTCTGACATGCTAACTTCACGATTTGTAGAATCCTTTACTTTAATATTATATAAATCATCCATGAAAAAGCTGATGTAAAGAAAAAGTTGATTTGATGAAGCGTCTCCCTTAGAGCTATTATACAGCATAAATTTTTATATTATGACTGGAACAACTTCATATACATGGCATCCATTTTCGACAATTTCGAAGGAACAGCTTTACGATGTATTAAATCTGAGGCAAAGAGTATTTATTATTGAGCAAGATTGTTTTTATGAAGACATTGATTACTTTGACCAAAAAGCTCATCATCTCTTAGCTTACAAAGATGAGAGATTAATTGGTTACGCTAGAGTTTTTCCTCCAGGTATAAAATATGCTTCAGCATCAATTGGAAGAATAGTGGTTGATATAGAATGCAGAGGAAAGGATTATGGAAAAGAAATTACAAATCAATCAATTGAATACATAAAAAACAATTTCCCTAATTCAAATATAGCAATATCTGCTCAATTCAGGCTGCATGATTTCTATAGCAATCTTGGCTTTAAGAAAAAAGGGGAGGTTTATTTAGAAGACGATATAGAGCACATAAAAATGGTATTAGATCTAAAAAATAAAAATTAAAAGCTTCTATAAAACATTACTAATAATATGAGATAATCTATTAAAATTATTATGTTCAAAGCAAAAAATCTCATTTTTTTATCAATTTTTGTTCTACTTGTTGGTTGCAGCGGAGGAGATGATGATTCAATAAATGCAGTTGAAGTAACAATATCCTCTTCAAATGAGGAACCAAATTATAATGAAACATATACAATTTCATGGGAATCTAATGCAAGTCAGTGCTATGCTCAATCAATAACTGGTTCATGGCTTGGAGAACTTGAGCCTTCAGGAAGTCAAGATTTTGTTGCTAAAAGAGAGGGACTTGCTAACTATGGACTCCAATGCAGAACGAGTATTAATTTTGCCTCTGCCTCAACTGATATTGAGGTTCAAAAAGATTTTGTTGATTATTTTGATTTTACAAATGCAGAAAGTTTTAATATTGGCTCATTAACATTCAATTCTGATAGTGATATAAGAGTTCTTGATAATTCTATAAGCGATTTCAATCAAGATTTTAGACTTGATCTTATAATGTTAATTGAAGACAAGAGAACACCTTCAGCAGGAGACTCTGAATTTTATATTCTTGTTTTTTACGGACAAGATCCAGAATTAATTACGGACGAAAATCCCTATAGTTTTGTAGAAATTAACAATGGTAATTGTGTTGCTGACATGCTAATACGAAATGATTATAATTTTGACTCAGCACCTGACCTTATGACGGTTTCAAGCTCTCATGAAGATTCACAAGGGAAAAGAGGAATTTGTTTTTTTATTTCAACACCAGATGGATTAGTTCTTCAAGACGAAGATTATCTTATAAATGATACAGTACTTGATTTGAGTGCAGTAAATGTAGGATCGCAACTAATTTATGATCTAACTACTGATGGAAGGCCTGATGTATTTATGATGGGAAATGGTGGCTCAACAGACTTACCATTTTATGTTGTTCCATCTGAATCTGGGCCATCTATTCAATTAAGTGTTCCACTAGATACGCTAAATCCATATACGCGATCTAATGGATGTAATGAAGGCCTAGTGTTTTTATGTGACTGGATTGCAAATGATTATCAGTTCAAAAGCTCTGTTTTAATTAGCGCAGACTCTGATGGAGTCCTCGACTTAGTTCATTCAATATCAACTATTGATGGCGGTCAATACAATCTTTATAACACAAGATTAGATAATATTTATTTTGATTTTTCTGCTCCTATTTTGAATTTTATCAATAGGTCAATTTCTGATCCAAATGGTTATGCAGTAACTCTAGAAGCTTTTGATGCAAATCTTGATGGGAACCTTGATCTGTTCAGTGTTGAAAAAAATGAACTATCTAATATCTTCAAATTTAATTTTTATGAAAAGATTATTTCATCCGAAGATGAAACTAACGAATTATCAGCAACCAATAACGGGAGTTTTCTGGAGGAATTTATATTCAATGATGGTTTTGCTTTCACCAATGAAATCCTAACATTTGATGTGAATTTTGATGGGCTCCAAGACATATTTTCTCCATACACTGAACTTCCCTTCAAAACAGACAATGCTCAGTCTGAAAAACACTTTTTGGCATATGAAAAGAGCTATATCACTAATGAGGATGAATCAATTACACAGGATTGGATTACACAGGATTTTTCTGAATCGATTGGCATTAATGGGCAAAGTGTAAGTAATTCATGGGTAGACTTTGATATGGATAATGACATTGATGTTGTTTTAATTATTCCAGAGGTGCAAGAGGATTCTTCAGTAAAATACAATTTTGAGATTTATTTAAATAATTCTCTATTTTAGTTGTCATGCAAATTGTAAGGCTTGCAAAATCTTCAGATTGCAATCAGATCTTTGAACTCATAAAAGATGGCGATCCAGGTATGACTACTTTACCTAAGTCAAAACAAGAGGTAAAAGAAAGAATTAATTGGTCAATAAGTTCCATTAATAAGAAGAAATTAAGTGACTCTAAAGACTGTTATTTATTTGTTCTCCAGGAGAATAAAAAAATTATTGGTATTTCTGCAATTTATACTTCTGTCTCTAAAAATGGGTCCTCGATTTTTTTTAGAAGAAAAAAAAAGAAGATTTCTTCGAAATCCCTAAATTTCACAAAAGATTTGGATGTAATTCAGCTTTATAAAGTAAAAAAAGCATATACAGAGCTTGGCACACTTTTTCTCCATCCTAACTTTAGAGGAAAAGGAAGAGGATCTTTGCTTTCTCTTGCAAGATTTAAGTTTATGGCGCTTTGGTCAGAACGATTTAACAATAATATTGTTGCTGAAATCAGAGGCAAGGTTGATAAAGATAACCAATCAATATTTTGGAAGTATTTTAGTAAATATTTTTTCAATGAAGAACTCTTTAATAATGACGAAATTAGCTACATAGACAATAGCTTTATAACTGAATCAATCCCAAAACATCCTTTCCTTTTAGATCCATTAAATAAAAAGGCACAAATTATAATCGGTAAACCAAATGATAATGCTTATCCCGCATTTAAAATGATGCAATCTCAAAATTTTGAACCAAATGGTCTGGTTGATATTATAGATGCAGGGCCATGTCTTGATTGTCGAATCAATAACATCGAGTTAATTAAGACGAACAAAATTGTAAAAGTTCAGTCTTTTGGTGTACCCAAGAAAGACTATATCGGCCTTATTTCTAATACGACTTTGAAAAATTTTAGAGTTGTAAGATCACACTATTCCATGGAGGGAGATAAGGTGAATCTCCATAGAAGTTTGTTTAAAGATCTCAGTTTGACAAAGCGAGGAAAGGTTGCAATAAATGCCTGAAATTAATTTTGATGGTTTAATCGGGCCAACGCATAATTACTCAGGGTTGTCAGAGGGAAATATTGCTTCATTGAGGAATTTTTCCTCACCCTCAAACCCCAAAAAAGCTGCGCTTCAAGGATTAGAAAAAGCAAATATATTATTGAATGCAGGATTGAAACAAGGCTTTTTTCTTCCTCATGAAAGACCCTTTTTGCCAGGACTTAAAGAACTGGGATTTACTGGAACAAATGAAGAAGTTCTCTCCTCAGCATTTAAATTTTCACCAGTTCTATTAAGTAATTTCTCATCTGCATCGTCAATGTGGGCTGCGAATGCGGCTACCATTTCTCCAAGCAAAGATACAGAGGATGGAAAAATTCATATAACTCCAGCAAATCTTAATACTATGTTTCATAGAAGTATCGAAGCACATTTTACTTATCAACAATGCAAGCTTATTTTTAATGGGGCTAGTTTCAAAGTTCATAGGCCTGCAATTTCAATTTCCGGAAAAGGAGACGAGGGAGCTGCTAATCATTTGAGGATATCAAAATCACATAATGAAAAAGGATACGAAATATTTGTTTATGGGGATAGTGGCTTTTCTGAAGATAAGTCATTAGTCAAAAGGCAAGCTCTTGAGGTCTCAAAGTCTGTTGCATATAATCATAAGCTCGACACCAAAAAAACTTTTTTTCTTCAACAGAACTCTAAAGCTATTGAGAAGGGTACCTTTCATAATGATATCGTAAGTCTTTCAAATGAAAATATCTTTATTGCTCATGAAAAAGCTTTTCAAAGTGAAGATGTTTTCAAAAAAGTTATAAACAATCTTGAATCTGGAATTGATAATTTTAAGTTCATTGAGATTCCAGAATCAGAAATACCTCTAGAAGATATTATCAATTCATACCTTCTCAACTCACAACTTTTTACAAATGAAAAAAATGAGATGCAGTTAATTCTTCCTGAAGAAGTTAAGGATTTCTCAAATTGCATGTCTTGGCTGGATAAATTAAAGCAGATCTCTGATGTCAAGACTTTTAATTTTGTTGATATTAGGCAAAGTATGATGAATGGTGGAGGTCCTGCATGCTTAAGACTAAAAGTTATCTTAAATGAAGAAGAACAAAATAATCTTAACCAAAAATTTCTAATGAATAATAAGAAGCTAGATTCCATTAAGCTATTAATTGAAAGAGAATACAGAGATGTACTTTATCCCGACGATCTTAAGGATCCAAGTCTACTCGATGAGAGCAGAAGAGTTTTAGATGAGCTTACACAAATCTTTGGAATTGGCTCAATATATGCATTTCAGAAACTATAATTTCTTACCTATCGATTAAGGGTGCTTTAAAAATAATTGAGTGAATTTCTTCAGTTATGAATGGAGCAAAAGGGTGAATAAAAATTAGTATCTCTTTAAGAAGAGGATGCAGGTTATCAGTTTTTTCAGTTTTTTTACATTCTTCAATATAAACATCACAAAACTTGTTCCAGAAAAATTCATAAACATTATTTATTGCTAAATCTAATCTGTAATGATTTACATTATCTTCGACATCAATTTTTAGTTGTTTAAATTCTTTTAATATCACTTCATCAGCTTTAGACTTAACTTCAAAATCATTTCCTTTATTTTCATATCCATTAATAAATCTTGCAGCATTCCACATTTTGGTACAAAAGTTTCTAAACCCTTTCAATCTTCCAATTTCAAAACTTATATCTTTTGCATTTGTTGCAATGGAAAAAAATGTCATCCTTAAAGCATCTGTTCCATATGAATCAATACCATTTGGGAATTGTTTTTTAGTTTTTCTAGCAATCTTGTCTGCTAAACCTTCTTGCATTAGATTTGATGTTCTTTTTTCAAGAAGTTCTTCTAGAGTGATGCCATATATTAAGTCAATAGGATCAATAATATTACCCTTGGACTTTGACATTTTTTGTCCATTTTCATCCCTTATTAGGCCAGTGACATAGACATCTTTAAAAGGGATCTTTCCAGTAAATTCGATGCTCATCATAATCATTCTTGCAACCCAAAAGAAAATAATGTCGAAACCAGTAACTAAAAGGTTTGTTGGAAAAAAAGTTTTTAAATTTTTTGATTCATTTGGCCATCCCAGTGATGCAAATGGCCAAAGACTAGAGGAAAACCATGTATCTAAAACATCATCGTCTTGTTTCAGCGATCTGTTATCAAGCGAGTAATGAGATCTTACATCATTTTCAGAATATCCTACATAGACATTCCCATCATTGTCATACCAAGCAGGGATTCTATGACCCCACCAGATTTGTCTACTAATACACCAATCTTCAATATTATTCATCCAGTTAAAATAAGTTTTAATCCAGTTTTCGGGATGAAATTTAATCTCTCCATTCTCTACAGCTTTATTTGCATTATTAGCCATGTCCTTTGTTTTTACGTACCACTGATAACTAAGTTTAGGCTCTATAACGACATTCGAACGTTCACCTCGGGGAACACTAATTTCATGCGATTCCTCTTTTACAAATAAGTCTAGCTTTTTAATTTCTTCAAGAACAAGCTTTCTTACTTTGAATCTGTCTAAATTTTTGAAAGGAGAAGGGACATTATCATTGCTATGGGCATCATCAGTAAAAATATTGAGTGGTTCAAAATCTTTAATATCATCAGATATATGAACTTCATTATCCACACAGTGAAGGCAGTATTTTTTACCAATTTCATAGTCATTAAAGTCATGTCCAGGAGTAATCTTAAGGCAACCTGTTCCAAACTCTTTATCCACATAGTCATCGCCAATTATTGGGATTTTTCTCTTTACAAATGGGAGTTCAACTTTTTCCCCAATAATATCTTTATATCTTTTATCTTTAGGATTAACTGCAATTGCCATATCTCCAAACATAGTTTCCGGTCGTGTTGTTGCAACAGTTACAAAATCACTTGAACCAACTATTGGATACTTTATATGCCAAATTAGACCTTTTTTTTCCTGTCTAACAACCTCAAGATCTGAAACTGCCGTTTTCAAAGATGGATCCCAATTTACTAACCTGTATCCACGATAGATTTTATCTTTCCTATAAAGCTCGACAAAAGCTTTAAGAACTGCTTCATTAAAATCCTCATCTAGAGTAAACCTATAGTTACTCCAGTCAACCGAACTGCCTAGTCTTTTAATTTGTCCAGTAATTTTATTTTCAGAGAACTCCTTCCACTCCCAAACTTTTTTAATAAAATCTTCTCTGCCCAAATCATTTTTATCAATATTTTCTCTGGATAGATTATTTTCAACGACCATTTGAGTTGCAATACCTGCATGATCGGTACCCATTTGCCAATGAGTATTTACACCATTTAAATGATTATATCTGGTATAAAAATCCATTATCGAATATTGGAAGCTGTGTCCCATATGAAGAGTCCCAGTTACATTTGGAGGCGGAATAACCTGCGAAAAAGTTTGTGAGGACTTATTTTTACCTAAACTATTTTTTGCCCAAAGCTCTGACCACTTTTCTTCAATTATAAGTGGCTCATATCTTTTATCCATTTAGGTAAAAGTTCTTTAGCTTAGAATCAAATCACAAAGAAGAGGGACTGGTCTACCTGTTCCTCCTTTTTCATTGCCCTTAACCCATGCAGTTCCAGCTATATCTAAGTGAGCCCAGCTATAGTCCTCTGTAAACTTTGATAAAAAGCATGCTGCTGTAACAGTCCCAGCACCAGCACCACCAATATTTGCTAGATCAGCAAAATTTGTTTTGGTGCAAGATTTGTATTCATCCCATAGAGGTAATTGCCATGCTCTATCACCAGAATTTTCTCCAGCTTGCAAAATCTTATCAGCAAGTTTTTGATCATTTGCCATTAAACCAGATGCATAGTTACCTAGAGCTACCACACATGCTCCAGTTAATGTAGCTATATCAATTACATGAGCAGGCTTATACTTCTTAACATATGTAAGAGCATCGCAAAGTACTAATCTGCCTTCAGCATCAGTATTAAGAATTTCAATAGTTTGTCCTGACATCGATGTTACAACATCTCCAGGTTTTGTTGCATGAGCAGAGGGCATATTCTCAGCACATGCAAGAAGACCAACAATATTAACTTTTGCATTAAGTCTTGCCAGAGCAATCATTACACCAAATACCGAGGCTGCTCCGCACATATCCCATTTCATTTCATCCATTGCAGGAGATGGCTTTAACGATATACCGCCAGTATCAAAGGTTATTCCTTTACCCACTAGGACAATCGGCTTTTCACCAGCTTTTCCACCTTTATGTTCAATTGTCATCATTCTTGAGGGCTCATCACTTCCTCTTCCAACACTTAAGAAAGAACCCATTTTAAGTTTAGCTAAGTCTTTTTCATTAAAAGTTGAAATTTTTAATTTTGGAAATGGTTTTTTTAAGGCTTTAACTTTTCTTTCAATTATTCTCGGAGTGCATAAATTTGCAGGCATATCACCTAAATGCTTAGCTGCATTCATTGCTTCACCAACCGCAAAGCCAACCTTAGCTGAAGTTTTTAGCTTCCTCAAAGCTGAGGGTGTTACAGAACTCGCTATCATGGAAGCCCTTTTTAAAGTAGGTTTCACAACTGTTTTATTTTTAGAGCTACCAAAAATATATGCAGATGCCTCAATTTGTCTGCAACAAACTTCAGTTAACCAGCTTTCATCTTTCCCATCAGGACATTTGCATGCAAACATAACAGAGATGTCCTGTTTCCCAAGAGAATTTGCAATTTTTGAGATAGATTTAAATAGATCTAACCATAGGTATGTATTTGATTTCTCAGGAGTCTTCATAAGTAGAACTTCTTTGGATGAAACACCATTGGGACTTTGAAGGTTAAGAGATTTAGCTTTAGACTTCATAAAGGAATTTATAGATTTAAATAAGCTACCTTTCGTTACTTTATCCATATGAATTAGCAATTTATTCTTTTTAGCAGACTTATCAACGAGGACTACCAAAAGAGAGGATTTATCTTTCACAAACTCTTTGCCGCTTAGATTTTTAACTGAAATGCTATTTAATACTCTGTAACTCATGAAATTCTCCTATTTCAACATTGTTAATATATTTATTGTAATGCATCATACTTATTAAAGGCATGTTTAAAAAGAATATTCTTTATAAAAGCATTAACCTTGAAGTTTTTAAAAACTTTTTAGGATGCTTAACTATTTTATTTATCCTTGTAGCAAGCTCAAGGCTATTGGGATATTTTGATAAATCAATTGCAGGCAACCTAGAGTCAGATTTAATCTTATCGATTCTAATTTTTAGAGCACCTGAACTTATTAATCTCCTTATACCACTTAGTTTCTTTCTATCAGTATTAATTGTCCTTGGAAGGCTTTACATGGATCATGAAATTTATGCTTATCAGTCTGCTGGATACTCAAAGATAGCGTTTGTAAAGTCTTTTCTCTTTCAAGCATCATCTTTAACAATAATTTCAGTCTTTTTAAGTTTTTACATAACTCCAGATTTTGAAAAAAAAGCAAATGAAATACTCAATTATTCTTCCATTGAAAAGAAGTTAAAATTGCTTAATGAAGATGAGCTTAGTTATATCTCAGACTCCTCATATCTTTACTTTTCTTCACGAAATGAGAATTATTTTAATCAAAGCATTTATATTGAAGATGATGCAAATGGAATATCAGTAATTTCGGCTGAAAGACTTAAATTAATTGAAACGAACACAGCAACAGATTTTGAGTTCTTAAATGGCAAGATTTTTATTGATGCAGCTTCACCAAATTCTTTAATAAGCTCCTTCAAAAAGTTGACTACTGATTTTTATGAAAAAGATGCAGAAGAAGAATCTTTTGAAAAGGTATTTAATATTGATGAGCTTTCAGATAAAGCTCAGTTTGAGTGGGCTATTGCAGTTCCAATAATGATTATAAATTTAATGATTTTAGGAGTCTGTCTTACAAGATCTGCACCAAGACAGGGCAGAATGATTTCCCTACTACCAGGCCTATTAATTTTCTTTTTATACCTCAGTACATTGATAATTTTTAGAGATGGCATATCGGAGGATAAGTTTTTTGCATATTTTGGTATGTGGCCAGTTCACTTTTTAGTTTTGCTCACGTCAATTTTTCTTTTTATGCGTGGCGACCTAACCTCTAATATTTTTTTCACAAAAACCAATATTGCAAGGGCAGTAATGGCATTAGTTTTGCTAATTATTTTATTATGGTTGATTTAGTAGGCATCTTTTCAAGACATATAATAGTAAGGACTTTTGTAATTACTTTATTAGTTTATTTAAGCATTACTTTTCTAGATTTAATTTTCTCAATAATTGGTGATACTGAGGACTTAAATGAGGATTTCACTTTAAATGATCTTATCTTTGTAACCTTATTTAGATTATTTCATGATTCGATGGATTACGTTCAGGGATCCTGTTTATTGGGAGCTTTAATATCACTTGGTCTTTTTAAAAGAGATGGAAATCTTACAATAATTCGCTCAAATGGGTTATCTCCAATAAAAATCTCACTAATTTTTGCTTTTGGTCCAATCATCTTTTCACTTTTTATGATGTCGCTAGATAATAAGCTTTTTATTCAAGCAGCTAACCATGCTGAAACTTATAACAGTCAAACTAGTAGGGATAAATTAGATAATAAATTTTCATGGGCTAAAGATGGAAATAAAATCCTGAGATACTCTCAAAAGAGAGAATATGAAATTTTAAATCCAACCTTAATTCTTCTTAATGAAAATAACTCAGTCAAAGAAATAATTTCTTCTGAACATGCAGAGGTTTTAGATGGATTGATTAAAATTGATAATTTCGAATTTACCTTCTCACTTCCAAAAAATAAGAATCTGGATAGATCAACGGTAAAAAACATTACAATCGGCGGCTTGAAGACTTATTTAAGAGAATACGAAGAAACTAAACTTGAGGATAAAGAAAAGAATATTATCATCGTAGAAGTACTTAAAAGGATACTTTTACCAATATCAGCGCTTCTTTTAATATTAGCTGCATCAATGTTATTTTTTAGGGATCAAAGAAATAATTCTTTTGGTTCATATGTTGTTGGAGGATTTCTCGGAGCTTTTATTTTTAATTTAACTCAAGAGTTTTTTTTCAGCATGAGCCTAACAATTCAATCGCATATCGTAGCAATTTCGTTAATGCCATATCTGTTACTTCTAATAATTTTTTATGCAACTTATAAAAGAATTTAGTCTGAAATTATTGATGTTTTAGATAATAAGTCACTAAGCGATCTATTATTATTTAGTCTTCTTAAGAAAAGAGGAATGCCAGCGAGTGAAATGGTAAAGATGTTTGATAAAAATCTTATGATAGTTTGGATTATTGTAATCTGATTACCATCTTGTGAAATTATTCTTAATTTCCATGATGACATACCTAAAGTTTTGCCTCCATATATCCAGAAGAGAGCAAAGTATAGCCATGTACTTAAAATTACAAGACTCATCCCAGCAACAGGATTAAGTGAGGATACTTCCCCTGTATAAAGAAACTTTATACCCAGAGCAAGCGAACCAACTAAAAACCATACACCCAACAAAAGAAGTGAGTCATAGGTAGTTGCTGCAACAATTCTCAATAGAGAAACTTTTTTATTTGTCGGTTCCATTTTTGGTATAGTACTAAATTATTATCAAAAATAAATTATTATGCATGCTTCATCCGATATATTAGGCCATCCAAAAGGTTTATTTGTTTGCTTTGCAACCGAAATGTGGGAAAGATTTTCTTACTATGGCATGAGAGCCCTTTTAATTTTGTATTTAACAAAGCACTGGGAGTTCTCAGATGCAGCAAGTTACCTAATTTATGGAGCATATACATCGTTGGTTTATATAATGCCAGTTTTTGGAGGGATGTTAGCTGACCAAATCCTTGGATCTAAAAAGGCTGTTACCTACGGTGCAATACTTTTAGTTTTTGGTCATTTAGGAATGACTGTAGAGAGTAATGAGCAGATATTCTATTTATCACTAGCCTTAATTGTATCCGGCGTAGGATTTTTAAAACCAAATATTTCAACGATGGTTGGAGCTTTGTACGAGGAGGGTGATCCAAGAAGAGATTCTGGTTTTACTATCTTCTACATGGGTATTAATATCGGTGCATTTACCGCGACTCTCCTATGCGGATACCTTGGAGAAGAAATAGGTTGGGCCTGGGGATTTGGAGCTGCTGGAATAGGAATGTTGGTGGGACTGATTATATTTCTGTGGGGACAAAAATATCTTGAAGGATTAGCAGAACCACCTTCTGAAAAATATAAAGAAAAAAAAGTAGGTATTACTTTTGAGAACTGGGCTTATATTTCTGGGATTGTAATGGTTTTAACAACATGGTTTCTTGTTCAAAACTCACAACTCGTTGGACAACTCCTTGGTGGATTTGGATTCATATTTATTGGAGCCTGGTTGATATATGCTTTATTTAAATGTGATCCTGAGGAAAGAGACCGTTTAATAGTAGTAGGAATATTAATATTATTTTCATTAATTTTTTGGGCTCTTTTTGAGCAGGCTGGATCTTCACTAAATATACTTACTGATAGAGGCGTAGACAGAGTAATTTTTGGTTGGGAAGTCCCTGCTTCCATGTTCCAGTCCTTGAATGCAGGTTTTATTTTTACAATAGCACCCCTTTTTGCTCTTCTTTGGATAGCCCTAGCTAAAAGAAATATGGAGCCATCTACTCCAATAAAGTTTTCTATTGGAATTGTTTTTGTTGGACTTGGCTTCTTAGCCCTTGTTTATGGAATGAAATCGTCTGATGGATTACAGACAGGAGTTATGTGGATAATATTAATTTATTTATTACATACTTTAGGAGAGTTATGTCTTTCTCCGGTAGGTTTATCATCAGTAACTAAATTGTCACCTCAGAGAATTGTTGGATTTATGATGGGCATGTGGTTTTTTGCCTCGGCCGCTGGGAATTACGTGGCTGGACTAATAGCAAGAGCTACATCTTCAGAAAGTTCTGGTGTTTCAGGAGAAGTTTATAATCTAGCTCAAAAACAATCATTCATAGATGTTTATACTGATGTAGGTTTAATGGCGATTGGATGTGGAATTATTTTAGCCTTAATAACTCCGTTGCTTAAGAAATTAATGCATGGTTCCAGCTAATAGAAAAAGAGATCCAGTTAAGAAAAATATGGATAAATTCCATAAACCAAAGACTCATAAAGATAAATCAAAATATAGTAGAAAGGAAAAGTTTAAGCAGAATGATGAACATTAATTAGTATCTTTTTATATATTTCTTTAAGAGTACTCAGATCTTCAATATCAACATGCTCATCAATTTGATGGATGGTTTTATTAAGAGGCCCAAGTTCAACTATCTCTGATCCCATAGGTGCAATCCATCTTCCATCAGATGTACCGCCTCCATTATCAATTTTTGTATCAATATTGTTTATTTCCTTGATTGAAGACTTCACAATATCTATAAATTCTGTTTTTGAAGTCAAAAATGGAAGGGCGCTTAGTGTCCAACTAACATCATATCTAAGGCCAGATTCTTTTAATAATGTCTCAAACATTTCTTTAAGCCCGTCTGGAGATGATTCTGGTGAAAACCTAAAATTAAATTTCATTTCCAAAACTCCGGGGACAACATTTTCAGCTCCTGTTCCAGATTTAATATTTGAAATCTGAAAACTTGTTGGTTCAAAATTTTCATTTCCGCTATCCCATTCCATATTTTTTAGTTCTTCAAGTGTTTTACCTATCTCCAAGATAGGATTTAATGCTTGCTTGGGATATGCGACATGCCCTTGAATACCATGTACTTTTAGATTACCTGAAAGTGAACCTCTTCTTCCTATCCTTATAACATCACCAACTTTTTTTGATGAGCTGGGTTCACCGATTAAACAAAAATCTATAAATTTATCTTTATCAATCATCTCATTTATTATTCCATCAACTTTACCGTTTTCTAACTTACCCTCTTCATTACTATTTAATAGAACCATTATGTTAAAAGAGGGATCTTTGTATTCAGAAAGAAACTCTTTAAGAGCTGAGATAAAACAAGCTACACCGCCTTTCATATCAGCAGTTCCTCTTCCATAAATCTTATTATCGATAATCTCAGCAGAAAAAGGTGGAACAGTCCACTCACTCTCGGGACCTGGAGGAACTACATCCGTATGACCTAAAAAACAAAAAGTTTTATTTTTTGAATCTCCATTGGTGATGATTAAGTTGCTAATATTTTTATAGTTTGTTTCTCTAAAAGAAAAATCCAAGTCATCAAATTGTTGCTTGATAACATCAAAGCAACCATTATCATTTGGACTAATGGATTCAATTTTTATTAATTTCTTAAGAAGATCTAAATTACTCATAAGAATCTCTCTTCATCTCTTTTAGTGAGGACATCACATCCATTTGATGTAATAGCAATTGTATGTTCCCACTGTGCAGAATTTCGTCCATCCTTTGTTTCAACCGTCCATCCATCTGAAAGTATTTTAGTATATTTTGTACCTTGATTAATCATAGGTTCGATAGTAAAACACATGCCCTCAACAAGCTCTATTCCTGTGCCTGGTTTTCCAAAATGTAAGACTTGAGGATCTTCATGATAGACCTTACCAATTCCGTGGCCACAATAGTCCTCTACAACGCTATAGTGATTCTTTTCGGCATGAGTCTGAATGACATGGCCAATGTCGCCTAGGGTAATACCAGGTTTTGCAATTTCAATAGCTTTGTATAAACATTCTTGAGTAACTGTGACTAATTTCTCATTGTGAGGCTGCGTCTTACCAACTAAAAACATTTTTGAAGTATCTCCATACCAATCATCTTTAAGGACAGTAACATCAATATTTACAATATCATTATCTTTGAGAATTTTGTTTTGATTTGGTATACCATGGCAAATAACCTGATTAACACTTATACATGATGTTTTTTCATAGCCGTTGTAACCAATATTAGCAGGAATTGCTTTTTGCTCGTTAACAATAAAGTCATGACAAATGTCATCAAGTTTTCCTGTTGATATCCCTGGTTTAACATGTTCAGTAATCATATTTAGGACATTTGCAGCAAGTTGACCAGCATTCCTCAATTTTTCTATATCATTTTTATCTTTTATTGAAATATTCATTATTTTTGACGTATATCTATAGACTAATTTTAATTAACCTTGTAAAGTACAATTTTAATGCCAGCATGTAATTTTAGCTCATTAAAATCTTCAAAAAAAATATTTTTTCATTCTTTTTTTTCTTCTAAATTCATCTTAATTCGGAGAAAATCCTGATGTCTTTTCCATGCATTTTAGCACTTGAGGATGGAAGTACATTTATTGGTCATGGTATTGGAAATAAAAAAATAGCAATTGGCGAAATTGTTTTCAATACTTCCATGAGCGGTTATCAAGAAATAATAACTGATCCTTCTTATTGTAAACAGATCATTACATTTACTCATCCGCATATAGGCAATACCGGTATAAATTCAGAAGATAATGAATCAGATAGTATATATGCTGAAGGAGTTGTCATAAGAAATTATATCTCTCAGCCCAGTAACCATAGATCTGAAGAAAATCTTGATGATTTCTTGACAAGAAATAATTCTATTGGAATTTTTGGAATAGATACCAGACAGCTAACGATTATTTTGAGGGAAAAAGGCTCATTGAAAGCGTGTATTAGTCCAATAGATGAAAATAATAAACAATCAGCAATCTCTCTAGCAAAAAGCTTTGATGGTCTTGTTGGAATGGATTTAGCTAAAGAAGTAACAACGAAAGATTCATACTTTTGGAATGAAGGAGTCTGGCCTGATCATAAAGAGTCAAAAAGTGACCTCCATATCGTTGCATATGACTATGGAATTAAAAAGAATATTTTAAGATTACTTTCTGAGTTCGTTGGGAAGGTAACAGTTGTAAATGCAAGATGCTCCTTTGATGAGGTTATTGAGATGAAACCGGATGGTATCTTTTTATCAAATGGACCAGGTGATCCAGAGCCATGCGATTATGCTATTGAAAACATTAAAAGAGCACTTAATGAAAATATTCCTATATTTGGTATCTGCCTAGGTCATCAGCTACTAGCACTTGCAGGCGGTGCGAAAACCGAAAAAATGAAATTTGGTCATCATGGAGCAAATCATCCTGTCCAATCCTTATGCTCTAGGGAAGTTTTCATTACAAGTCAAAATCATGGCTTTGCTGTTAATGAGGACTCATTACCAAATAATATTGAGATTTCCCATGTATCACTTTTTGATCAATCAATTCAGGGTATTTCATTCAAAGATAAGCCTGCATTTAGTTTTCAAGGACATCCTGAAGCTAGTCCTGGCCCTCAAGATATAGTTAGTTTATTTAAACAATTTAAAGAAATGATAGTTAAAAATGCCAAAAAGGAATGACATAAAATCCGTAATGATAATTGGTGCAGGACCAATTATTATTGGTCAAGCATGCGAATTTGATTATTCTGGGGCTCAGGCATGTAAAGCATTAAAAGAAGAGGGCTACAGGGTAATCTTAGTCAATTCAAATCCAGCAACAATAATGACTGATCCATTGCTTGCTGATGCAACTTATATTGAACCAATACACTGGGAGTCAGTTGCCAAAATAATAGAGAAGGAAAGACCAGATGCACTTCTTCCAACTATGGGAGGACAGACTGGTTTAAATACTGCTCTTTCATTGGCAAAGGAAGGAATCTTAAAAAAATATAATGTTGAATTAATCGGTGCCTCAAGAGAAGCAATTGATAAAGCCGAAGATAGACAACTTTTTGATCAAACTATGAATAAAATAAATTTGGAAACACCTCAATCCGGAATTGCACACTCCATGGAAGATGCATTAGAAGTTCAAAAAGAGATTGGATTTCCATGCATTATTAGACCATCGTTTACTCTTGGAGGATCTGGAGGAGGAGTTGCATATAACATAGAAGAATTTAAAACAATCTGTGAGAAAGGGTTAGATT
>CACBGD010000014.1 GCA_902538705.1 uncultured SAR86 cluster bacterium | reverse complement strand
AGAGAGGCGGTTTGATGCGTGTAAAAAGAGATTTAAGAGGAATTGAAGTCAATGGTAAGGTAAAATTAGTAAAACATTTTACTCAAGAAATCTAAATGGATGCTTCAGAATTAAAAATTGAAATTTCTAGCCTTTTATCTCAACTTGATGAGATTAGGGGGTACCTTTGACGTTGACAATAAAGAAAAAGAAATCATAGAAATTGAAAATCAACTTCTTGACAAAGAGATTTGGTCAGATATAGAGAAATCTGCTGGCCTTAATAAAAGAAAAACCTTTCTTGAAAAATCTTTAACAACATACAAAGACTCACTTAACAAGCTTACCGACAATAAGTTGCTTCTAGATATGGCATTAGAGGAAGATGATCAAATAACTATAAAACAAATTAGTGAAGAGATATTAGAAATT
Organism: uncultured SAR86 cluster bacterium; assembly: GCA_902538705.1. Taxonomy (GTDB): domain Bacteria; phylum Pseudomonadota; class Gammaproteobacteria; order Magnimaribacterales; family D2472; genus CACNXK01. The sequence goes on along the minus strand of CACBGD010000014.1, from coordinate 20,683 downwards.
AAACCATCTATTGAGAATCTTGAATTCACTAAGATGTTTAGCGGTAAGATGGATGAATCAAATGCATTTGTTGATATCCAATCAGGGTCAGGCGGAACAGAAGCTCAAGATTGGGCTGATATGTTATTAAGAATGTATCTTAAATGGGCTGAGAGTAAAGGATTTTCAGCAACTATTACTGAGTCCTCACCAGGAGAAGTCGCTGGTATTAAATCATCTTCAATTTTAATAGAGGGTGACTATGCATATGGATGGCTGAGGTCAGAGACGGGTGTTCATAGGCTAGTAAGAAAATCACCATTCGATTCAGGCAATAGAAGACATACATCTTTTGCATCAGTCTTTATTTCACCAGAGATCAATGATGATATAGAGATAGAGATAAATAATGCTGACATAAGAGTGGATACCTATAGAGCTTCTGGAGCAGGAGGTCAGCACGTCAATAAAACAGATTCAGCTGTAAGGCTTACTCATATACCAACAGGAACGGTTTCCCAGTGTCAGAATGGGAGGTCACAGCATAAGAATAAAGAAAATGCATTAAAGCAACTAAAATCTAAGCTTTACGAGTTAGAATTACAAAAACAAAAAGAGGAACAGCAGAAATTAGAGGATAGTAAGGCTGATATTGGCTGGGGAAGTCAGATTAGGTCATATGTTTTAGATCAATCAAGAATTAAAGATTTAAGAACTAACTATGAAACTGGAAACACATCAGCAGTTCTCGATGGAAATATTGATGAATTTATGAGAGCATCTTTAAAGGCAGGAATTTAAATGAGCGAAGAAAAATTAGGTGGCGAAAAAGCTATTCTTGAAGAAAGAAGAAAAAAACTTGAAAACTTAAGAGAGAAGGGTATTGCTTATACAAATTCGTTTCGTCCTAATAATACTACAAATGAAATACATCAAATCCATGGTGAGCTATCTAAGGAAGACTTAGCTAAAAAAAATATTAAAAATATTTCGATTGCAGGCAGAATTGTTTTAAAAAGAGTTATGGGAAATGCAAGTTTTGCTACTTTAAGAGATGCTAGTGGCGATATCCAAATATATGTAACTAAAAATAATGTTGATGAAAATGTTTACAACGATTTTAAAACATGGGATTTAGGAGACATTGTTGGAGTTTCCGGATCATTGTTTAGGACAAATACAGATGAACTAACAATTGAGGCTTGGGATTTAGAAATGATTACTAAATCTTTGAGACCAATGCCTGAAAAGTTTAAAGGCTTAACAGACGTAGAAGCTCGTTATAGACAAAGATACTTGGACTTAATGACAAATACTCAAACTAAAGAAATCTTTATAAAAAGAACAAGGATTATTGATTCAGCCAGAAGCAAGATGAATGAGAGAGGTTATTTAGAGGTAGAGACACCAATGATGCATCCTTTGGCAGGCGGAGCAGTAGCAAGACCTTTTATAACCCAACACAATGCTTTAGGAAGAGATTTATATTTACGAATTGCTCCAGAGCTTTATCTAAAAAGACTTTTAGTTGGAGGTTTTGATAAAGTTTTTGAAATAAATAGAAGCTTTAGAAATGAAGGTCTTTCAACTAAACATAACCCTGAATTTACAATGATGGAGTGGTATGAAGCTTTCGCAACGATGCAAAATCAGATGGATTTAACAAAAGAAATCATTACTAATGCAGCTAAAGCTATAGATTGTGGTGAGAAGATTCAATGGGATGAGATAGAGATTGATCTTGGCAAGTTCTCTCAGGAGAAGTTATCAGACCTTGTCTTAAGTTATAACAAAGGTCTAAGTAAAAAAGACTTAAATGATAGATCAGCACTCGAGAAATATTTTAAAGGGCTAGGAAAGAAAACAAATAAAACTTGGGGAACTGGTAGATTATTACTAGAAATATTTGAGGAAACCGTTGAGGAAAGACTCATTAATCCTACATTTGTTACAGAGTACCCAGTCGAAGTCTCTCCTCTCTCAAGAAGAAACCCTGATAATCCAGACTTCGCAGATAGATTCGAGTTATTTATAGGTGGAAAAGAGTTTGCAAATGGTTTTTGTGAGCTCAATGATCCCGATGATCAGGCTTCAAGATTTAAGGCACAGGTGGCTGCTAAAGATTCTGGAGACAAGGAAGCAATGGATTTTGACAAGGATTATATTACAGCGCTGGAGCATGGAATGCCGCCAGCAGTTGGAGTGGGGCTAGGAATAGATAGATTAGTTATGCTTCTTACTAATCAGCCATCAATAAGAGATGTTTTGCTATTCCCGCAATTAAAAAGTTAATTAAGATTAATTTTAAACTCTAAAATGTTGAAGCCATGATTTGCTTTAAATAGATCATCATTATAAATTGAAGGGTACTCGAAACTTTCATAATTTCTTGTGAAAGCATTAACTGAGATATATTTTTTATTATCGTAGATTTTTATACCATTGGGACGATTTTGAGTATCAAAATTTATATATGATAGAGAGCTCTGATCTGATCCTGAATTCATGGTAACAGCAAGAATTAGACCGATCCCAAGATAGGGAAGAATGTCTTTAGCAACCTCATCACCAGTGTCTTTTATATGCTCTAGAGCAGGGCATGCCCCACCATCGCAGTGGTTACCCATCAAAAACAATGGCAAGAATAATGAGCCCAGGATTAACTTTTTCATGTTCTTTTGGACAGAGGAAAATAAATAAAGTTGCAAAATAATTGCCTTTAAATTTATCTTAAAAGTTAGAGATATCTCTAGACCAATAGATTTTTAATAAAAGTCACCATCTATACTTGTCAAAGTTTTCTGGATTTGCCCATCCTTTTGGATTATTCCAATCTCTTTTTATGTTATAAGTTTTGAGATTGTAGCTATAACAACATAAATCTTTATCTGAAAATTCCTTTATCAGACCAAGCTTTGATAAGTTTGCTTTCACATTATCTTCAAAACTGAAAATGATTAGCTTTTGGGTTAAAGAATTTTTAATTAAACCAATTTCTTCATAGCTATACTCAGAATCTGGAAAGATGAAATATATTTCTGCAGGAGAACAAAGATTATTAATTTTGTTGTAAACATTAATTGAATTAAAGGTACTTGAAAGCTTTTCAACCAATTCTGAGATATTTGAACTTGTGACTATGGCAATCTCTTTTAGCTTTTCTTCAAGAACTATTGTTCCAATATATTTAATAAATTTAGAAGTAAGAAAATTTTTCACAGAAGATCTTTTACTGCTTCTTTCTCAGTCAAAAGCTCATTAACAGATATATTTAATCTTGATCTTGCATTATCAGATAATGTTAAATCTCTAATTATTTCAATTTCACCATCAGGTGTTGTCATGAGAGGGAAGCCACACATGATTCCTTCTGGAACATCATAAGCTCCATCGCTGTAAACAGCAGCACTAAAACAATCTCCTGATGGAGTAACATTCTCGCAGGCCAAGACAGTATCTAAAGCTGCCTTTGCTGCAGATGTTGCTGAAGATGCACCTCTTGCATCAATTACTGCTTTACCTCGCTGTTGAACATTTGGTATGAATTCAGATGTAATCCAGTCATTATCATTGATTAGATTAGCAACCGATTCATTATTAATCATTGCATTTTCAAAGTCAGGATACATTGTTGGGCTATGATTGCCCCAAATAATCATTTTTTTAATTTCAGAAATATTACGTGAAATCTTTTTTGCCAACATGGACTTAGCTCTATTTGAATCTAGCATCGTCATAGCCATCCAAGTTTGAGAAGGAATATTTCCCGCACTCTTTCCAATCAAGGCATTAGTATTTGCAGGATTTCCAACTACAAGAACTTTAGCATTCTCATCACCATGTTTAGCAATGGCTTTACCTTGATTTACAAAAATACCACCGTTGATTTGCAATAAGTCTGATCTTTCTTCAATCTTTTTACCATTATAGACAATACCCCTAGGGATACTTCCTACAAGCAAAAACCAATCAGCGTCTTTAGATGCATCTGCAAACTTATCTGTATAGTTTATTGAACCTAGATTTGGAAAGTTTGAATCATCGAGCTCCATTGCTAGACCTTCTAGCTTAGAGACAACTTGTGGTATTTCAACTAATGAGAGATTAACAACTCTATCTCCGAAAATATTCCCATCAACTAGTCTGGGAATTAATGAATAACCTATTTGACCTGCAGCTCCAGTAACAACAACTTTAACTTCTTTTTTCACTTTTAATAATTAAGATTTGAATTACTTTATTATAAATCTTTAAAATTTAATACCAACAAAAACTACTCATTATTGATAAAATAATAATAGGGGTATTTCTATGTCGAACCTGTTCGATAAAAAAAAGAATAGAAAAAATTCAAATAGTCAAAAATGGGATAGATACCATTCAAGAGATATTTTACCAATGTGGGTTGCTGATATGGACTTTGAGTCTCCTACTTGCATTAAAAATTCTCTAAGAAAGTATATTGATAATGGTATTTATGGCTATCACTCAGAACCAAAAGATTTGAGAGATATTCTAAAAAAATATCTAAAAAGTAAAGGATGGAACATTAAAAAAAATTGGATAGTTTTAATGCCTTCAGTGGGGGCTTCAATATATAGTATTTATAACATTATCCCTAAAACTTCACAGGTTATAGTTCCAACACCCATATATCTAAATTTCCTTAAAGCGCCAAAACACCTTGGAAGAAAGATTAAAGAATTACCAATGGTAATTGAAAATGGAAGGCTAATTCTTGATTTTAAAAAACTATTATCAACTGCTAAAAAAAATTCATGGTTGATGTTTGTTAATCCTCAAAATCCAGGAGGAACAGTTTATACAAAAAAAGAAATTAGAAAGCTTTCAAGAATTATAAAAGAAAAGAATATAACAGTTTTTTCAGATGAACTGCATTGTGACTTAATACTTCAAAATAGCTCTAAACATACGCCTCTGGCATCTATAAATTCCATTGAAAAGAATGTTATTGCTTTCTATTCTGCATCTAAGACATTTAATGTGCCTGGATTAAGTTGCGCATTTGCAGTCATACCCAGTAAAAATTTAAGACAAACCTTTAAAACCAATGCAGAGGGTATCACTGATGATGCAAATATAACTGGACTTATTGCACTAACCTCTGCTTTTAATAAAGGTTGGAAGTGGAGAGATAAATTAATTAAATATTTAAATAGAAATTTAAAGACCCTTTTAATTTCTTTAAAAAAGCACAAAAATGCAAATCCCATAATTCCTGAGGCAACCTATTTACTATGGCTGCATGTTAAAAATCCAAACAATAAAGATCTTCAATCTCATTTTGAAAAGTATGGAGTCGGAATAAATGATGGTGCAGAATTTGGTAAAAAAGATCATATAAGGATTAACTTTGCTACTACTTATGAGAATGTAAAAAAAGCAACAAAAAGAATTGAAGAAGCTTTAATTAACTTATAATTTAAATATGAAAAGTGATCTTGTATTAGATAAAAAACCTAAAAGAGGATTTTTGCCAGATCATGCACCATTGAGATATGTTAGATCAGATTCTCAAACGAGATATTTATCAGACCTTTCCAAAGAGGTTCCAAAATTGCTACTAACTAGTTCATTACCTGATGTAATTGAATCGCTTCCAGAAAACTTCTTTAATTTTAATGAAATGATTAAGAGTGCTGAAGAAAAAAAGTTGAGGTGTATTTATTCTCAGTTATCTTTTTTAGCTCATGCATATATTTATTCTGACAATAAGCCTAGAAAAAAGCTTCCAAAATCAATAGCTTCGCCTTGGGTGAGAATATCAAAATATTTAGGGAGACCTCCGGTATTAAGTTATGCAAGTTATTGTTTAGATAATTGGTACCTGATCGATAAAGATAAAGATATTTCTTTAGATAATGTAGCGCTTATTAATAACTTCCTTGGAGGCGTTGATGAGGATTGGTTTGTTACAGTTCATGTCTGTATTGAAAATGCTGCTTCTGAGGCCATTAGCTCCTCAATTGCATTAATTGATGAGACTTCAGAATCAAAAATAGAAATGCATCTCAATAATATTCTAGAATCACTTAAGGAGGTAAACCACATTTTTAAAAGAATGCCTGAGAAATGTGATCCATACATTTATTATCACCGAGTAAGGCCTTATATATTCGGATGGAAAAATAATCCTGATCTTCCAAAAGGCTTAATTTATGACGGGCTCTTTAAAAATAGACCGCAGCAGTTTAGGGGAGAGACAGGAGCACAAAGTTCGATAATTCCACTTTTAGATGCACTTTTTAGTGTCAAGCATAAGAAAGACTCTCTAAGAGATTACCTTGAAGAGATGCTTCTATATATGCCGCCAGCTCACCGAGAATTAATCTTCCATGTAAAGAAAAGCTCAAAAGTAAAAATGTATGCAAACGAATCGATTAAGATAAGAAGGTTAGTCAACAAATGCTTAGATCAGATGACACATTTCAGATCTCAACATATAAAATATGCGAATGACTATATCCATAGCCAGTCAAGGAATCCATCAGATTTTACCTCCGGGGGATCTACTATCAGAGGTACAGGCGGGACGCCCTTTATGCGGTATTTAAGAAAGCATAGAGATGAAACTAAAAGCTCAATTAAAAAGTAAGGAATATTATGTCTATTAGATTTGATGACAAAGTTGTAATTGTCACTGGTGCAGGTGGGGGCCTTGGTAAAGAACATGCAATAGAGTTTGCTAAAAGAGGTGCTAAAGTTGTTGTAAATGATCTAGGTAGCTCTGTGGATGGCAGCGGCGCTAGTGATTCAGCTAATGAGGTTGTCGAGAATATTAAATCTACAGGTGGCGAAGCAATAGCAAATGGCGCCAGTGTTACTGACTTAAATGCTGTCAAAGAGATGGTTAATGAAACCATGGAAAAATGGGGAAGGGTTGATGTTTTAGTAAATAATGCAGGAATCTTACGAGATAAGAGTTTTCATAAAATGTCTATTGAGGATTTTAATTTAGTTATGTCAGTTCATTTTGAAGGAACTTTGAATTGCACACATACAGTTTTCCCAATTATGAGAGAGCAAAACTATGGGAGAGTAATCTTTACTAGCTCATCAAGTGGTGTATTTGGTAACTTTGGCCAGTCAAACTATGGCTCCGCAAAAATGGCAATGATTGGTTTAATGAATACACTTAAGATTGAAGGACAGAAATATAATATTCACTCAAACTCAATTACACCTGTTGCATACACTAGAATGACAGATAGCTTGCTTCCTGATGAGGTTGGTGAAAGCCTTCAGCCTGAATTTGTTACACCTGCTGTAATATACTTATCAAGTTTGGAAGCACCAAATGGTGTCATTGTTTCGGCTGGTGCTGGCGTTTATTCACGAATATTTATTCATGAAACTGATGGAGTGTCACTTGGAATGGGCGATGAGATGACACCTGAAAATATAGCTGCAAGTTGGGATAACATATCCGATATGAAGGGCGCTAAGGCCCTTCAAAGTGGACCAGAGCAATCGATAAAGATTTTTGAAAAATTAAACCAAAAAGATTAGTTTATTCGTCAAAATTAAGCGCACCACCAGTCTGATATTCGATTACTCTAGTCTCAAAGAAATTCTTTTCTTTTCTTAAATCCATGATCTCTGACATCCAAGGGAAAGGATTTGTTGCTCCAACAAATTCCTCTTCTAGTCCTATTTGAACAAGACGTCTGTTTGCTATAAATTGCAAGTATTCTTCCATCATGTTTGCATTCATTCCAAGTATTCCACGTGGCATTGTTGCTCGTGCATATTGGACCTCAAGTTCTGTACCTTCAAGAATCATTTGGGCCGCCTCTTGTCTCATTTCGTCATCCCAAAGATGAGGATTTTCTATTTTGATTTGATTTATCATGTCAATTCCAAAATTTACATGCATTGATTCATCCCTTAGGATGTACTGAAACTGTTCAGCTGTCCCTGTCATCTTGTTTCTTCTTCCCATAGATAGTATCTGGGTAAATCCACAATAAAAGAATATACCTTCTAAGACACAATAAAATGCTATTAGATTCTTCAGAAGAGCTTTGTCTGCTTCTAGTGTTCCTGTTTGGAATGAAGGATCTGACATTTCTTTTGTATATTTGAGACCCCATGATGCTTTTTTGGCAACGCTTGGTATTTCTCTGTACATATTAAAAATTTCGCCCTCATCCATCGCTAGTGATTCAATACAGTATTGATAAGCATGTGTATGTATTGCTTCTTCAAGACTCTGCCTTAGTATGTATTGCCTGCATTCTGGATTTGTAATAAGTCTGTATATAGCTAAAACAAGATTGTTAGCAACAAGTGAGTCAGCGGTTGAGAAAAAGCCAAGATTTCTTTTTACAATCTTTCTTTCATCTTCTGTCAAACCGTCTTCAGATTTCCAAAGAGCTATATCAGCAGTCATATTGATTTCTTGTGGCATCCAGTGGTTTGCACTCCCATCGAGATATTTTTGCCATGCCCAATCGTATTTAAATGGCACAAGTTGATTAAGGTCAGCTCTGCAGTTAATCATAGCTTTGTCGTCAACTTGAACTCGGCCTGATTGACCTTCGAGCTCCTCTTCACCTTCTGTCGTATCAAGTTTTTCAATAGCCTCTCTAGCAAGTTGTGCTCTATCTCCAGCTTTGACTGAGCTGATAGCCTCGCTGGGTAGTGACTCCTCTACTTCTTCTGCAGTTTGTTCTACCGCTTTCTTGACAACTTCCTGAGGAACTTGTTTTGCATCTTCTTTTTTTTCTACTTCGTTGAATTCATCCCAATTTAACATTTTTCTTTCTCCTAATTTATTGGCATGCTTCACAGTCAGGATCGTCTATGGAGCATGCATCCGGTACTGGTGCCGGTTCACCTAATTCTTGCGAATCTGTTATTTCCGTTGAAGCACTAACCGCATTTAGTGCCCCTTGTTTAACTGTTGATTTTTCTGTTGTTGTGGCTGCCAAAGACCTTAAATAGTAAGTCGTCTTCAAGCCTAACAACCAAGCCATTCTATATGTCACATCTAATTTCTTTCCACTTGCATTTGCAATATATAAATTTAACGATTGTGCTTGATCAATCCACTTTTGTCTTCTGCTTGCTGATTCCACAATATAGCGCGGCTCTACCTCAAAGGCAGTCACGAATAAGCTCTTAACTTCGTCAGGTATTCTTCCTATTTGAGCAAGACTTCCCTCATAATATTTGAGATCATTTATCATCACATCATCCCAGAGCTCAAGTTTTTTTAGTTTTTCTACAAGGTGTGGGTTTATTATTGTGAATTCTCCAGATAGGTTTGATTTAACATAAAGGTTTTGGTATGTGGGCTCTATTGATTGTGTTACACCAGTAATATTTGAAATTGTTGCGGTCGGTGCTATAGCCATAACATTAGAATTTCTCATTCCTTGTTTTTTGACTTTGCTTCTAAGCTCCTCCCAATCAAGTGTTTCTGTTTCATCTACTTTGATATATTCTTCACCTCTATTTTCTTTAAGTATCTTTATTGAATCTTTTGGAAAAACTCCTTGACTCCATAGAGAACCCTCATATGTCTTATATGTACCTCTCTCTTTTGCAAGATCTGTGGATGCATTTATTGCATAGTAGCTTATAAGTTCCATGCTTTTATCAGCAAAATCAACCGCCTCCTGAGAGTTATAAGAAATATTTTGCATATACAAGGTATCTTGGAAGCCCATTAAGCCCAGACCTATCGGCCTATGCTTCATATTTGAGTTTTCTGAGGTTTCAACTGAATAATAATTTATATTAATAACGTTATCGAGCATTCGAATTGCTGTAGTAACCGTTTGCTTGATCTTTTCTTTGTCGAGCTTTCCATCTTTCATATGTTGTTTTAGGTTTACAGAGCCCAAATTGCATACTGCTATCTCTTCGCTTGCTTTTGTGTTAAGTGTAATTTCGGTACATAGATTGGATGAGTGAATAACGCCTTCATGTTGTTGGGGTGATCTTAAGTTACAGGAATCTTTGAAAGTTATCCAAGGATGACCAGTTTCAAACAACATTGTGAGCATTTTTCTCCACAGCTCTTTTGCTTTTATTTTCTTAAATTGTCTTAACCCACCTTTTTCACCCAATTTTTCGTATTCAACATATCTTTCTTCAAATTCTTTGCCAACTAGGTCATGCAGATCAGGTGTCTCACCTGGTGAAAAGAGAGACCAGTCTTCATCATTTTGTACTCTTTTCATAAAAAGATCTGGAACCCAGTTTGCTGTATTCATATCATGTGTTCTTCTTCTATCATCACCAGTATTCTTTCTTAACTCTAGGAACTCTTCAATGTCCATATGCCAGGTCTCGAGATATGAACACATTGCTCCCTTTCTTTTACCTCCTTGATTAACTGCAACAGCTGTATCATTAGCAACTTTAAGAAAAGGAACGACTCCTTGGCTTTTCCCATTAGTTCCCTTTATGTAAGATCCAAGTGATCTAACAGGCGTCCAATCATAACCAAGTCCTCCAGCCCATTTTGAAAGCAAAGCCATATCCTGGTAGGCAGTGAATATTCCTTTTAAATCGTCTGGTACTGTCGAGAGGTAGCAAGACGACAACTGCGGTCTAACAGTCCCTGAATTGAAAAGGGTGGGGGTTGAACTCATATAGTCGAAGCTTGATATTAAGTTATAAAATTCTATTGCTCTTTCTTCTCTATTTTCTTCTTCCATTGCAAGGCCCATTGCAACCCTCATAAAGAAGACTTGAGGTAGTTCATAGGTAGTATCATCTGAGTGAATGAAATATCTATCATAAAGTGTCTGCAAGCCAAGATAAGTGAATTGGTTATCTCTTGTATAGTCAATTGCTTGTCCGATCACTTTCAAATCGAAAGTTTTTAGCTCCGGATTGAGAATGTCAAGCTCTATGCCTTTATCGATATAGCTTTCGAGCGCTTTTGGGTAATATTCTTGCATATCCCTATATGTTGCATCTTCAGCTATACCTAGAAACTCAAGTGCTTCATTTCTTATTTGATCCATTAAAATTCTGGCCGTTACAAAAGAATAATTTGGTTCTTTCTCTACTTTTGTTCTGGAAGTCATGATTAAACTTGCTCTCATATCGTCAACTGATACGCCGTCGTAGAGATTGCCAATTGATTCTTCCAGAACTGCTTTTGGCTCGACATCATCAAGACCTTCGCATGCATCAGTAATGATTGATGACAGTCTTGCAACATCTAGCGGAACTGTCTCACCATTTTTCTTGGTTACGCTTATGTTTACTTCTTTATCTAGCTCTATAGTCTTTTTCTTTGTCTTGCCTCTTTTTTTTGCTCTTTCTTCTCTGTATAGGATATAGCTTCTAGCAACCTGATATTCTTCTTTTCGCATTAGTTGAAGCTCTACTTGATCTTGTATCTCTTCTATATGTAGTGTTCCGCCGGAGGGCATCCTTCTGGTAAATATTTCCATAATTTCAGTTGTTATTAGCTCAACCTTTTCATGGATTCTTTCGCTTGCTGCTGCATTTCCACCTTCGTTTGCTAGGAAGGCTTTGGTTACTGCTACTTGTATTTTTTCTTTTTCAAAAGCAACTACTTTCCCATTCCTTTTAATCACTCTCATCTTGCCTGGTGCTGCAAGATTTATATCTTCTTGTATCTTTGGCGGTGTTGTTGATACTTGTTTTTCTGTTATCTCGTTCTTTTGCATTTCTTTTTCCCAAAAAGCTCCCTACAAATCTTATTTATATTTATTCGGGTGAGGCAAGAATTGTTATGTTTAGTTAATGCGCTTTTTAGATTTTTCTTAGCCTTCGACCATATAATCAAATTGTGGATAAGAAATCAACCCCAAAAACACAATATATTGTGAATTTTTCACTTTTATCCACTATATAGTGTGTATATGGTGTAAAAGTTGTGTAAAAAAGTAGTTGATAAGATGTGGATAAATGTAAAAATATGTCTATGAAATATATACTTGCAATAGACCAGGGTACTACGAGCTCACGAGCAATAGTTTTTGATGAAGACCAAAAAATAATCTCAGAAAGTCAAAGGGAGTATGAGCTTCAATATCCAAATAATGGCTGGGTTGAAGCTGACCCAGATGAAATATTAAATAGTGTGGAAGAAACTATCAACAATGTACTTGATGGTCTGCCTCATGAAATAGCAGCATGCGGGATTACAAATCAAAGAGAAACGGTTGTTGTCTGGGACAAATCCTCTGGTAAGCCTATATACCCTGCAATCATATGGCAGGATAGAAGAACTTCTGATTTATGTAACAAGCTAAAAGACAAGGACAACCTTGAAAATGAAATTAGAGAAAAAACAGGTCTTTTATTAGATCCCTATTTTTCAGCATCCAAGATTCAATGGATTCTAGATAATGTTGAAAATGCAAGAGAGAAGGCGATAAGTGGAGAACTTTGCTTTGGAACGATAGAGACATATTTAATTTGGAATCTTACTGAGGAAAAAAATCATAAAACAGATGCAACAAATGCCTCTAGAACAATGTTAATGAACCTAAAAACAACACAGTGGGATGAGTCTCTTCTCAAGATTTTTAATATACCAAAAATAATCCTTCCTGAAATATGTCCATGTGATGATACATTTGGCTCAATTAAAGCTCATGGCATGAAATTCCCAATTACAGGAGTAATAGGGGATCAACAATCAGCTCTTTTTGGACAAAACTGTTTTGAGTTTGGCGAAATGAAAAGTACTTATGGAACAGGTTGTTTTTTGATGGTTAATACAAAAGAACAAATCCATAAATCTGAAGCGAGATTGCTATCAACTGTTGGATGCATGCTTGGAAATAAAACTACCTATGCACTTGAAGGAAGTATTTTTTCCGCTGGAACATCCATTCAATGGTTGAGAGATGAGATGGAATTTTTTACAGATGCATCTGAAAGTGAGGGACTTATTGACGAAAACTTTGACTCCAAGGGTATTAATTTTATTCCAGCGTTTACCGGACTGGGAGCTCCACACTGGAACTCTGAAATTAGAGGTAGCATTCATGGTATTCAAAGAGATAGTAGTAGAAAAGACATAATCACAGCAGTTTTTAAAGCTATTGCTTTCCAAACACTTGAAATTCTAGATGCTTTGGAAAAGGATGGTGTTTCTGTAAGCTCACTTAAGGTTGACGGAGGCATGGTCCAAAATAAAAGGTTTCTTCAAATGCTAAGCAATATTTTATCGACAGATATTAAAAAACCAGACCAAATTGAATCAACTGCAGTAGGCGCTTTTAAAATAGCTTTACTTGGGTCAGGCATAAAAAATATTGATGAAATTAAGAAAATCGGAACTTACGATGAAACAAAGGCAGTTCCATCCATAGAGCTTAATAATGATTATCAAACTTGGAAGGCATACTTAACAAAAAATCTTTGAGTTAAGAAAGAACATAGGACCTAGTCTCGATCTTACCTTTAATATCTATTTCATCATGAGAAACAAGAATACATATAATATCTTTTTGTTCTATAAACTCAGAGACTATTTCAATTATCTCAATCTTATTATTTTTATCTTGATTAGAGATAGGCTCATCAATTAACAATATTTTTGGCTCTGAATATATTGCTCTTCCAATTGAAACTCTTTGTTGCTGTCCTCCCGAAAGCTCATGAGGGTATTTAGAAAGATGTTCACTTATAGAAAGCTTATTAATCAATTTATTAAATAAGTCATTATTTCCCTTTCCTGCAAACTCAATATTTTGTCTAGCATTCAAATGAGGAAATAAAGAAAAATCCTGAAAAACAAAACCAATTTCCCTTTTCTCAGGTTCAATAAACTGGTTATCACCAGAAAGAATAATGTCATCAAGAATTATCGAACCTGAGCTTGGTTTCTCTAAGCCTGCCAATAGATTTAAGAATGTTGTTTTACCAGACCCGCTGTTCCCTGAAATTAGATTCAATACCCCAGAATCAAAATTAAAATCTAAATCTTTCAGCACTTTTTCATTCTTATATGAAAAATTGAGTGATTCTATAATTAAATTCATTTTTTTATATGCCTTAGTTAATGTATATATTAAACTAGCTTACTTTCCACAAAAAGTTTTTATGTATAAATATAAGATCTATAATAATATTGCACTAGAGGGCAGGGATTATTTAATTAAAGAAAATCTAACATTAGATGAAGAGAATCCTGAAGCTCTTCTACTTAGAAGTAAAGTCTTAAGTGAGGAAAATTTTAATGAAGGTCTGCTCTGTATAGGCAGGGCTGGTGCTGGTGTGAACAATATTCCAATTGACATAGCTTCCAATAGAGCTATTGTCGTCTTTAATACACCAGGAGCGAATGCAAATGCAGTAAAGGAGTTGGTTTTGTGTGGGTTACTGCTTTCTTCAAGGGGCATTATTCAAGGAAATTCATTTGCAAAAAGCCTTTCAATTGATGAGCCAAGCAAATTTAATTCAATAATTGAAAAAGAGAAAAAGAACTTTAAGGGCCATGAGCTTTATGGCAAAACCCTTGGTGTAGTTGGGCTTGGAGCTATTGGATCTATGGTAGCTCAATCTGGTGGTGCCTTGGGAATGAAATTAATGGGCTATGATCCCTATATTTCTATAGATGCTGCATGGAGTTTGCCTAAAGAAGTGCAAAAGGCAAACTCTCTTGAAGAGCTTGTAGGTAGTTCAGATTTTATTTCGATTCATGTGCCTCTACATGAAAGTACAAAAGATCTTATTTCAAAGGACTTACTGAAGCATTTTAAAAGAGGTTCAAAACTTATTAATCTATCGAGAGGGGGAATTGTTAATAATGATGATGTAATTGATGCTCTTAAAAATGAAGTATTGAGTTGCTTTGTAACAGATTTTCCATCATTAGAGCTATCACGAAGATCGAATGAATCATCTGATGTCATTTTATTGCCGCACATTGGGGCAAGCACTGCAGAAGCTGAAATTAATTGTGCTGTTATGGCTGCTAAGCAAGTTGTAGATTTCCTCAAAAATGGCAATATCATGAATTCAGTAAATTTCCCAAGAATAAAACTAAGCAGATCAACAGATCATAGACTGGTCATCATCAATAAAAATGAGCCAGGCATGATTGGAAAAATTGCTGAATTTATTGCAAATGAAAAATTAAATATAAGTGATATGGTTAATAAGAGTAGGGAAGATATCGCTATAAATTTAATTGATCTCGATAGCAAACCCTCAAGAGAATTAATCCAATCTCTATATAAAATTGAGCATGTGCTATCAGTGAGAGTATGCTAGAAACAACAATCTTTTAATTCAAGACACTAAATAAGAAAAATTTTTTAATGTGCAACATTTGTTGGTATTTGCCCACAAGATGTTTGGAAGAAATATGATTTGGGTATATTTTAGATGATGAGCATTATATTGAGATAGTAAATTTACTTAAATTGTTGATATACGGTTGTTTATTATAAAATTGATCAATTTTTGATCAATCTCGTTGAGACCCTTATTTAATCATGTTTTTTAATATAATATTAAAGTTATCCATAAAGTTATCCACAGAATCTGTGGATAAAATTTTGAAGTTTTATGAGCAATCTTTATAAAGGAGTTGATGTCAGCTGGAAGCCATTTCTTGAGGATGAGTTCCAAAAAAAATACATGGAGGAAATAAAAACTTTTCTTATCAAATGCTCCAAAAATAATGAAGTGATTTATCCCCATCCAATAGATATTTTTAGATCATTAGAATTAACTACTTTTGATAATGTAAAAGTGGTGATTTTAGGACAAGATCCTTATCATGGGCCAAATCAAGCGCATGGTCTCGCATTTTCCGTAAAGAAAAATGTGTCTAAACCACCTTCATTAAAAAACATTTTTAAGGAAATATCTGAAGATCTAAAAATTGAAAAGAGATCTTCAGGAGATCTTACAAATTGGGCAAAACAGGGAGTTCTTCTATTAAATACATGTTTGACTGTTTCTCCAGGTAGACCTGGGTCTCATTCACATTTAGGTTGGCAAGAATTCACCGACTCAGTCATAAAAGCAGTTGATACTAAGGATAGAGTAGTTTTTATTCTCTGGGGTTCCTATGCTAGAAAAAAGAAAGAACTTCTTTCTAATAATAAAAACCTAATTTTAGAGGCTCCCCACCCTTCACCGTTATCAGCACACAGAGGTTTTTTTGGATGTAAGCATTTTTCAAAAACTAATCAGTTTCTTCATAAGCACGAAATAAAAGATATTGATTGGATTAGTTAGGAATAAAACTTATAAGCTTAAAAATATTTTCCTTAAAGGATATTTCTTTCAAAGTTTTAATTTTTTTTGAGTTTATACTCTCTTTATCCTCAAGCTTTATAGGAATAATTTCTTTTCTCTTTTTACTGAGATGCTCTGTTCTTGCAATAACCTCCTGTCCTCTAAAACAACCTTTTAAGAAAGATACATGATTTTCATTCATCCCAATATCATGCGGTCTATATTTGCTTACATCTTCATAATTGAATAAAAATTTTCCCATAAGCAAAATATTCAATTCAAACTCCTCTTTAGTTAGAAATTCTTCATTATTGTTTGCTTTGAATCCAATATCACATACCAATGCGTTATTTGAAAAGATATGGTTTTTATGATTATTTTTTTGAAAGAATTCGTAGAAAACCTCTTTTGAACTTATCTCCATCTCAAGACTATAGAATTTAATAAACTTTTTTAATTCTTCTAACAAAATATCCAAGCCTGATTCATCAATAAAAATTTCATAACCATTCCCGTTTGATATAAGGAATTCAGCCTTTATGAAGCCTTTTTCATCACAAAGACATGATTGTATTAATTTATTAGATTCAAGATCATTTAAATCTGCAGTAACTTGGCCTTGAAGAAGTTCAAATGTATTTTTTTTGCTACCTTTGAAAGAAATAACCTTTTTATTTATGGCAAAAGACCCAGGTTTGAAATATGATTCTAGTTTTTTGATAATAACGAATAAATTGTTTTAAATTATTTTATCCGATGAAAGCTGAAATAAATAGAATTAAATGGAAATCTAGAAGGGGTATGCGAGAACTTGACCTTTTGTTTGAAAATTTTTTTAAATTTCATGCAGATAAAATATCAGAAAGTGAATTTGAGACACTCAAAGAACTTTTAGTTTATGATGATCAGTCGTTGTTTGATTTTATATTTAAGGACAAAAAGCTTGGAAATTCTGATCACCAAGATTTTATTACAAAATATTTAAAAAAATATGAGAAATAAGAGAACTTTTTATACTTTTGAATGTCTTAGTGTTTGAGGTATGAGTAATGAATATTCCTCAAAAAAATGAGGCCTCACTTTTAAAGAGAGCAAAGAATGGAGATAAAGATGCTTTTAATCTTATGGTTATCAAATATCAGCCACGCATAATGAGTGTTTTATATGGTTTTTTAAAAACTCATTCGGATGCTGAAGACCTGACTCAGCAGACATTCATCAAAGCTTGGATAAATCTTGAGAAATTCAGAGGAGACAGTAGTTTTTATACCTGGGTTTATAGAATAGCAATTAATCTAGCAAAGAATTATGTAAAAAAACCCTCTACGAAATTTGAAAAAACATCAATATCAATTGATGAGCATCACTATGATCTGCCCGAAGACTTGGATCCATTATCAGTAATATCTAGTGACCATTTAAAGACTGAACTAGATACTTTTATAAGCTCAATGCCCGAAAAGTTGAAAACTGCATTTGTTTTAAGGGAATATGAGGGAAAATCTTATGAAGAAATAGCTTCTATCACTGATTGTCCCATAGGGACTATAAGGTCTAGAATATTTAGGGCAAGGGAAGAAATAGTCAATTATTTTAAGGAAGTATTACATGAAAGAGATTGAGGCTAATGAACTGATATCAGCTTATTACGATAATGAGTTGACAGAAAGCGAATTGGACAATTTGTTAGAGATGACTAAAAAGGATCCACTACTTTTAGCCAAGCTAAATAATTATGCCTTAATTACTGAGATTTCTGAGAAAGATGAAAAAGTATTCTCAATTTTTGAAGGCATTTCAAAAATTGCTCGAAAAAGATGGTTCGGTAACGGACTTAGCGCCACCGCAGCTATCCTTCTTACTGTTATATTTCTCAATAATCCTTTTGAATCGAGATTTTCTGAGTCAGATATCATTAATTCTCAAATAAGGGATGCAGTTGAGAGTGATGAGGCTGCAAAAACTTACAGCATGATTGAAAAAAATCTGATACCGCATGTAATGTCAATAATTGATAATAATAGTAGATCTTATGAAGATGACCTAGCAATTGATCTTTCTCCAATTGGCTTTAATAGAATAGAGAGTAATCCAGGTCATTTCATTAGAGGCAAGAAGAAGATTCAAGTAAGACTTGAACCTAATAGGATCGGTATTAAAGAAAATAGATATTGGAAGTCTGGCAACAAGCTTATTTATTTATATCCGACATCCGATGGTAAGATAATTTCTATTTATGGTGATTTAACAATTCAAGAGGTTGAAAAAATCATACCAGTCCTAACTAAATAACAAATGAAAAAACTTTTAGCTCTTCCATTATTTCTTTTTTCGCTAATTGCTGCATTCGACCAAGATATTCCTGAGCTCGTTGAAGTCACATCTCCGGCCGTTGTGAATATTACATCTAAAAGAGAAGTTACTTTTTCAAATCAGGATTACTTTAGGGGTATGCCAGAGGAATTTGAAAGGTTTTTTGGCATTCCGAGAGATTTTGGACAACAACCTCAAACAAGGGAATCGGTAGCATATGGTTCAGGTTTTTTCTTCAGAGAAAATTATCTTTTAACGAATTATCATGTAGTCAACGACGCAACTGAAGTTATCGTTTCACTCACTGACAGGAGAGAATTTCAGGCAGAGGTTATTGGAGTAGATATGTTATCTGATTTAGCTGTTCTAAAAATAAATGGAAATGATCTTCCCAGTTTGCAAATGGGCAGTAGTGAAAAGCTTAAAGTTGGCGATTGGGTTGTTGCAATTGGATCACCATTTAGCTTTGATTTCTCAGTGACTGCAGGGATTGTAAGCGCTAAAGGAAGAAGTATTCAAAACCAAAACATTGGCGGATATGTTCCCTTTATACAAACAGATGTAGCAATAAATCCTGGTAACTCAGGCGGACCTCTATTTAATATGGATGGTGAAGTAGTTGGAATTAATTCTCAAATTTATTCAAGAAGCGGAGGCTATCAAGGCGTATCTTTCTCAATTCCTATAGACGTAGCAATAGAAGTTGCAGACCAAATAATTGCTTCTGGCGAAGTCGCAAGAGGTTATCTTGGTGTAAGAATGGGTGATGTGGACTCTGATCTCGCTCAAGCGCTTGGGATGAAAAAACCATATGGAGCTTTGATTAACAGCATTGAAAAAGATGGAGCTGCTGATAACGGTGGATTAAAAACAGGTGATGTAATTATTGAATTTGCTGGAGAGGAAGTTAAATTTGCTGGTGATTTGCCTCATATAGTTGGAAGAAAGCTACCAGGAAGTAAATCAACTGCAAAAGTTGTAAGGAATGGTAAAACCATTGAACTAGATTTTGTTCTCGGTAAACTTGCAAGCTCTAATAATACTTTTGTACCTACTTCTTCAAGTGATAATGAATATCCTCTCGGCATAAAAGTTGAAGATTTGCCTGAAGATTTCGATGGAGTTGATGAAGGAGTTATAGTTTCTAAAATAGATAATTCTTCTAACTCTGCAACCAAGATTCTAGAGGGAGATATAATTACTGATATACAATCAGGTTTCCAAAGATATTCTATTGAAGACTCTGATAGCTTTAATGAGATTGTTTCTAAGTTCCAAAGTGGCGACAAGATAGCAATCTTTGGCCTAAGAGGTGATTCGAGGTTTATTGTCCCAATTACAGTTGATTAGATTTATCTCAAAATAAGTAGGCTTTTTCATTTAAAATACCCTTACTTATGAAACACATACGTAACTTTTCTATAATTGCACATATAGACCATGGTAAATCTACTTTATCAGACAGATTAATTGAGTTCTGTGGTGGGCTATCTGCAAGAGAAATGTCGAGTCAGATCCTTGATTCAATGGAGATTGAGCAAGAGAGAGGAATTACCATTAAAGCTCAGGCAGTTTCTTTGGAATATGTCCATAATGGTAAAACCTACCTATTAAATTTTATCGATACACCCGGACACGTAGACTTTTCATATGAGGTTTCAAGATCACTTTCAGCATGTGAAGGAGCTCTTTTACTGGTTGATGGCTCTCAGGGAGTCGAGGCCCAAACACTTGCAAATTGCTATACAGCAGTTGATCAAGGTTTAGAGGTAATACCTGTTATAAATAAAATTGATCTTGATCAGGCTGATCCTGATAGAGTTAAACAAGAAATTGAGGATATGATTGGCTTAGATTCAACAACGGCACCTCTTGTCAGTGCTAAATCAGGAGACGGAGTAGAGGAGCTTTTAGAAAATCTAATTAAAAAGGTACCTCCACCAATCGGAAATATAAATGATGATTTAAAAGCACTCATTATAGATTCATGGTTTGATCCTTATCTCGGAGTTGTATCACTTATAAGGATAGTAAATGGAGAAATAAAAGCAGGTGAAAAGATCAAAGTTTACTCAACCAATCAAACATATAAGGTTGAAGAAATTGGGATATTTTCACCAAAAAAAATAAAAAAAGAAAAACTTTCTGCTGGCGAAGTTGGTTATTTGGTGTCTGG
>CACBGD010000013.1 GCA_902538705.1 uncultured SAR86 cluster bacterium | reverse complement strand
AGGACTAAATTTAAAAGATTCTTCTAGATTTGCATTTCTTTTGGCCATCCCAACCATTTTGGGAGCATTAATCTTTTTGATTGGTGATTCAATTGCTGCCAATTTGGATATTTTTAATGCTAAACTTTTCGTTGGGTTTATAACTTCTGCATTGGTTGCTTTCTTTACTATCAAGTATTTTCTTCAATTTGTTGAGTGGATTGGTATGACACCTTTTTTTATTTATAGAATCTTTTTAGGCTTATTATTATTAATTTTGTGAAAGAAGAGGATTTCTTTTACATAAATAATATTCTTCACTATCAGATAAGTGATAAAGAAAGTTTAAGTTTTGATTTTCTTAAAGGTCGATTATTTAACCGACTGAAGAGGATTGAGCATGAATCATTAATCAAAAAAGCTATTGGTAAAAATAAAGCTCAATTAAAGATTTTTGATGCAACAGCGGGTTCATTAATTGATACGATAATTTTTTTAAAGCTTGGTCATGAAGTTGTTGCATGCGAACAAAGTAAAATTCTTTTTAGGCTTATAGATGATGCTATTTTTAGAGCAAAGAAGGAATATAATTTTTTTGAGAATCTTTCATTTATTAATTCAGACTCAGCAAAAATCATAGACTCCCATTCGGATTCTGATATTTTTTATTTTGATCCGATGTTTAAAGACACAAAACAAAACACAAAACGATCCGGAACACTACAAAAAATAGGGAATATTCTCAGCCTTGAAAAACTAGAAGACACAAGTCCACAAATTCTTG
Source organism: uncultured SAR86 cluster bacterium (assembly GCA_902538705.1). Classification (GTDB taxonomy): domain Bacteria; phylum Pseudomonadota; class Gammaproteobacteria; order Magnimaribacterales; family D2472; genus CACNXK01. The sequence goes on along the minus strand of CACBGD010000013.1, from coordinate 25,395 downwards.
ATCACATATTAAAAAAGAAATACAAAAAGATTATTGTTAAAAGACCAATAAAAAGTAATTCACTTTATGAAAAAATAAATTATCAAGTTAAAGGAAAGGCGATTAGATATGATGTTTATATTAAAACTTAATTATGGTGCCCCATATCTGAGTCGAACAGATACTCCCAAGGGAACGCGATTTTGAGTCGCGCGCGTCTACCAATTCCGCCAATGGGGCAAGTGGATAATTGTAGCTAACTATTCATTCTTTTAAAATTAGCAAATAATGAAAACAATAGAATTTGACTATAATTTACCTGAAGACTTAATAGCAACTTATCCAAGTAAAGATAGAACTAAAAGTAGGCTATTAGTTGATTCAATTCCTGAAGAGCACAGAATCTTTTCCGACTTAGATAAGTTCATAAATCGAAATGACTTATTAATCCTCAACAATACCTCGGTTTTACCTGCAAGACTATTTGGGAAAAAAGAGACTGGTGGTGAGGTGGAAGTTTTCCTTGAGAGAATCATTGGCGAAACGACAGCGCTTGTTCAAATTAGGTCCTCAAGATCTCCTAAACCAGGCTCACTTATAATTATCGAAAATCATGAACATTGTTTTAAATTATTATGTAAGGAGCGTAAAGAGGGATTCTTTATCGTTGATTTTCAAGACGATCCAAAAAAGATTTTTAATTCTTTAGGAAATACACCCTTGCCACCTTACATAAAAAGGAAGATTGAGAGAGAAGATAAACATAGATATCAAACAGTATACGAAAATAAAGATTATCAAGAATCAGTAGCCGCACCTACAGCGGGCTTACATTTTGATAACCTGTTGTTAGGAAAATTAGAAAATAAAGGCGCAAAGATACGATATATAAATCTAACGGTAGGAGCAGGAACATTTCAGCCTGTAAAAGTAGAAAATATTGTGGATCATAAAATTCATAGTGAATATATTAACGTTTCAAAAGAGCTTGTTAATGAAATAATAAACACTAAAAAAATTGGTGGAAATATTATCGCTGTTGGGACTACTTCCCTCAGGGCTATTGAAACTGTATTTTCAAAAAAATTAGAACAATATGAAGGATTAACAGATATTTTTATTTATCCAGGTTATCAATTCAAAGCTATAGATAAGTTAATTACAAACTTTCACTTACCAAAATCAACTTTATTGATGCTCGTAGCCGCATTTATAGGTTTTGATAGAATGAAATACTTATATGAAATAGCAATTAAAGAAAGATATAGATTTCTTTCTTATGGAGACGCAATGTTTCTTACTAGAAAATGAAATATAAACTTTTAAAAAAAGATGGCAACGCTAGAAGGGGTTTCCTTGAACTTCAACATGGCAACATTCAAACACCTGTATTTATGCCCGTTGGAACAAATGCAACTGTAAAGGGCTTAACCGTTGAGGATCTTGAAGAAACAGGATCACAAATAATTCTATCCAATACCTATCATTTAATGCTTCGTCCAGGAGATGAAATTATAAAGGATTTGGGAGGCCTTCATAGTTTTTGTAATTGGCAAAAACCTATTCTTACAGATTCGGGTGGCTTTCAGGTTTGGAGTTTAGGCGATCTAGCAAAAATTTCAGAGAAGGGAGTAAGTTTTAAATCCCCATATGATGGAAAGAATATATTTATGAGCCCAGAAGATTCTATACAAATTCAAGAAAATCTTGGTTCAGATATTGTGATGGTGTTTGATGAATGCACAAACTATCCTTCTTCTAAGAAAGATGCAAAAAAATCTATGGAGCTCTCAGCAAGATGGGCAGCTAGATCGAAAGACGCTCATAAATCTCAATCAGCATTATTTGGGATTTTGCAAGGAGGAATGTACGAAGATTTAAGAGAGGAATCATTAAAACATACTTTGGCATGTGAATTTGATGGCATTGCGATTGGGGGATTAAGTGTTGGTGAGCCTAAAGAAGAGAAAACAAAAATCCTCAGGCACCTATCAAGTATGCTTCCAAATGAAAAACCTAGATATTTAATGGGAGTTGGAAAGCCTGAAGATATTGTTGAAGCAGTTTTCTTTGGCGTTGAGATGTTTGACTGCGTCTTGCCTACAAGGAATGCAAGGAATGGACAGCTTATAACAAGTAAAGGGATGATAAACATAAGGAATGCAAAATATAAAAATGATGATTCACCAATAGATGAGAATTCAGATTCTAAGGTTTGTAAAAGCTATTCAAAAGCTTATTTACATCATCTAGATAAAACTAATGAAATGTTAGGATCAATGCTTGCTAGTTACCATAATATATATTACTACCATGAGCTGATGAAACAAATTAGGCAATCAATTGATGACGATATATTCGTAAACTTTGCAAAAGACTTTTATAATAATCGAAATTTACCAATTCCAGATTATTTGGAGGGCTTATAAATGGAATTATTCCCACTATTATTTTTACTTTTCTTATTTGCTTTGTTGTACTTCACAACCATAAGGCCTTCACAAAAACGCCAAAAAGAAATTAATGCAATGCTTGATGCACTTGAAAAGGGTGATGAAATATCGACTGCAGGGGGAATTCTTGGCAAAGTTAAAAATATCAAAGGTCCTTATGTAGCCATTGAAGTTAGTGAAAATGTAACGTTCAAGATACAAAAAACTGCAATTGCAAATACTCTACCAAAAGGAACTATAGATTCTATAAATAAATAGTTTATGAATAAATACCCAACATGGCGCTATTTTGTAATCATTTCAGTGCTCATGCTTGGGATACTTTATGCATTACCTAACCTTTATCCGGCTCAACCTGCTATACAAGTAGCCTACACAGATTCATCAAAATCAGCTGATCAATCTCTACTAAATACTATCCGTGAAGAAATTGCGAATGAAGATATAACAATGGGTGAAATTAATCTCAAAAATAATAATATTGTTGCTCAGTTTAGTTCAGTTGAGGATCAGTTGGTTGCTAAAACAGCTATTCAAAAAGCTCTTCTAGACAGAGTTATTGTTGCTTTAAAACTTGAGCCCACAACACCGGACTGGTTAGCATCAATTGGGGGGAGACCTTTAAAACTTGGTCTCGATCTTTCTGGTGGAGTTCACTTCTTACTTGAGGTGGATGTAGATACAGCTTTAGCTGATAAGGTTGACGGACTTCTAAATTCATATAGAAAAAAGTTTAGAGCAGAAAATATAAATTATGTTTCCTCATCTATCCAGGATGATCAAGTAACGTTTAAATTTAAATCAAGTGATGATTATGGAAGAGCATTGGACGTATTTCTCATAGATACAATTACTCCTACAGGACTGCAATTCGATTTGGTTGAACAAAGCAATATATCAACTTTAAAAGTTAGTTATTCGGATATTGCAATAAAAGAATTAAGAGATTATGCCGTTAAGCAAAACTTGATGACGCTAAGAAATAGAGTTAATGAGTTAGGGGTATCTGAGCCTGTTGTCCAAAGGCAAGGTGCTAATAGAATTGTTGTCGAACTTCCAGGAGTTCAAGATACAGCATCAGCAAAAAAAATCATAGGTAAGACCGCAAATTTGGAATTCAGGCTAGAAGCAAAGCCTAATGCTTCTAGATTAAGAAAAACCGAGTTTGAATTTAAAGATGATCGATATGGAACAGCCTTTTTAGAAAATGATTTAATCGTTTCGGGAGATAGAGTTACCAACGCAAATACTGGATTTGACGAAAGTGGTTTCGCTCAAGTAAATATTACTCTGGATATGCAAGGTGGAAGATCAATGCAAAGAGCCACCAATGGAAATGTTGGCAGACGACTGGCTGTTTTATTTGTGGAGCAAAAAAGTAAATCATCACTGGTTGAGGATGAGTTTGGCAATGAAATTATTGAACAAACTTCCTATATTGAAAAAAATATTATCAGTTTAGCTACTGTTCAAGCCGTTCTCGGAACAAATTTTAGAATTACTGGAGTTGGATCTCCGCAAGAAGCTAGTGAGCTCGCGTTACTGTTGAGGGCCGGAGCTTTAGCAGCACCTATGAAATTCGTCGAAGAAAGGACTGTTGGGCCTAGTCTTGGAAAGGAAAATATTGAACTCGGAATGAGGTCAGTGATGCTTGGATTCTTGATGGTAATTCTTTTCATGGGCTTTTATTACCGTTTATTTGGCTTGGCTGCAAATGTTGCTCTTGCCTCAAACTTAATACTCATTACGGGAATTATGTCATTACTTGGAGCGACATTAACCTTGCCAGGTATTGCAGGAATTGTTCTAACTGTGGGTATGGCAGTTGATGCAAATGTTTTAATATTTTCGAGAATTAGAGAAGAGCTGAAAGGAGGTAAAAATCCTCATTTAGCAATTCAGGATGGATTTTCAAGAGCATTTATAACAATTTTTGATGCAAATGTTACTACTTTAATTGCTGCATTAATTTTATATGCAATTGGTACAGGGCCTATTAAAGGATTTGCTGTGACTCTTTCTATTGGGATTGTCACATCAATGTTTACAGCAATAATGGGGACAAGAGCAATTGTTCAACTAATTTATGGAAGAAGAAATATCCAGGAGCTTAAAGTCTGATGAACATTAATTTTATGCGTTTCAGAAAAATTGCTATTAGTATTTCGCTTATTTTATTCGTTAGTTCCATAGGCTCAATTTTTATGCGAGGGCTAAGCCTCGGTTTAGATTTTAGTGGCGGTACGCTTGTTGAGATTCAGTACGAGGAGTCAGTTAATCTCCAAGAAATAAGAAATGTATTAAGCCAAAATGGATATGAAGATTTTCAAGTAGTGAATTATGGATCAAGTCTAGATGTTCTAATAAAAATTGCTGATCAGCCAGGCAATAGCTCTCTTGGGGATCAAATATTCAGTTTACTATCTTCTAAAAATTTTAGTGGAGAACTTAAAAGGATTGAGTTCGTTGGACCTCAAATTGGTTCTGAGTTGAGAGATCAAGGTGGTCTCGGAATGTTGGTTGCGTTAGGGATGATCCTGCTCTATGTAGCCTTTAGATTTCAATATAAGTTTGCGTTGGGAGCCGTTGCTGCGTTGGGTCACGACGTCGTAATTATACTAGGATTGTTTTCTATATTTGCATGGGATTTTGACCTTTCAGTTTTAGCTGCTTTACTTGCTGTTATCGGTTATTCGCTAAATGATTCAATTGTTGTATCCGATAGAATAAGAGAGAACTTCCGATCTGAGAGAGCTCTTACCCCAGAAAAACTAATAAATTTGTCACTTAATCAAACCTTAAGCAGAACAATAATTACATCTTTTACAACTTTGCTTGTTTTATTTGCGCTATTCTTTTTCGGTGGGGATGCTGTAAGAGGTTTTAGCTTAGGTTTAATTATTGGTGTGTTAATCGGAACATACTCATCACTTTATATAGTTACGACAATCCTCATTTCATTAAACTTATCTCAAGATGATATGGCAGTTCCAGATGTTGAGGGTGCTGAGTTTGATGATATGCCCTGATTCACTCCTCTAAATTTGATTTAACTGCCTGAAGAATTGGTTTAAAACATTTTGGTGAGCAACAAACTATATTCTCGCTAAGATTATATTTTGGGCTTCCATGAAAATCTGAAAGCAAAGCTCCTGCCTCTTCTGCAATTACAATACCTGCAGCAACATCCCATGGTTTTAGACCATTCCCCCAAAAACCATCCAATCTACCTGCAGCGATATATGCAAGATCTAGAGCTGAGCAACCAGTTCTTCTTATCGTAATTTCATTCTTATAAAGTTCGATAAATGTTCCTAGTAAGTTGTATTTATAGTCTTGTTCTGGAGTTCTTCTGGAGCAACAGCTCAATAAGGCATCAGTAAGACTCTTTTGAGCACTAACTCTAATCCTTTCACCATTTAGTTGAGCACCTTTGCCTTTGGACGCAGAAAACTCCTCTCTTCTTGAGGGATCAATGATTACACCATGAGTTGGGATACCATCTATGGTGGCACATAGAGAAATGCAGTAATGTGGGAATCCATTAATGAAGTTCGTTGTACCATCAATAGGATCAAGTATCCAAGTAACATTTGAATTGTTTATTTCTTCACCTGATTCTTCACCTAAAAAATTATGCTCTGGATAATAAGATTTGATTTCCTCAAATATTATTTGCTCAACTCTTCTATCGACTTCAGTTACATAATCAGTTGATCCTTTTTTTTCAACCTTAAGTTTATGAAGTTTTTTTACAGCAAATTCTAGCTCCACTGCTCCTTTGCGGGCAGCAATTAGTCCTATATTTAATAATGCTGGTTGATTCATCTCGCATATTGTAATGGAAATATTCATAATAACGCTATGAATGATATAAAAAATCAAGTTCAGATCGTTTTAGTTGAAACCTCTCATCCTGGAAATATTGGTTCGGTCGCGAGGGCAATGAAAACAATGGGATTACAAAATTTGGTATTAGTAAAGCCAAGGAATTTTCCAAGCAAAGAAGCATTTGTGTTGTCTGGAAATGCACAAGATTTAATTGAACAAGCAGTTGTTGTAAATACCTTGGGTGAAGCTATTAAAAACTGTACTAATATTTATGCAACTTCTGCTCGAACCAGAAGTATATCTTGGCCAATTATTACAGCTGAGATGGCTGGAATTGAGATAAATAAGTTTGTAAGAGAGGGAACAAAGGTATCAATAATTTTTGGTAGAGAGGATAGGGGCCTTACTAATGAAGAATTACAAAAAGCTAACAAACATATTTTGATTCCTTCAAGTGAAGATTACCCAGTTTTAAATATTGCAATGTCAGTTCAAGTAATCGCCTACGAAATTTTTAAGAATGCTGACATTGAGGTTGATATTAATTGGCAAGATTATCCAGAACTTAATTCGGAAGAGCTCTCAATGTTAATAGATCATTTTATTGACACAAGTTATAAGTTAAATTTATTTGATGAGGATAATGCAAAAAAGATCCTTGTTAGGATAAAAAGAATGTTTACAAGATTAAAACCTGACAAGATGGAAGGTAATTTTCTTCGTGGATTTTTAACGAGAATTAATAAAAAAATTAAGTAATCTATATTTGAAAGAAGTTTCTAAATGATTATAATTACGGCTCCTGTCCCGTTCGTCTAGAGGCCTAGGACACCGGGTTTTCATCCCGGCAACAGGGGTTCGACTCCCCTACGGGATGCCAATTTCTTAAAAAGCCCTTTAAGTAGGGCTTTTTTAAAAAACATTTATGAGGAAAAATATATATGAACACTTATTCAAATATTGTTAGATTTATTGTGAAAGAGGGTAACGAAGAAAAATTTTTAGAGGTTTTTAATACTTTTGTTATGCAAGAAGGTGAAAACTATTCCATCCTTGTTCATACAGGTAATAGAGAGTATGTAGCTGTTGGTGCTTGGGAATCTGAGGATGCAATGGTTAATGCAAGACCTGCAATGATAGGCAATCTTGACCAAATGAGAGACTTGCTTGAGGAGATTTCTCCTGAGCTTGGCGTTACAGACCCAAGGTCAGGAGAAATACTTATAGAGTGGAACTAGACTCTTTAAGAATTAACAGAATACAAAATTCCCAAATGAAAAAGGGTATTCGAAAATATATTTTATTTCTAGTAGCTTTTGCAGTCACATTAGATGCTGAATTTGATAAAAATAACTCTCTTATAGAGTTTTATGGCCTAGCAGACGGCAAGGTCAATATTGTTCTAAAAGATAATATTGATATTGAAGGAGAGGTAACCTCTGCAGGCTCATTATCCCTCGAAGATAATATAGCCGCTACAAATGCTTTCATAGTTCAGAAACTAATTGATGCAAACTTTAATATTGCTGGCAAAGCTAACCTTTCAGAGTGGGCTAATTTCAGAAGTGAGAATTCTGTCAGCGGATGGTCGAGTAAAGGAGGTCAAACTACTCATATTTTTAATAGTGAATTTAATCCATGCGGATCAAGTTCAGGTTCTGCTGTAGCTGTTGCTTCTGGAATAGTTGATATTGCTATTGGAACTGAAACAAATGGTTCAATTAGTTGCCCATCCTCAGTTAATGGCATTATTGGATTTAAACCAACAGTGGGTTTAGTTAGCAGGTCAGGAATAATTCCAATTTCTTCATCACAGGATACTGCAGGTCCAATGGGTAATACTTTGGAGATTGTAGCTAAGACATTAGAAGTAATTTCTGGTTATGATCCAAATGATGAGGCGACCTCGTCTATTCCTAAAGATTTTAATTTCAATTTTGTGGATGTAACGAATAATAGAAGACTTGACGGCGTTCGATTTGGATTACTTAATGCAGATAACCAACACCCTAAAGTGGTTGAGTTTCATAACGAAATCAAAGCAATAGTAAAAAAACTTGGTGGCGAGGTTGTTGATATCAAAGATGATCGAATTTATCCAGATGAAGCCGAATATTTTATTCTTTTATATGAGTTTAGAGTTGGCCTAGAGAAATATCTACAAAGCTCTTCATCCAAAATGCAAAATCTCAGTGATCTGATAATATTTAATGATGAAAACAAGAATACTGTAATGCCACACTTTGGCCAGGATATTTTTTTTCAGTCCCTAGAAAGTGATAGTTACATAAGATATATGTGGTCAAAATATAAACTAAAGAATTCTTACAAAGAGACGTTAAGAATTCTTGAAGAGCTTGAATTAGATGCATTTATTGGTCTTACCAGAGGACCGGCTTGGAGAATAAATTACGATGGCGGTGATTGGCCAGCTATGCAGGAAACAATTAGATTTAGTGCTGGTGGATATGCAGCACATAATGGAATGCCTCATATCACTATTCCATTTTTTGATATAGATAATTTCCCAATAGGGATTTCTATTATTGGTAAACGATGGGATGACAGACAAATATTAAAACTTGCTTCCGCAATTGATAGTCAAAAAATTAAAATCTTAATGAGCGATTAAAAATGGAGACTACGTTACTCTTTAAAACAACATTAATACTTACTTTTGAATTAAGTATTGCCTTTGGCCTATGTATATACTTTTTAAAAGCTGCTAAAAAATTAGCTATAGTCGGAAAGCCTTTTCTTGGGATTCATTTTAGACATTCTGTAAATATGAACAATGAAATAGATTTAATCCCAGATGCTACGAAAGCAATTAACTATCCAAGGAAGTTGACTAAGGTTGAAGTAGAAAAAAAACCCCAAGGTATATTTTCAAGCCGGAAAAATGAAATTAAAAGAAAAGTAGTATTTGCAAAAGACAGAGAAGAAGCAATTGCCTATTTAAAAGATGGTTATCGAGATTTTTTGCAAATGCCCAAGCCAATTATTATCACGATGGTCCTTTGGATATTCTTATCACTCGGTCTTCTTATATCATCCATTGTTCCTCCCTATGAGTACTACCTTCTCGTTGGTATGACACTTTTTACTTTAACTAATATATGTTTAGGTCCGATACTTGGCTGGACTATGTTAATGATGGATGAAAATGATGGAATGCGGGCCCTGAAAATAACATTAATTGTTACTTTTGTTGCTGGGTTTATAGGATACTCAGATTTTTATAGCTTTGCTCAAAATGGATACCTAACAACGATTATGGGTATATTATTATTTGGACTAGTTATTTTTTCCTTTTTTAATCTTTTTCGTGGATTTTCAAGAGCTACAACAAGGTATGTTGCAATCGGTGGAGCTATTTTATTTACTCTTTATATAATTGTTGATTTCAATAGACTTATCTATCTTGAGAATTTGAATGTCAATGATTGGAATACTGCATTTTATATGTCCTATACAATCTACTTGGATATCATTAATTTATTATTAGATATTTTAGACGCGATGGATAATGCATGATTCATAAAATCACATCACTGAAAAAACCTTTTTTAATAACATTATTATTTTCATCGTTGCTGTCATCAAATGAAGTTATTGTGATAGATGTGAGGTCACTCGAGGAAGTAAAAACCGGAATTATTGAGAGTGCAATTCACATTGACTGGACTGAAATAAGCGAAGAGATAAATAGATTGAATCTACAAAAAGAACAATCTATTTTTCTTTATTGTAGAAGCGGTAACAGGTCAGGAAAAGCAGAAATTGCTTTAGAAAATATTGGATTTACGAATGTAGTAAATTTAGGTGGCATTATGGATGCTGCTAAAACCCTAGATAAGAAAATAGTTGAATATTCAGAATAAATAAGATCAATAAGTGGTAAAATCCTCTTATGAAATCTGGTAAAGATTTTGATCCAATCGAAACAAAAGAATGGATTGAATCGCTCGATGATGTAATTAATGATCAGGGCACTGATAGAGCTTCATTTCTGCTCAGTGAGCTAGCTAAACGCTTAATGGATAAGGGCGCAGTTCCTTCCTATAATTTAACAACTCCTTTTAAAAATACCATCTCTCCAGAAAATGAAGCGATGATGCCGGGCGATCTTTTTATGGAGAGAAGAATAAGGTCTCTTATTAGATGGAATGCCTTAGTTACTGTTCTGAGAGCCAACAAAAATGATGATGAGCTTGGAGGTCATGTTGCCACTTTTTCTTCAGCTGCAATGCTTTACGATATCGGTTTTAATTATTTCTTTCGTGGCAAAGAAAGTAAAAATGATGATTTAATTTATTTTCAAGGTCATTCCTCTCCAGGTATATATGCTAGAAGTTTTTTGGAAGGTCGCCTTGATGAAAAAGATTTAGACAACTTTAGGCGAGAGTCGTCTAAATCAGGACTATCGTCTTACCCCCATCCTTGGTTAATGCCTAATTATTGGGAATTTCCGACTGTTTCCATGGGATTAGGTCCAATTTCTGCAATATATCAAGCACACGTCATGAAATATCTCCATGCAAGAGGGCTTAAAGATTTAGGTGATAGAAAAATATGGGGTTTTTGGGGAGATGGTGAAATGGATGAACCAGAATCTCTGGGCGCTATAGGATTAGCTGCAAGAGAAAAATTAGATAATTTGATATTTGTTATAAATTGTAATCTGCAAAGGCTTGATGGTCCTGTTAGAGGAAATAGTAAAGTTATTCAGGAACTCGAAAGACAATTTAGAGGTTCAGGATGGAATGTAATTAAAGTCGTTTGGGGTCGACTTTGGGACCCGATAATTGCAAAAGATAAGGCAGGACATTTACAAAAAATAATGGATGAGGTCGTCGATGGTGAAATGCAAAATTTCAAGGCTAAAGGAGGAGCATATACAAGAGAGAATTTCTTTGGCAAACATCCTGAAGCATTAAAACTCGTAAAAGGTCTTTCTGATGACGAAATTTACAAACTTAATAGAGGTGGACATGATCCATATAAAGTTTATGCAGCCTATCACGAGGCAGTTAACCATAAAGGATCACCAACAGTAATTCTTGCACTTACCACAAAAGGATATGGAGTTGGTTCAAGGGAAGCAGATAACACTACTCATCAAGTTAAGAAACTATCTTTGGAAAACATTAAGATTTTTAGGGATAGATTTGATATTCCAGTGTCAGACAAGGACATAGAAGATTTACCATATGTTAGGCCTAAAGAGGATTCTCCTGAAATTAAATATCTCAAAGAGACAAGGGAAAAACTTGGGGGGCCTCTACCTAAAAGGAGAGAGCATTCTGAGATCTTAAAATTGAAAGATAAGGAGCCATTTCTGTCGCTTCACAAAGGTAGTGGCGAAAGAAAAGTTTCAACAACAACAAACTGTGTGCGTATTATCAATAATTTGATCAAAGATGATTCTCTTGGAGAGCGAGTTGTTCCTATTGTTCCAGATGAAGCCAGAACATTTGGAATGGAAGGTATGTTTAAACAAATAGGGATTTATTCTTCTGAAGGACAATTATATGAACCTGAGGATGCGGATCAAGTCATGTGGTATAAAGAATCTGAGACTGGAGTCATGCTTGAGGAGGGCATTACAGAGGCCGGTTCATTTGCTGCTTGGACTGCACTTGCAACTTCTTACTCAAGTCATAATTTGACTATGATTCCCTTCTATGTTTTTTATTCCATGTTTGGCTTTCAAAGGGTTCATGATTTAGCCTGGGCAGCAGGTGATGCTCAAGCTAAAGGATTCCTGATTGGTGCAACTTCAGGTAGAACAACCCTTAATGGTGAAGGCTTGCAACACCAAGATGGACATAGCCATATCCTTTCTTCAACAATTCCGAACTGTAAGTCTTATGATCCTGCTTTTGGATATGAGCTTGCTGTAATTATTGAGCATGGCTTGAAAGAAATGTATCAAGATAAAGAGAACTATTTTTATTATTTAACTGTTACTAACGAAAGATATATCCAACCACCAAAACCTAAGACTAAAAACATCGATAAAAATATTATTAAAGGAATGCATAGAATTTCTATTGCAAAAGAACCCAAGGTTAGACTGTTAGGCTCTGGAGCTATCTTAAATGAATGTATCAAAGCGGCTGAAATACTAAATGATTATGGAATTAGTAACGAGGTTTGGAGTGTGACTAGCTTTAACATGCTTCGAAAAGATGGAATGGAGATTGAAAATGAAAATATTAAGAATCCATCAACCAAAGGCAAGCAATCCTTTGTTACAAAATCTTTTTCAGAAAATGATATTCCAACAGTTGCATCAACTGATTACATGAGAGCATATTCAGAACAAATAAGGCCTTATATGACTTCGCCATATTACACACTCGGAACAGATGGGTTTGGACGAAGTGATAGCAGAGAAAAGTTACGAGAATTCTTTGAAGTCGATGCAAATAACATTGTTATGACAGCTGCTTATGCACTTTTTAAAGAGGGTAATCTTGATGAAAAAGAGATGCAAAAGATCTACAAAAAGAGTGCTGTCAACAAAAACAAAAATCCTCCTTGGATAGAATAAATGAAGCAAGTTATTAAGATTCCAAGTTTGGGAGATGCAGAAAATACAGAAGTAATAGAGATCTGTGTCAAACCTGGCGATAGTGTTAACACAGATGATTCAATTGTTGTTCTTGAATCAGAGAAAGCTGCAATGGATGTTCCAGCTTCAAAGACAGGTATTGTAAACAAAGTTCTTGTACAAATTGGTGATGAGGTTCAGGAGGGAGATGATTTTCTAGAAATTGAAGTCTCTGAGGAAGCTCAAGAAGATAACAAGTTAGACAAACACGAAGAGCTATCACTTAAAGAAGATGTTCCTCTAAGAGTGAAGGAGGCTATTGAGGAAAAGACCGATCAAATTATTAATGAGCGAGATATCAATGAAACACAGATATCAGGAATTTATGCTGGACCTGCCGTAAGAAAACTAGCTAGAGAATTTGGGATTGATCTAAATAAAGTTTCTGCTTCTGGTCCAAGAAATAGAATCTTAAAAGAAGATCTTCATAAATTTGTAAAATCCAAGCTGAGTGAATCCTCAGTTGAAATTCCCACAATGCCGAGTATAGATTTTTCTCAATTTGGTGATGTCGAAGAGATTGATTTAACAAAGTTTCAAAAAACTTCAGCATTGAATCTGCAACAATCATGGATCACTATTCCACATGTTACTCAACATGATGAGGCAGAGGTAACAAATTTACTAGAGCTCAGGAAAAAGCTTACACAGCAATATAAAACTAAGGTATCGCCACTTGCTTTTTTTGCCAAAGCAGTCTGCAAACTCCTTGACGAATCACCACTTTTTAACTCATCAATTGATATGCATTCAATGAAGATAGTAAAGAAAAACTTTATAAATCTTGGGATTGCAATTGATACACCTCAAGGATTGATTGTTCCAAATATCAAATCTGCAAATAAGCTTTCAATAAGAGAGATATCAGATGAAATTGGAAGGCTGGCTGAGCTTGCTAAATCTCGAAAAATCAAAGTCGATGATTTGAAAGGATCTACCTTCACAATTAGCTCATTAGGTAACTTTGGTGGCAAATTTTTTACGCCAATTATTAATTCTCCTGAGGTCGCTATTTTAGGAATCTCAAAAAGTTATGAATCTGTAAAACTCGAAAATAATAAGCCCATGGAAATTATTAATCTACCCATTTCATTATCTTATGATCACCGAATAATTAATGGAGCTGTCGGTGTTCAGTTTACATCAAGGCTTTGTGAGATATTTTCTGATATTAATTTTTTTGAGGAGAATTTTTAAGTATTGCTTCCTTTGTTCCATCCTCTTTAATCTTTACAATCAATGGTTGCCATTCCTCTCCATCGCATATGAATGCTAGACATCCCTCTACCTTTAAAGTTCCATCTTCATTGAGGTATAAATTAGATTTATATGTATTCCCACTTCGAGGATCATAGATTTTTCCTCCCTTAAATATTTTTTGATCAGATTTTTCAATAGAGAAATCACTCAAAATATTTATGCCAACAATTGGTCTTTCTCTTTTCAATTTATCTTTATTGTTCTCATCAAGGATAGATTCAGGGTCTACACCTTCTTCTGTAAAAACCGTTGCAATTTCGCCACATATTGAATTATTGCATGTTTCTATTTTTACAATTGAACCTGAGGTTAACCAATAGCCAAATATTCCTTCTTCACTTGAAAGATTTACAGAAAAAATAATCAAAAAAAATATAGAATAGAAATTTAGCATTTATAAAAAAATTAAATTTTGAAATATATTAACCCTTTCTTCAAAAAATATAAAAAAGTTTTGTCCTTTGATGGTGGAGGTGTGCGAGCAATTATGGGCGTATATTTTCTTAAAAGACTAGAACAAGAAACCTCAAGAAGTATATTTGATTCTTTTGATTTATTTATTGGAACAAGTGCAGGTGCAATAAATGCTTTAATGCTTGGTATTAATGGATCCTCTATTACTGACATAGAAGAATTTTGGACTAAAGCTAATTTAAGAAAGATTATGAATCAATCTTTTATTGATAAAACTTCGATACTGCAAACACGCCCTAAGTACAGTAATGTTGGCAAAAAAGAAATTCTCTCAAGATTTTTTGCAGATAAGGAAATTGGAACAGCTCTTAAGCCCGTTATCGTTACTGCATATGACCTCGAAAAGCGAAAGCCGGTTTTAATATCAAGTTACAAAGATTCAAAAGTTTCAGTAGTTGAGGCAGCAAATGCATCCAGCGCTGCCCCTATTTATTTTCCAACAGCTGGTATGAATGATGGCAGATGGCTTATTGATGGAGGCATCGCTACAAATAATCCCTCGCTTCTTGGTTATGTCGAGGCAAAAAAACTATTCGGTACAAATCATATAAAGATCTTAGGAATTGGAGCAGGTTTGAATAAGAGAAAAATAAATGGCAGAAGATCGAAAAATTGGGGTGCTCTTGGTTGGCTGAGACATGATATTTTAGGAATAATGCTTGAATCAAGCTTGCAAAATGAAATTTTAAAAGATTTGGTTGGAGATAATTATTTACGAGTGAATTCATCTATTCAAAAAGTTAATAGAAGAATGGATGACATATCTGACCAGAACTTAATTAGAATTAAAGACTTATCTGATGAATGGTGGTCAAAATTTGGTAAAAAAGCCATTAATTTCCTAAATTCCTAAACAATTTGTATTACATTGGAGGAAACTAATGTACACTCACGTTTCATTCAATTTTTTATAAGGATATCTATGAATATTTACGTTGGAAATCTTCCTTGGTCAATCGATGATCAGCAGCTTGAAGATCTATTCAAAGAATATGGCGAAGTCACTTCAGCCAGAGTTATTACAGACAGATTTACTAAAAGGTCCAGAGGCTTTGGGTTTGTCGAAATGAATTCAGGTGGAGAGGACGCAGTCCAAGCCTTAAATGACTCAGAAGTTGATGGAAGAAAGCTCGTCGTAAACGAATCTAGACCAAAAGAAGATAGATAGTCTAAAACTTGACATATAAGTCTTATTTATATTCAATTGAGTTAGTTTTTACTCAATATTTAGGGGAATTCATGAATATTAGATACTTTTATTTATTAACTATGGTGTTCTTTATGGCACCTAACTTTGTTTTTGCTCAGGATGATGAGGCTGCAGATGTAGAAGAAGTCATTGTTACTGCAACAAAAAGAGAAACCAATTTAATGGAAACACCTTTAGCTGTTTCTGTAATTACCCAGGAGCAAATGGCTCTACAAGGCCTATCAAGAATCTCTGATTTATCATCTTTGGTTCCTAATCTTGTCGTAGGTAATTCCGGAGAGGATTCTGGTGTATCAATAGCAATCAGAGGAGTTAGCTCAAATAATTATACAGAGCTCGGTGATCCAACTGTCGCAATCCATGTTGATGGAATGTACACACCCAGAGCACAAGCTGCACTTGCACTTGCACATGATATTGAAAGAATTGAAGTACTAAGAGGTCCACAAGGAACTCTTTTTGGAAGAAATTCAACATCTGGTGCCGTCAATGTAATCTCTGCAAGACCTAAATTCGGCGATGAAATGACCGGAAGAATGGGTGTAAGACTTTCTGTAGATGGAAGAAACATGAATGAATTTGATGGATTCTTAAATATACCATTGAGTGATGAGATTGCTTTCAGAGCATCTTTTAAATCGTCTTTAGCTGATTCTTTTATTAACCAAACAGTTGATAGATATGACTGGTCATTAGATTACAACAGAAATGGAACAATCGGTGTAAACGTTTCAGCTGCTCCAACAGGAACACCTCAAAGTGGTCAAGTTGATTGGGCTGATGGAAGAGATATTGTTGCAGACGGTATCCCGAATGTTGACCAGAGACGGGCAAGAGAAGTAGATGCTAGTGATGCATATTACAATGTTGATAACTCAGCAATAAGACTTGGAATGCTTTACGCACCGATTGATAAAGATTTTGAGTGGTATGTATCATTTGATAAATTTGAAGATAATGGTGCTGGTTCAATCTATTTAAAAGATTGTGAGCAAGCAGAACTTACAAGAGGACAAAGTTACGATTTTTCTTGTGACACAGGTGCAAGTGATCCTTTTCATGCAGCTATTAATAATCCTGGAGAGTTAGATCTTTCCATTGAAACTATAAGATCAGAACTTAAATTTAAGGTCAGCGATAATGTTGTTGGTGAATTTAGGGTAGCACTGGGTCAACATGATAGATTCCAAATGTATGATGGTGATGGAGGTTTCCATACATCTCCAACGCATCCAGCTTATGGTTTTGTTAGAAATAATGCTGACTCAATGATGATGAATTGGAACGCTTTAAGAGGACACTTTGGTGGTATTTACGGACAACAATATGGTTGGGGTCCAAGAGTAGAAGGATCAAATGGAACAGGATTTAATGGAGACGCATACTTTCAAAATACTGCATGGGATATGGGTTATGATAATTGTCAGATGGGCTGGGGTGGTTCAGTTGAATCTTCCTTTGCCTACGGATGTCAATATTCATTCTGGATGCAAGATTTAGATGCGGTAGCTTCACTGCTAGGTCTTTCACCAGGAAATGCAGCAGCTGCTCTAAACAATGCAGTAAAACCAATGTGGTTTGATGAGCTATACAGAACTATTCAAAATAACGAATCAAATGTTGTTGAGCTTCAATTTAAATCCGATGGTGATGGAGATGTCCAGTGGGTAGCTGGAGTATTCATGATGGATGAGGATACATATACAAGGTTTGATGTAGAAATGCCATTTCTTGGCCCAATCATAAGACCCTTGCATGAAATCTATTTACAGCCAGAGAGAACTACAGAAACTCAAGCAATTTTTGGACAATTAGACTATGAAACAGGTGTTGATGGCCTTAATTTGACGCTTGGTTACAGACATACTTGGGATGAAAAAGAGGACCAAGGTGGCAGAACTTATAAAACTTATGGTTACTTCGATAATGCCAACGCATATTGTAACGGTGGTCCATGTTTCTGGTTTGAAAGCTATGACTTTGTTGGTGATACAACTTTAGTGAGTGATGCTGGTGGTATATTCACATATGCTCCATGGAATCAATATTATCAATCAGATGATTTGCTACCTAGTATGGGTATTAGTGGAAGTGATGACCTATCTGCATTCACTGCTAATGCAAGCAATGACTATAAAGCTTCATGGGATCAAGGTACATGGAGAATAGGAGCTGATTATGTAGCTAATGAAGACCTCTTTGTTTATGCATCAGTTGCTACTGGTTACAAAGCTGGTGGTTTTGGTGACAATGTTGATAGAGGTGATGGGCAATTTATAAACTTTGAATACGATCCAGAATTCAATACAACATATGAGCTAGGGTTTAAATCAGTTCATTTAGATGGCGATCTAAAATTACTAGGAAATGTTTTTTATAGTGATTATGAAGATATGCAAAGAACTTTATTCGGATTTGTTGGCTATAGAGAACTCGATGGCCAAGCAGTCTATACACTAATGACTAAAAATGTACCTAACTCAACTATTCAAGGTGTAGAACTAGAATTTGACTGGAAGCCTTATGAGGCAGGTAGATTATTTGGGTGGGTCTCTATGCTTGAAACTGAAAATGGTGGCTCAAGCTCTGCAGAAGCTACTCAAGATGGCTATCTATGTATGGAGAGAGCTCTAGTAGGCGTCGATCCTTGTAGTGCTGATGGCACCATTGATCTTAGTGGAAAGCACTTAACATGGTCGCCTGAACTTTCATGGAATCTTCAGTTTGAGCACAATACTTATACTGGTAATGGTTTCAGAATAATGAACATTGTTAGTGCTAATTACACAGGAGAAATGTTCTATAACGAATCAAATTACGATCATGAGCCATTCCACAGTGGAAGAGATGATCTATATACCGTAAATACAAGCATGGTTTTCATAAATGAAACTAATGCATGGGGTCTTGAATTTTATGTTCATAATGCTACTGATGAGCTTATAAAAACTGATTCATATCCTGCTAATGCTGGATTTGTAAAAGCTATGTATGCTCCTCCAATGGCTTATGGAGTTAGGTTCCAAAAAGATTTTTAATTTTTAAGCAATCTTAAAAGAGGAGAGCTTTTGCTCTCCTTTTTTTTGAATTAAATTTATAATATACGTATGTCCAATGCAGCAAATTATATAAAGAAATGGCATCAAGTTATTCTTGAAGGGAAAATGGAACTTCTTGATAACCTTCTTAATGATAATGCTACTTTTTATTCACCCGTAGTTTTTACTCCTCTTGAAGGCAAAGAAATTACAAAGATGTATCTAAGTGCGGCTGGTGTTTCATTTAATATGGACAGTTTTAAATATACGCGAGAGATTAATGATGGAAATCACTCTATCCTTGAATTTGAAACAGAAATTGATGGAATAAGCGTTAATGGTGTGGATATGATTCAATGGGATGATGACGGCAAGATACTAAATTTTAAAGTCATGATCAGACCCTTTAAAGCAGTTGAAATTGTAAGAGCAAAAATGGTTGAAGCTCTTGAGCAAATTTAGTTGAATCCTTTATTTTATCAAGCAGCCTAAGGTTGCAGAGTAGCCGTAGCAATGTTTTGATTTTCCATTATTTGTGCATGGCTAACGCTCGTAACCCATTGCATCGAACTCGATCCTGCAGTTCTTATATATTTGGTCCTTTACTTTCTGCGACAACAGCTCGGATGCAGGCCTTCTGTTAGTTCGGAATTTGTGTTTGGTTTGTGGATAGTGCGCGACAATATCAAATTCAAGCCTGTCGCCGAGGGTCGTGAGGTCTTCCTGCATATTGTCAAAATTGACAATGAAATCGACAATAGGTTTTTCACCGTCTGAATAGGTTGGGTAATTGACGTAATACTTCTTCCTCAGAACACGCTCAAGCTCCTTGTCAAAACTCCAGTTCTTTTTTCCGCGCGCATGATAATAGATATGTGATACAACCTTTTCGTACGGATGCCTTTCGATCGAAAAAGTAAAGTAATCATCGTAAGTTTTTTTGCCGACGTGCTCGCGAATCGCAACAGCCGGCATATGATTGAAAAACTTGCCACGGCGTCTGGCGCGTAAAAATTTCATCTTGCGTGCCTTTATCATATCGCGATATCGCTGCTCTCCAAGACCAGCGTAGTTCTGAGGTAACATGCCGCCCATGTCCAGCCTGACGAGTTCGTCTTCAAACGATATCGGAGTGATGATGTCATTGGGACCACAGACTTGGCTAAGACTAACCTCCATGCTTGTGCCCGAGGTTTTACGGGTCTTTACGAAAATAAACTTCTTTGCATGGCTAACGATCATTGGTTGCTCTGCTGATTCGACTAAGTCCTTTCTTGCGCCGATAGATAGCTATTTTTCTGGAAGCATCAATGGATTGCGAAATTCTCTGCCAAAAAGGTTTTTTTTCCGGATACCAACTGTTAGAGTTATCCGATAAAACGCCGTCCAGAACAACTTCCCAATCCGGCGATGATTCGTATCCACAACCGACCAGATCTGGTGTCATTGTGCCGTGGATTGCCTGCTGTTGAACGATGCGACCGAGATGTTTTCGCCAGACACCGACACTGGTCGGTCCAATGGGACGGACGCCACGCATTGCAACCTTTGACTTTTCAGACACTTGCGCGTGTTCATGGTACTCAGAAAATTTGTGTTGTTTCTCAAGCCATGGAAATTTTGTAGTGATTTGGTTTTGTGTGGCGTCAGGGTTATTTACAAAATCCTCGTACCGGATATTGAGAAAACGATCGTGGCCGAACAATGAACGTGCACAGGCATGCAATTCACGCCAAAGCCTAATGTTCGAGTAGTACATATCCTCGCTCTTACCGTGCCGGCTGACGATGACATCACGTGGATCGCGCGTTACGTAAATGACATAGAGATTAGGATCGTCGATGACTCCTGGCATGTACAACGTATCTTTGGGTCGTTTCGTGATAACCACATCGTTGTTTTTTGCGGTTACGAGGTGAAAGCGAATCTCATGGTCATAATGCTTGTTTGTCCGAAAACAGGTGACCATCGCCTCGTGCAAGAGAGTAGTACCGGATCGCGGCGAGCAGGCAACAATGTGAATGTGCTTAAACATTAGCCATTGCCGCTTCGTTATAGGCAGATATTAGTATTTGCCAATCAGCCAGTTGCCAATAAATATTATGTAATCGTTTTTCTTTCTCAAATGATCGCTTTAAACGCGCTATGTTTGAGTTTTTCCAATTACTGCCTTGTCTAATTTGGCATTTATCAAAATCAATTAACCAAACCTCGTTTTCTATATCGAGCATAATATTGTGGATATTCAAATCGTGGAGATAAATCTGATGATGATGAAATTTGGCAATGGTTTGACCAATTTTTTTCCAAACATCAGCGGTTAAGCTGTTTGCTAGTAAAATATGATGTAAGTCCCTAGCGCTGGAAATTTTTTTTAAAATGATATCGGCTTGGTAATATAAGCCAGTCTTCTTCAACATCGCTGCGATCGGGGTTGGACAATTTAAATCCATATTTTTCATTTGCTGTAGCAGCTTAAATTCTCGCCATGCTCGTGATTTTTCAATACCTGTATACATATATTGATCACTTAGTATTTTTCCAATCAAGCCGCCGCGACGATAGTGCCGTAACACATATTCATTTTTGTTATGTTTAAAAAAGTAGGTGGTGCCACGGCCGGTTGCCTGTCCTGTTATGGCATTTTGTGTCTTCCAATATTGACCCGTAAACATTTTTGGGACAAGTACAGGGAAATGGCCTGAATCAAACAACATGATGTGGGACTTAACTGATTTTTGTTGTACGTATGTCATGTAACTACTTTCGGTTTAAACGGATATTACTACGCACTTTAGACAATTGAGAATTTTCTTTATAACGTCCTTTTGTAACATGATGAATATGAAAAACACCATCAATATGCTTAGGCTCACCATCAGTGCCAAGTAGCCAGCGAAAGGCGGTGTCTTCATAGGTTTTACGCCAACGGTCAGATTCAGTTTGAAATATTGACAGTTTTTCACAATAACCTATAGCTCGAGCAACGTCACCATGAACAATTTGAAATGGGCCGCGTGCTTTATCACGGGATTTACCACGCTCGTATAAACTGAAATTTTCTGTTTCTATATCGATAACTTGTGGTTGGGCATCATTTGACAATAATGGGTCATCATCTTCTAACATCTCAGTGATTTTTTCTTCTTTAGGAAAAAACAACGAACCTTTCTCGCCTTGTAAACTATCGGCGAGTGAGTCTAAGCAGTTCTCATAAAAGATAACGTCGCAATCTGTAAACCATATCCAGTCAGCTTCTGTTGACCGCGCAGCCATATTTCGGCCTATACCACGTCTAAAGAGCTTTCCTTTGGTAAGAGGGTGGAAATTCCAAGTTATATTTGGCGTAGTTATTTGACTAAAGAAGTCCAATGTAGCCTTTGTTTTAGTATCTTCTTCAGCATAAAAAACGGTCACAGTTAAATTTAGTTTTGTTGGTGGATAGTTTACAAACGAACTTAATTGATAGGTTAACATGTTGGCATAACCCCAACAGTGACTAACAATTTCTAAATCAAACTTTCCCTTTACTGCCTTGCGATCTGCTTCAGCAGGTATTTTATCGCGAAACAATGACTGCGGTAAAATACGACCAAACACTAAACGATAAGCTTGTATAGCAAAGCTATTAAAGACATTTGGTGAAAATGTTTTTGTTTCTATCATGATAAATAAGTAAGCTAACTCATTTCTTAAAAATCTAATAAAAGTTCCACAATCCTAATCATACCAAAATGATGAGTAATGATGAGTTTGTTTAATCTCTTTCATCACTAAACTTTCTACAATTCTGCTTGAAAGCCCATTCCATTGCAGTTATATTTACTACCCACTTGTGATGCGGGAATAGCTCAGCTGGTAGAGCGCAACCTTGCCAAGGTTGAGGTCGCGAGTTCGAACCTCGTTTCCCGCTCCAATTAAGAATCATTATTTATGAAAGAATTATTTCCTTATCACGGTGAAAAAATATTGGTTACTCAAGAGATGTGTGACCACAATGGTCATATGAATACTGGATCATATACCAGATGTTTTGATGGGTGTTGGGGCCAAATGTATAGTGATATGGGATTTGATGATGAATATTTTAAAAGAGGATATTCTTCATTTACCTTGGAAGAAAATCTAAAATACTTCAAGGAGTTTCTTGAAGGGGACTATATTTATCCATATTTTAGAGTAGTTGGCTTAAACAAAAAATGTATTCATATTTTAGGATGTCTTTTAGATTCAGAAAATAATATATCTACCGTATATGAGACAGTTCTAGGTCACGTAGATATGAGATTACGTAAGATCGTCGATATGGACGATTCTTTTTTTGATTCTATAACTTCTTTGAAACACAGCCATGATAATCACGGAATTATTCCTTTTGATTTAAGGCTTGCAGTTAAAGAAAGCATTTAAGACCTCTGATAAAATACTAATATGAAAAACTATATAGCTCGTGGAAGTTTAAATGTTCATAAGGATCTTGATAGCTTTCTAAGCGATGAGGTTTTAATAGGGCTCGACTTGAATCCAGAAGACTTCTGGGAAAAGTTTGAAGAACTTCTCGAAGAGTTCCATCAGAGAAATAAAGATTTATTAGCAAAAAGATCTTTTTTGCAAGACCAAATTTCTACTTGGCATAAAAATAATGATTTTAACTTAGATGACTATAAAAAGTTTTTAGCGCAAATTGGTTACCTGGAAGAAGTTCCAGATGATTTTATCATTACAACTGAAAATGTGGATCCAGAAATCTCGAGTATTCCAGGACCTCAGCTTGTTGTGCCAATAATGAATGCCAGATTTGCATTGAATGCAACAAATGCAAGGTGGGGTAGTCTTTATGACGCACTTTATGGAACAGATGTCATTTCGGAAGATGGCGGTGCTTCAAGAAAAGGTTCATATAATGAAATACGAGGAAGTAAAGTAATAGAGTTTGCCAAGCAATTTTTAGATGAATGTTTTCCCATAGAAGACTTTTTTTATAAGGATATCTCACATATTTCAATCAAAGATAAAAGGTTAGTTCTAAAAACTGAACAAGGCCAAGAGACCTTCTTAAAAAATGAGAATCAATTAAAGGGATTTATTGGAGCTGCTGAGAATCCGTCAGCAATATTATTGGTCAATAATAATCTGCATTTAGAAATACAAATAGATCCCAATCACCCAGTAGGCAAAACTGACAGCGCAAACATTAAAGATATTATTTTAGAGTCTGCAGTATCAACTATTCAAGATTGTGAGGATTCAGTTGCTGCAGTCGATGCTGAAGATAAAGTAATAGCCTACAGAAACTGGCTTGGATTAATGAAGGGCAATCTTTCAGAATCATTTGAAAAAAATGGAAAACAAATGACGAGGATCTTAAAGGAGGATAGGGAGTATATAGATGTCCATGGAAGTACTTTTTCTCTTCCTGGAAGAAGTCTTTTACTGGTTAGAAATGTTGGGCATTTAATGCAAAACCCATCAGTTATTTTAGAAAATGGTGAAGAAATATTTGAAGGTATTCTAGATGCTATGTTTACAATTTGTATTGCTTTGTATG
This sequence comes from uncultured SAR86 cluster bacterium, assembly GCA_902538705.1. Taxonomy (GTDB): domain Bacteria; phylum Pseudomonadota; class Gammaproteobacteria; order Magnimaribacterales; family D2472; genus CACNXK01. Next base: position 983 of record CACBGD010000013.1, on the reverse strand, counting down.
ATTTAAAGCAACTTAACTCATTGTCAAACTCAAAAACCCAAAGCATGTACATTGTTAAACCAAAAATGCATGGCTCTGAGGAAGTAGCATTTACGTGTGATCTTTTTGAAGCAGTAGAAAAAATCTTTGATCTAGAAAAAAATACCGTAAAGGTTGGGATTATGGACGAGGAGAGACGAACCACCGTCAATCTCAAATCATGCATTAAAGAAGCTAAAGAAAGATTAATTTTTATCAACACAGGCTTTTTAGACAGAACTGGAGATGAAATACATACAAGTATGGAAGCAGGAGCAATGGTTCCCAAATCAGAGATGAAGAGTCAGTCATGGATAAATGCTTATGAAGATTGGAATGTAGATATAGGTATAAGATGTGGTTTAAGTGGCAAGGCACAGATTGGAAAAGGGATGTGGGCTATGCCAGATGATATGAGAGATATGGTTAATTCTAAGATATCGCATCCCTTATCTGGTGCAACATGTGCATGGGTTCCATCACCGACAGCTGCAACACTACATGCGATGCACTATCACAAAGTTGATGTTCTGTTGAAACAAGACGAGCTTGCGTCCAGAGACTTAGCTGATATAGACAAAATTTTAACGATACCCATCTTGAGAGAAGATTTAGATAGAAATTTAATTAGAAATGAGATCGCAAATAGTGCTCAGGGAATTCTTGGATATGTCGTGAGATGGATCGATCAAGGAATTGGGTGTTCAAAAGTTCCAGATATTAATAACGTCGGTCTCATGGAAGATAGGGCAACTTGCAGGATATCAAGTCAGCATATATCAAATTGGCTTCACCATGGCATTTGTTCAGAAGAGGAAGTCATAGATATTTTTAAAGAGATGGCGATAGTTGTAGATGAACAAAATAAAGATGATATAAATTATGAGAAAATGGGTTCTAATTTTTCTGGGTACGCGTTTCAAGCCTCGTTAGATTTAGCAATAAAAGGAGCGCAACAGCCAAGT
>CACBGD010000012.1 GCA_902538705.1 uncultured SAR86 cluster bacterium | reverse complement strand
AAGGCCGCTTTAGCAGGCGGAGTTACTAGTTACTTTGAGATGCCCAATGTAAATCCAAATACTTCTACTATAGAGAATCTAGAGAAAAAGTTTGAAATGGCTTCAACAAAATCTGTTGGTAATTATTCATTTTATCTAGGTGCAACAAATGACAACATTGAAGAAATAAAAAAGCATGATCCTAAAACTTCATGCGGTTTAAAAGTCTTCATGGGAGCATCCACTGGAGATTTACTCGTTGATAAATATGAATCCCTTGAAAAGATTTTCGAACACTGCCCTACAAATATTGTTACTCACTGCGAAGATCCTAAAAGGTTAGTAGAGAATGAGAAGCTATATCAAGAAAAATATGGAGATAAACTTGAAGCTGCTCATCATGCAGTTATAAGAGATGAAGAATGTTGCTATTTATCAAGCTCATTAGCGGTAGGATTAGCAAAAAGATTTGGTTCTAACTTGCATGTTCTTCATCTTTCGACAGCAAGAGAAATGGAATTATTTACAAGCGATCCAATTGAGAATAAGCATATTACTGCTGAGGGTTGTGTTCATCACTTAACGTTTAGTGATAAAGATTATGAAGAGCTTGGCAACTTTATTGTTTGCAATCCTTCAATTAAAACAGAGGAAGACCGACTTGGTATTATTGAGGCTGTGAAAGCAAATAAGATTGACATATTTGCGACTGACCATGCACCTCATACTTTTGAGGAGAAAAGTCAAAAATATCCAAATATTCCTGCAGGCATTCCCTTAGTTCAGCACTCCCTGCAAATGTTATTGGAGTTTTATTTTGATGATATTTTCTCATTAGAAATGATAGTTGAGAAGTCCAGTCACAATGTTGCAAAGAGATTTAATATAAAAGATAGAGGTTTTTTAAGAGAGGGATATTTTGCAGATATAACATGTGTGAATATGGATAAAACCTATACCGTAAATAAAGAAAATATCTTACACAAATGTGGGTGGTCCCCCTTAGAAAATAGAACAATGCGTTCGTCAATTCATGCAACCATCCTCAACGGAAATATTGCTTATAAAGAGGGGCAATTTTCTGAGTCTTTGAATTATGGTCATAGACTAGAATTCGATAATTAGAATCATTAAGCATTATAAAATTGTCTGTATAATAAAAAACTCGGAGAGTTGGCTGAGTGGTCGAAAGCGCCTCCCTGCTAAGGAGGTATACGGGTAACTGTATCGAGGGTTCGAATCCCTCACTCTCCGCCATTTTTGGAGAATAAAATGAATGATAATGAAATGATAAAGGATTGTATTCAATTATATTTTGATGGATGTTATGAATCAGATCCTGAAAAAATAAAAGCTTCTTTTAATGCTAATGCATCAATTACAGGATACCTACCAGATGGTTTTCATGAAATGAGCGTTGATGATTTTGCAGGTTTTGTATCATCACAACAACCATCGCCTATGGAAAATAATGATGAAAAGATGCTAGAAATAATCTCATGTGAGGTTTTTGGAAATACTGCAGCAGTTAAGGTTAGAGAGGCATACCTTGGAATGATCTTCGTAGATTGTTTGTCTTTTCTGAAGAAAGACGATGAATGGAGAATCTATACGAAGTTATTTCATGTAGAATCTTAAAAAAGGTTATGTTTTTTTAAAAAAGTCACCATTTGGTGACTTTTTTTTTGTAATATAAATTCTTATTAATTTTTTCGGAGATTTTATGAATTTAACTACAAAAAGTTTCTTATCCATCTTTGCTTTAATTTTTATTGTTAGTTGCTCAGACTCAATGGATGAAGCGGATGCTCCACAAACAGTTTTTTTTAATCAGTTTATTCCTTGTACTGCAGGCCCTGACTATTCAGAAGAAAACTTGAGAAAGTTTGTTGCTGATTGGAACGAACTAGTTGCTGAGTATGATCAAATGGTTTGGGCTGGAGGACTAGCACCAGCAAGCGGACAACAAAATGGATGGTGGGAATTACAATGGACCTCAAAAGATGCATCTGATGCAGCATGGGAGTCATGGCTATCAAGAGAAGATGCCCAGGAATGGGATCAAGCAACTAACAATGTTTTAGATTGTGATAATACACAAGTTTTTGATCATGAATTTCATATAGGTGACTCAGAAAGTGGATTGGACTGGGAGTCATATGCAACTCAATCTCAAGCATGTCGTTTTATTAATGGCGCTTCAAAGTCAGAGTTAATGGCTGATATGGTTCTTTTCGATGAATGGCTTGATGAATACAAAACAGAAGATCCATATACTTATGGCGTATATCTCCCTATGGATGAAAGCGACTCCAATGACTTCTATTGGCTGAATTTCCATCAATCTTTTGAAACTATGGAAAGTGGAAACATGAACTGGCTCGATAACGGAGGAGAAATGCAAGCAGTTTTCGATTCTCATACAGAATGTGATGATCCAGAACTTTGGAATAGTGCAGAATTTAAAAATGCAGCAGCAAGTTAAATAAAAGCTTTTGCTTTTGAGGCCGCACTTGCGGCCTTTTTTTATTGAAATTATTTTTAAAATCATTAACTAAGGGTGAATGAAAGAAAAAACTTTAAGACTTATTCTAGGCAATCAGTTGTTCCCACTGGACTTTCAAAATATTTCAGAAAATGAAACTGTTTTTATGTGTGAGGATTCAGGACTTTGCACATATGAAAAACATCATAAATCTAAGATTGCTTTATTTTTTAATGCCATGCGATCTTTTCGAGATTCCTTGGAACAATCGAATATAAATAATATTTATTATGATTTTAATAATAACTTTGAGGAGCCTTATGTTAAAAAATTAAGTATCGAAATTAAAAATAATAATTTTAAAAAAATTAAGTTTTTTGAGATCGAAGACAAACCATTTGAAAAAGAAATCATGCAAATGATTTCTGACTGTGGTATTGATTATGAAATTCTTGATACCCCAATGTTTTTGGATACAAGGGAGTCTTTTAAAAGTTTTGTTGGCGATAAAAAATTTCTTTTACAGGCAAATTATTACAAAAAGGCTAGAAAAGAAATGGATATTCTTATAGAAAATAAAAAGCCTGTAGGTGGAAAATGGAGCTTTGATGACGAAAATAGAAAAAAGCTTCCAAGAGATTATAGTATTCCAGACCTCCCATCAATCACACAGCGAGATGATTTTAATGAAATCTCCAATTTTATTAATACAAAATTCAGTGACCACCCAGGTGTGATAAGCAATATCTTCCCTTTTACTTCTAAACAAGCCTTAGATTGGTTGAATATTTTTTTTAAAGAACGTTTCAAGGATTTTGGGCCATACGAGGATGCTATTTTCATGGGCGAGCATTTTCAACTCCACTCTGCACTCAGTAGTTCAATGAACCTTGGGATCATTACCCCACAACAGGTAATAGCAGAAGCAAGAAATTATGCTGATGAAAATGATATACCTCTTAACAGCCTTGAGGGATTTATAAGACAAATCATCGGATGGAGAGAGTTTATCAGAGGCATTTATCAGAACTTTTCTGAAAAAATGATTGATACAAACTATTGGAATCACAATAGAAAACTTTCTGATGCATGGTACACGGGTAATACCGGTATAGATCCTTTAGATGATGCTATAAAAGGTGCATTAGAGTTTGGATACACACATCATATCAATAGACTGATGGTTTTAGCCAGTATTATGAACATGTCAAGAGTTCACCCATCAGAGATTTACAAGTGGTTTATGGAAATGTTTGTCGACTCATCTGAATGGGTTATGGTGCCAAATGTTTTTGGAATGGGTACATTTGCAGACGGAGGAATTTTTGCAACTAAACCATATATTTCTGGTTCAAGCTACATCTTGAGAATGTCGAATTTTAAAAAGGGAGATTGGTGCGAAATTGTTGATGGACTATATTGGAAATTTATTGAGGATAATAAAGATTTTTTTGTCAAGAATCCCAGACTTTCTTTAATGATAAGAGCGCTTGAAAAGCTTGAAAAAGATCGAAAGTTAAGAATTTTTAAGGCTGCAGAAAAGTTTATTGAGGAGAAAACCCTTTGAAAAGGATAAAAAAATCTAATCTTCCTCAAAAAATTTGTGTAACATGTAACAGACCTTTTTCTTGGAGGAAAAAATGGGAGAGATCATGGGACGAGGTCAGATTTTGCAGTAAAAAGTGCAAAAGAGATTATAGGAGTAGTTAAATGACAGATTATGCAACCCTCGAAAAAGTTGGTGATGTTTCAGTAATTAATCTAGATGATGGAAAAGTTAATGTTTTTTCAATAGAAATGCTTGAGGCGATTAATAATTGTTTAAATGAGGTTCCTAAGGATAGTGGCTCCTTAGTTGTTAAAGGTAAAGAAGGTATTTTTTCTGCTGGGTTTGATTTGAAAACATTTGCCTCAGGAGATATGGAAAAAATATCTAAAATGAGTGATCTGGGAATGAGGTTTATGTATGACATTTTCACTTTTCCAAGACCTGTAATTGCTGCTTTATCTGGACACACAATAGCAATGGGACTTTTTGTAGCCTGCGGCTGTGATTACAGAATAGGTTTGAAAGGAGATTTTGTAACACAAGCTAATGAGGTTCGAAATAATATGGATATCCCAACCAGCATGATGAAGATTGCTGCAAGCAGAATTTCTAAAAGACATGCATATTCTGTTCTCCTTCATGCAGATCCTTACCCATTTGTTAAAGCAGTTGATGCAGGAATAATTGATGAACTTGTTGATGAGTCTGATTTCGATGCAAGAGTTATGGAAAAGGCTTCTGATTTAGCAACCTTGGGACATCCGCATTATGAAAAAACAAAAAATGCATATATTGCCGATGATGTAAATATCATTAAACCTTTGATAATTAAATAAAGAATGCCAAAAGGGTATTGGGTTGCAAAAGCAAATATTCTCGATGATGAAAAGCTATCAAGGTATGGCAAACAAGCAGAAGTAGCAATAGAAAAATTTGGTGGTAAATTTCTTGTAAGAGGCGGCCAATATAAAACTAAAGAGGGAATTGATTTTTCAAGAAATGTAGTAGTTGAATTTGATTCTTACGACATAGCCTTATCTGCATATGACAGTTTTGAATATAAAAAAGCTCTTAAACTCCTTGAAGGTGGAGCTGATAGAATGTATGCAGTAGTAGAAGGCTATGAGTAGATATATTTGCCCATGAAAAACCTCACCTAAATGGAAAAATCTCCAAACTTTTATGCTGAGCAATTTGCCTCAGCAGCTTGGGGTCCTTGGTTAATATTTCTTTTAATTGGATCAGGCCTCTTTTTTTTAATCTACTCTAGATTTGCAATTTTCAAATATCTTTATCATGCTTTTGAGATCCTTTTATCCAGAGAAAAGAATAATGAAGATGGGGAAGTAAGTCCATTTCAAGCGCTTACTACATCATTATCGGGAACGATCGGACTAGGAAACATTGCTGGTGTCGCTCTTGCAATTTCAATTGCTGGTCCAGGTTCGATATTTTGGATGTGGGTTACAGCAATAATTGGAATAGCAACAAAGTTTTTTACATGCACCTTATCAGTTATGTTCCGTGAAAAAAATAATGAAGGTGAAGTCTTAGGGGGACCAATGTATGTAATAAAAAATGGACTTCCAAAGAATATGTTGCCGCTTGCATATTTCTTTGCATTTGCAGGTATGATTGGCTGCTTGCCTGCTTTTCAAAGCAATCAGTTAATTCAAATTACTGGAGATTTAGCTTTTTCGAATATTGAAAACTTTAATATTTATGGGGGGCTATCCTTAGCATTCATTACAGCAATTGTAGTCCTCGGAGGGATAAAAAGAATAGCTGAAGTAGCCTCATATCTTGTTCCATTAATGGGCTCTATATATTTTGGTGCAATGCTTATAGCCATAATATTAAATCTAAATTTAATTATTCCCGCTTTTAAACTAATTCTTACAGATGCGTTTACCGGAAGTGCTATAGCTGGAGGGACTTTTTTTGGAGTACTTATTTATGGGGTGAGAAGAGGCGCCTTTTCTAATGAAGCTGGTATGGGAACTGAATCTCTAGTTCATGGCATAGCTAAGGTCTCTAATCCTGTTAAGCAGGGACTTGTCGCAATGACGGGACCAATATTTGATACATTAATAATTTGCACTGCTACTGCTCTAATGATTTTAATCTCTGGAGTTTGGGAAAGTTCATCATCACAAGGAGTTACCCTAACATCAGAGGCTTTTAGCTCATTATTGGGAAGCTTTGGAGAACTTATTCTTTTTGCATGTGTTATCTGCTTTGGACTTAGCACGATATTTACCTATTCATATTATGGTGCGTCTTGTTCGAGGTTTCTTTTTGGCAAATTAGGAATGAGGTTTTATGTCTACTTATATATTATTAGCATTTTTATTTACTCAATAGTTCCCATAGATATTGCTATAAATATTGCAGACGGTGCTTTTGCAATGATGGCTATTCCAACTTTAGTTTCTGCTTTATGGTTGGCTCCAAAGGTAATGCAAGCATCTAAAAATTACTTTAAAATTATTGAGAGTTAATAAAAAATGAAACTTTTATATTTTTTCTTGTTTGTATTCTTGGCTTTTCCAATATTTTCTGAAGAAAAAGGTAGACTCGATAGAGAGCAATTTGATTTTAGATATACTTCTATAGGTATTAATTTTATCAACTCTAATAGTGCTGAAAACGGGTTAGCAATTAATTCATCGTTCAAATTACCTGGTCCGTTATACCTTAAATTTGAGAGAAGAGGTGAAGGTATTGATTTTGAGAATGAGTCTATTGATAAAACAACAGATTCTTTTAGGATTGGTGCTCACTCAGGTATTGGAGACATTTTGAGTAATATTTCAGCAAGTGGTGTAAATCTATCGATAAAGAATATCTTTGAAATTTATGGTGAATTTGGAGTGAAAAGCTGGTCAGTTGAGAATGAAAACTTTGATTTTGATGAAAATAATTATGAAGCGCATTTTGTTACTGGGATTCATTTTGGAGACAGTAATGATTGGGAAGGTAAGATTTTTCTTGATGTTAGTTCAGAAGCAGAGCCAGTTATTAATGATGACGTAGTTTGCTTGGAGCTTGATTGCCCAACGATTTATGAAATTTCTGATGATCAAAACCGAAGGTTTGGCTTCGAAGCTATTTATAACAGAGGGAAATATACAGCCTTTACAATAGGCGCAAGTACAAACTCACTATATGATTCAACAAGTTTAGAAATAGGCTTCAGGGTTAATCTATAAATTACTATCAGAAACAAAAGGATTTGTTGCTCTTTCAATTTGAAAATTTGAAGCAGGTCCATGACCAGGTATAAATGCAATGTCCTCACCTAAAGGCCAAAGTTTATTCTTGATAGACTTAATTAATTGTTCATAATCTCCACCAGGAAGATCAGTTCTGCCAACTGAGCCTGCAAAAAGAACATCTCCAACAATAGCAAGCTTCGATGGTTTATGGAAAAAAATAACATGTCCTGGCGTATGACCGGGTGTTAGTAAAACATCTAATTCAGCATTACCAACTGATATAGTATCTCCATCATCTAGCCAAATATCTGGTGAGCAATTCTGAGCTGAGATGCCAAGCATAGATCCTTGAGCTTCCAACTCATCAAGAAGAAATTTATCATCAATATGTGGACCAATTATTTTAAGATTAAGAGTACTAGCCAGCTCAGTCGCGCCCGCTGCATGATCTATATGTCCATGAGTTAGAAAGATCTTTTCTGGGATAAGATCGTTTTTGGCAGCAGATGCTAGAAGTAAATTTAAATCTCCACCAGGGTCAACAAAACCGCACTTTTTTGTTTCCTCGCAATAGATTATTGGAGCATTTTGTTGAAATGGAGTAACAGGATTTATTAATGCTTTTATCTCTGACATTGCTACAATATAAACCATGTCAGATTCCGAATCCAAACAAAAAAATGATAAAAAAGAATTTGTCTTCAGGAATAGAAAAGCCTCTAAAGAAGAAAATAAGGTCTTAATAGATAGAATAGATTCATTATCTGAAGCTGCTAAGTTAAGAAATGTACTTTCGGATAAATCCCCAGAGAATTTTCATAATCCAATTGAATTTTCGTGGAAGGCGTTCTGGAAAACCTTTGTTTATGAGAATCTTCCTCCAGTGTTTCTATCGCCTCTTGCGGCTTTAATTTTAGAGCGATCTCCTTCAAGAGCATGGCATGTCTGCCAAAATAGGAATCTTATTGCTTTATCTACGCAACATATGCCGCTAATCAACATAATTGTCTCTTGGTTGATAACATATCCAGCTTCATGGCTTCTAACAACAGCACTTTTTCTTGCAATATTCTCTGATGTGGAGTTCATAAGGAATATCGATTCTTTTCAAATTATCTTGGCTTACTCATGTTTATTTACCAGAAGATTAATAATTTCAGCTAAATATGGTTTTTATAGACCCGAAGAGTTGGAGAGGCTTTGTCATCCTGCACCAAGGTGGAGTAGCGACAAAACAGAAAGAAAATTTATTGGAAGAGGCTGGAATAATCCAAAAGATTATCCAGGTTTAATTGAAGATGAGATGACCTCTGCCATGGATGAGAATGATATTGCTTTACAAGCAATACCGCTTGAATTTGATGAAAAGCTTGCCTCAAAAATATCAAAAGAGGAAACAAGTGAAATCTTTACTTCAACAACATCTACAACAAAATCAAATGAAATATCATCAGCATTTTTTCTATTTAATTTAATAAATTCCGTTTATGAGAAAGATTTTTTAAAACCATATAGATTGATTTTATATCCTTCAATGTTGGCAATAATCTTAACTCCTTTCCTTGTAAAAAATTTCAGTGGTGTCTTTTTGTTTGGCAACAATCCATTAGAGATTTTTATAACAACAATGTCTGTATTTGGCTTCCTGATATGTTTTCAACTTTTCTTTTTTGGATTAATTTGTGCAATTGACTTTGATAGGAGAATTGAAAGCACAAGAAAACTTGGTGACATTATTAAGTTTCCTGGATTAGCATATCTATCTGTTTTTTCTTCTTCAAAAGAGATAAATAACTCAAAAAATATTTACCTTGATTTAAGAAAAAGAAAAAATGTTTTTGCATGGATGAATTTAAGAAATGTCTTAAGATCATTTGGGGAAACTTATTTATATAGAATTGAGAGCTATACTTCAATATTAGTATTCTTTTCTTTATTTTGTGTTGTTATTCTTAATTTAATTGCATGGACTGAGATTCGCCATCATATTTCAACAATTTATATTATCGTGGTCATAATTACTACAATTTCCGGTATAAGCCTGTATGCAATTTTTAAAGCAATTAAATTGCAATCGCTCAGCCAAATTCATAGAGATTTCGTTAGAAATGAGATTTTCATTATTGAGGAGGAGATATCTGAACTTGAAGAGAGAGGAGGTTCAGACAAAATCAAAGAACTTCAAAGCTCAAAAAATCTTCTTCAACAAGCAGATCAGAATATTAACTATAAAGAGTTTGTTTTTAAACCAACAAGAATTATGGGATATTCTGCTAATTCAGGAGTAATAGGGTCTGTTCTTGGAGTAGTAATTACGGGATGTTTATTTGCCATCCAAGGCTTCGTTTCAACTGGTATCGAATATGATGCCTTAGGTTGGTTTAAATTTTAAGAATGGCAATAAAAACACTTAAAGAAGATTCTATATTGAGTATTTTAATAGCTTCACCGCCAGTCAATGCTCTCTCTTCGACCGATTTAGTTGAAATGCATGATTTAATTGAGAAGTCTTCTTTCGATGATGAAACCTCAGTAATTATCATAGCTAATGAGGGGAAAGGATTTTCAGCAGGTGCGGATAAAAAGGAACATAATTTTGATAATAATAAGCTAGAGAAAATTAATGACTATATCTGGAAAGTATCAAATGCGATTTATAATTCAGATATTCCAGTAATTTGCTGCTGTGATGGATTTGTTATTGGTGCAGGCTTCTTTCTGCCATGTTCCTCTGACATAGTCTTGGCAACAAAGGATAGTTACTTCCAAATGCCTGGAATTAATTTTGATGTACTTGTTGGAAGCGCTCATTTAGGAAGGATTATTCCAAAACAAAGATTAAGAGAAATGGTTTTTACTGGTGAAAAAATTTTAGTTGACGATATTTTTTCTTATGGTGGCATAAGCTCAATACATGTAGATAGGGAAGATATGATTTCAAGGGCAAATAAATTAGCTAAAAAAATATCTTCTATGGAAAGAGACTCAATAAAAGTTCTTAAAAAGATACTTAATTCCAATGAACCTGTAGACATAAATAATGCCTTAAAAAAAGAACAACAACTGACATATCAGAATAAAAAAAACCTATTAGATTAGGCATTTTCCTTTATTTTTTCTTAAATATCATTAATATATCTCACTCATTTGAGATCAAAGGAGATCTACCATGACTGATAATAAAAAACCAACCCGTGAAGAAGCAGAAGCAGCTGTAAGAACAATGCTAGCCTGGACTGGAGACAATCCGGACAGAGAAGGTTTGATTGAAACGCCTAAAAGAGTTGTAAGAGCTTACGAGCAATTTTTTGCTGGATATGAGATGGATCCAAAAGAGGTTCTTTCAAAAGTATTTGAAGAGGTTGAAGGTTATGATGAAATGGTAATTGTGAAAGACATTCGAGTAGAATCTCATTGCGAACATCATATTGTTCCAATATTAGGTAAAGCTCATGTGGGATATTTACCCAATAAAAGAATTGTAGGAATTAGTAAGCTTGCTAGAGTTGTCGATATTTTTGGAAAAAGACTACAAACTCAGGAAGTAATGACAGCTCAAATAGCAAATGTTATCAATGAAGTCCTTGAACCAAGAGGTGTTGCGGTTGTGATGAATGCTAAGCATCAATGTATGACAACCAGAGGAGTGCATAAACCAGAAAGCTCAACTATCACATCAACGATGCTCGGTGCATTTAGAGAAAATCCTGATACACGTGCGGAGTTTATGAACTTAATAACCACAAGTTCATAGCAATAAGTTTGATGCTTCCTAAAGTATCTAAAACAAAAGAAAAAGTAATCCTTGCAAGCTCATCAAAGATTAGAAAACAGCTTCTTGAAGAAGTAGGTTTGGATTTTTCAGTAATCAATTCAAAAGTTAATGAAGATTTTCTTAAAAAAGAGCTTCAAGGAAGGCCATTTAGTGAGCAAGTTACCCGACTTGCCTCAGAAAAAGCATCTGTAGTTAGCAAGAATAATAAAGAATCGTTCGTAATTGGATCAGATAATATGTGTACAATCGATAACAAAATCTTTGATAAACCTATTGATCATTCAGAAGCCATTAATCATCTGCTTTCTTTGTCTGGGAAGAGTCACTTCCAAAATAATGGAATATCTATATATCATAAAGGGAACGAGATTTGGTCAAATTTTGATGCTACCGAATTAATTATGAAAGAATTATCTATTAAGGATATTGAAAAATATTTAGATTTGGACAAGCCATATAATGCATGTGGATGTTACCATTTGGAGTCAAATGGTAAAAATCTTTTTAAAACCATTATCGGACTCGAAAGCACAGTTATGGGATTAGCTATGGAACATCTTATTGAAAAGTTAAATCAACTTGATGTTATTGAGATTTATTAATAATCATGAACGAAATATATATTCACGACTCTTTATCAAATCAAAAGAAAAAATTTGAACCAATTGATTCAAATAATATTCGTATGTATGCGTGTGGGCCCACTGTTTATAACTATGCTCATATTGGAAATGCAAGAATGGCAATAGTTTTCGATACTTTCGCAAGACTATTGAGAAGTAAATATCCAAATGTTACGTATGTTTCAAATATTACTGATATTGATGACAAAATCATTGAGGCTGCAAACGAACTTAATGTTCCTATTAATGAATTAACATCGAAATATACGGATATTTACAATCAAGACATGTCAAATCTGAATGTTCTACCACCCGATATTCAGCCAAAAGCTACAGAGTACGTTGAAGATATGATTAAATTTATAGAAAAACTAGTTCAAAACGATAAAGCGTATGAAAAGGATGGACATGTTTTTTTTCATGTTCCCTCGTATCCGGGTTATGGAAAACTATCAAATAGAGATGCTGAACAACAACTTGCGGGAAGCAGAGTGCAAGTCTCTAATATCAAAAAAAATCAACAGGATTTTGTCTTATGGAAGCCTTCAAGTAATTGTCAGCCTGGATGGGATTCACCTTGGGGTCTTGGCAGACCCGGATGGCATACCGAGTGCTGCGTGATGTCAGAAGTTAATCTAAAAATACCATTTGATATCCATGGAGGAGGACAGGACTTACTTTTTCCTCATCATGAAAATGAAATTGCTCAATCATGTGCAAGCATTAACTCCGATAATCCAGAAGAATATGCAAAGTACTGGATGCATAATGGCTTTGTAACCATAAATGGTGAAAAAATGTCAAAGTCTCTTAACAATATAATTCTTCTAAATGAGCTTCTTAAAGAACATGATGGCGAAACAATTAGACTTGCACTTCTTTCTTCGCAATATAGAAAGTCACTTGATTGGAACAAAAACTTATTAAAACAGGCAGAAGTATTACTGAAGAGAGCTTATGATTTTTTAGATAATTATGATGGTGACGATTCCAAAGGAGATTTAATCGGAAATATACCTGAACATCTTTCAAATGACCTAGATACTCCGAAAGCTATTACATCGATTAATGAATTATTAAAAAACAAAAGCTCATATGATGATGCTTCAATAAAAAAATCTCTAATCTATGCAGGAAATATTCTAGGCATATTTTGTAAAAAACCGTCTGAATGGTCTAAACAAAATAATATTGATGAAAAAGAGGCAAACGAAATCGAGAAGCTTATTCATAAAAGAAATGTTCTCAAAAAAGCAAAAGATTTTGAGGGTGCTGATGCTATAAGGGACTTACTTCATTCAAAAGGTATCGAGCTTATAGATTCACAGGAAGGCACTACTTGGAAACTTAAAAGTTAATCTAACAAAATCTTCACATCTTTGTAACATCCTTATAGTAAAATTTACTCTTAGGAGGATTTTGATTATGAGATATTTTTTATTATTAACTTTTTCAATTTTTTCATTCGCAGATGATCATGCTATGTCAACTAATTTTTCAGATTGTGATGGAAAAGTTGTAAATTATTATGTTTCTAAGATTATTTCTGGAGGCAGTATTGAGGGATTGATAGAAGCAAGCAAATTGCATCAAGAGTTTTATGACAAACAAGATGCAAATGTAAAGGTGTATCCAGCACTTCAATACTTAAGAAATGATGATGGAACAGATGACAAACTTCATCGTGTTTCAACGATGGTTATTTGGGATAGCGTAACTGCATGGAGGGAATGGAGAGAGAGTGTTGACTCATTGTCTAAGGAAGAAAGAGAAGTAGCGGATAAGGAATACAACGCTTTCGTTGCTAAATACAACAAAAATACTGAAGTTGTTGCGGAAAGAAGATGGTGTATGCTTAAATAATGTGTGTTTTTTTTGGAGATAATTTATGCTACACATAACTAAAAATGAAATGAGAAGTGATGCAGATAGAAATTCTTTTGGTCTTGCTGCTCTTGCTGTTTGTAAGGCAGCAAAAAATGCTGAGGGAGTAAACGATGCCAAGTTTTTTTGGATCAATCCCAACTTAATTGGAATAATTGTTGATGCAGAAGCTGGAGCGTGGGGAGCTGATGTAGAACCAACTGCTGAGGCTATGAAAGCTTTTTTTGACCTTGCAGATTTGTCAAATCAAGTTGCTAGTGAAATCTGGATGTCTGCAGGTATTGGAGAAGAAAGATTTAACATGGCTAAATAGCCTATAGATATTCACTCAAAAAAAAAGCCAACTTTGTTAAGTTGGCTTTTTAAACGAATAAATAAATTTAAATCAGAGCGCATGCCATTGCAATCAAGGAGCCAATGGAGCCGAAATATGCAAGTGTTCTTAAATAAGCTATGCCAGCAATATATAAGACCCCGTGTGCTACCCTAAAGATTAGCCACCAACAGGCAGCATTTGTTACATCAATAGATAAAATCATTGACAATAAAGCCAGCGCTAAAAAGGCTGGAAGACTTTCTTGAAGATTTGATCCGGCTCTCTTTGCCCTAGCAAGCAAAGGTTTTTCGGGAAGAGGATTTTCTCTATTCCCAACCATCCAATTCAAATTTTTAATATCTATTGTCATTGGTATTATCCAAAGCTGAAGAATGGCAAGCACCAAAGACATAATAATTAAAGTTTCCATATATTCTCCAAAAAATGTTAAAAAATAAGACTATCAGTGTGAATTTATAAATTCAACAATAAATACATTAGAATAAGTCATAAAAATGCCAACACTGATCAAAAATAAGAACTTAATATCTCTTGCGACTCTAATACTAATTTTTAGTTTTTTTGCTTCGTTAATTCTTACAAGTTTCGGAACAGTAGAGGTTAAAAGCTTAAGACTCAATACTCAAAATAATCAATTTATAATTTATGATTTATATAAACCAAAGAGTGCATCAGCTGAAAATAAAGCTCCTTTTATAGCCGTTATCCCTGGCTTTCAAAGATCTAAAGAAGCTTTATCAAATATTGCCATAGAGCTTTCAAGAAGAGGGTATGTAGTTGCATTAATTGATCCATATGCTCAAGGTCTGTCATCGTCTTCCCTGAGCACGCGAGCAGCCACTACGGAGGGCTATGGGATGTTTTCTTTAGTTGAACATGTGTATGCAGGCGCCTTTGATTTTGTAGATATAAATAAAATTGGTGCTACTGGTCACTCTATGGGTGGAAATGCTGCAATTAGGGGTGCTGACTATTTTGGCAAGCAAGCAATTAAAAATAATACAAAAAGCATTCTAAATTCAGTATATGTGTCTGGATATGTTTTAACTCTTAGAGATAGTATTTTAAAAGATTCAAGATCAAATATGGGGATTAGCTATGCCTTATATGATGAAGGTGCATTTCGAAATGAATTAAAGGGTTGGGATGCTGCTGACATGCAGATTGCTCCGGAATCTTTAAGGACCGTAAACTATGTTCTTAAAAAAGATGAGAAGATTAAGATTGTTGAACTTGGAAAATATTATGGACAAGTAGAAAATCAGACTTCTCGAGTAATTTTTAATGAGCCAGTCCTTCATCCATTTCAGCCATATAATTTTGAGGCTACAAGCAATCAATTGGATTATTTTGAAATAGTTTTTGGGGCCCCTAATAAAATTGACACAAATAATCAGATTTGGCACTGGAAAGAGCTTCTAACATTAATTAATATGGTTTTAGCCCTTGTGATGCTAATACCTATAGCAAAACTTTTTTTAAATTTAAAAATATTTAGATCAATAAATAAGGAAGTCCCTGATGCACTTCCAAGACAAAGTAAAAAAGGAAGATTAATATTTTGGTCAGTTTTCTTTTTGAGTGCAGCTGTAGCTTGTATAAGCTTTATACCGATGGTAGAAGTAGCAAAGATTTTTTTCGAGGATGCTGCCAACAGAAAATTGACTTGGTATTTCCCACAAAGAATGAATAATTCTGTAATGCTTTGGGCAGCCTTCAATGGGATAATAGGCATATTGATTTTCTTATTTTCCTATGAAACCTTTGGTAAAAATCATGGTGTTAAAAAAGATTCTTGGGGGTTAAAAATCAATATAATGGATTTGATTAAAACATTTGTTTTATCTTTAATTATTTTTTCTACCTTTTACTTATTTCTTTACTTAAATTATTTTCTCTTTCATGTAGATTATAGATTTTGGTTTATGGGTGTAAGAATATTTCAACCTGAAATGCTTCTAGTTTTAATGATGTACTTTCCGCTCTTCTTTATTTTTTTCTTTTCTAACTCTTTACGTGTAAATGGTGCTATGAGATTCAAAGATCAACCTGAGTGGCTCTCAATTTTGATAGCATGTTTTGCAAATTCGTTAGGATTGATATTCATTATAATCATTCAATATGTAACTTACTTTGAAACTGGAACAGTTTTTTGGACTGACAATTGGCTTAGTGTAAATCTGTTATTTGGAATTGTTCCAATGATGTTTATACTTCCGATATTTAATAGAGCTTTTTTTAAAATTACAGGTCGATCTTATCTTGGGCCTTTAGTAACCTGTTTAGTATTTATAATGATACTATCTACAAATACTGTAATTTATTTACCCCTCTAATATGAAGAAATTATCCATAATACTTTCTATTATATTGTCTAGCTGTGGTGGCGGTGGCGGTGGTGGAACAGATTTGAATGAAATCCAAAATAATCCACCTACTATTAATAATAGTAATTTTACTTATGATGTTGTAGAAAACCAAACTCAAGCTTTTTCGGTTAATGCATCTGATCCCGATAACGATGTAATTGTGTATGAAATTAACGGAGGAGCTGATGAAAACCTTTTTTTGGTTGATTCAAGTGGCCAAGTCTTTTTTTTAACGGCGCCTGATTTTGAAAATCCTGCTGATCAAAATCAAAATAATTCTTATGAAGTCTCTGTAAGAGTCTATGATGGAGAGCTCTATTCATCATCAAGTACTTTCACAGTGAATGTCACTAATGATGAAAATGATGATGCTGATAATTCTTCTCCTAGCTGCATTGATCAAAGTCAAAACACTCTTTTTTGTGAGCTGGTTTGGGAAGATATAAATAGAGAGTTTTATATTGTTAATCCAAATAATTTGACTTCAGATAGTCAGGTTCCGCTTTTAATTAGTCTCCATGGTGGAGCAGATTATGCTGATGCAAATATGCAGTACACTGGATTTCTAGATATCATTGATGAAAAAGGTTTTGTTGCAATATTTCCTCAAGGAACGATCGCTGAAGGCAAAGGAGATACTGGTTGGTATGCAGGAGGTGATTGTTCTGGTTTAGAGGTTTGTGACCTATCATTTATTGAAAGATTAATTGATTATTCAATCGAAAGTCTGAACATTGATAAAAATAGAGTTTATGTTTCTGGCTTCTCGAATGGAGCTTTTATGGTTTATACATTGGCATGCTTTTTAAGTGATAAAATTGCTGCTTTCGCACCTGTTTCTGGATCAATGTCACCAGATGATTATCAAATATGTAACCCTCAAAGACCAATTCCAGTCATTCATATTCATGGAATCAATGATGATTCAATTCCAGTTCAAGGAAGTGATTATGTCACACCGCTTCAGGATGTAAGTTCATATTTAAGCTCAATCAATAATTGTGCTCAAAATAGTGTTGTTGATGGAGAGGATACAAACGAAGACGGATATGCTTGGTACTCAGAAATTTCATCTGATTGTAACGATAATGTTACCGTAAACTTTACTTATTTAGAGAATTTTGGCCATAACTGGCCATCTACTGAATCCAGTAAAGGGGGTGGAGCAGATATAGATGGCGCATCATTTATATGGGAATTTCTTTTTAATTATGATATCAATGGCTCTACAAATTAAAATGAGACTAATTTATACAATAATTTTGGTTTTCATAACTTCATCATGTGGAGGTGGAGGGTCTTCATCAGAAAATTCCTCAAATGATACAAATACAGATGATTCGTCTTCACAGCCATGTGCTCCATACCAATCTAGTATTGGAAGTGGCTTAACTTTTACCTGTTTAATAGAACATGACAATATAATAAGACAGTTTTATATTTACCAAGGAAGCTCATACATTTCTAACTCCCCAGTTTTATTTAGTTTACATGGATATACCAGTAGAGGACTTTGGAATATGAACTACACAGGTTTCCAATCTATTGCAGATCAAAATGGTTTTTTAGTTGTTTATCCTCAAGGAACGCTTTTATCATCCACAGGCCAAACACATTGGAACGTGGGTGGCTGGACAACAGATAGTACTACAGATGATGTTGGTTTTATTAATGAGGTAATCGAATTTTTAGATGATGAATATTCAATCGATAAATCAAGAATATACTCGACAGGGATGTCAAATGGTGGATATATGAGTTTCAAATTGGCATGTGATTTAGGTTCAAAGATTGCTGCTGTGGTTTCGGTAACTGGTTCAATGACACCGGAAACCCTAAGTGGTTGTTCGCCAGCTCATCCCACTTCAATTGCGCAAATACATGGTCTCCAAGATTCAGTTGTAAGCTATTATGGAAATCTTTGGAGCAGACCGATAGAAGAAGTCATTGATTATTGGGTTGGTTTTAATAATTGCAGCGAGATTCCCGAAACATTGGAGATTAGTGGTGCTAATGGAGGTGGAATCCATGATATTTATTCGAATTGTGATAATCAAACAAGTGTAGAACTTTTTTTAATGACTAACATGGGACATGATTGGCCAAATCTTGATAATCATGATATCCAAGCTTCAACTACAGTTTGGAATTTTTTATCAAAATACGATATTGATGGATTAATTAATTAATATTATTAAAATAGAGTAAAAAAAACATATATGGAAATAAATTTACCAGATGGTTCCTCTAAGGCATTAGAAAGTGGCTCTAATGGTTATGATCTTGCAAAATCAATTGGTCCTGGACTTGCAAAAAGTGCTGTTGCTGTAACTATTAATGGTACTCAGAAAGATCTATCTGATGAGCTTCCAAAAGATTCTTCAGTATCAATCATTACTATTGAATCAGATGAGGGTTTAGAAATAATGAGACACACATTAACCGCTCAGGTTCTTGCCAAGGCTGTCAAAAATTTGTATCCAGATTCTAAGCTTGCAATAGGGCCCACAATTGAAAATGGTTTTTACTACGATGTCTCAACTGAAATACCTATATCTATTGAAGATTTACCTGAAATAGAAAATGAAATGAAAAGAATATTGGAAAAGAAATCCGATATTAAAAAATATTTATATTCCGAAAAGGACGCAAAAAAACTCTTTAAAGATAAAGGAGAAACTTTCAAAACAGAAATAATTGACGATGCAGATCAAACTGAAAGCTTCCAAATCTATAAAAATGCTGATGAAGATTTTATAGATTTATGTAGAGGCCCACACTTACCTAATTTATCTTTCATTGGAGCCTTTAAGCTTACAAAAGTATCGGGAGCATACTGGAAAGGAGACTCCTCTAATGAAATGCTTACAAGAATTTATGGAACTGCATGGAGAAATGAAAAAGAGCTTCTTGAACATCTTAAGTCCATTGAGGAAGCGGAAAAAAGAGATCATAGAAAAATTGGAAAAGATATGGATCTTTTCCATTTTCAAGATGAAGCTCCTGGAATGGTTTTTTGGCATCCAAAAGGATGGACCATATACTCAACTTTGAAATCATATATGTCTGATATGCAAAGACAATCTAGCTATCAAGAAATAAATACTCCCTCAGTAATAGATAGAAAGCTATGGGAAAAATCTGGTCACTGGGATAAATATAGAGAGAATATGTTCATTACTGAAATTGATGAGGAGCATGCGAATGAAAAAAGAGTAAATGCCTTAAAACCAATGAACTGTCCTGGACATGTTCAGGTTTATAATCAAGGGATAAGATCATATAAAGAACTTCCATTAAGACTTTGTGAGTTTGGAACATGTCATAGATATGAAGCATCTGGAACTATGCACGGACTAATGAGAGTTAGGGGGTTTACACAAGATGATGGACATATTTTTCTTACAGAAGATCAAATTGAATCTGAAACGGCAATCTTTATAGACTTATTGTCAAAGGTTTATGCTGATCTTGGATTCAATGAATTTGAGATAAAATTATCAACACGTCCAGAAAAAAGGGTTGGATCTGATGAGATTTGGGATAAAGCAGAATCTTCATTAAAGAATGCAATAGAAAAACTTGGGTTAGATTATAGAATAGACGAGGGAGATGGTGCATTTTATGGACCAAAATTAGATTTTGTTTTAACAGATGCTATTGGGAGGAAGTGGCAATGTGGAACACTTCAATTAGACTTCAATCTTGCGAATCGCTTAGATGCTGAATATGTTGCAGAAGATGGAAATAAATATAATCCAGTAATGTTCCATAGGGCTATCCTTGGTTCTTTCGAAAGATTTATAGGTATTTTAATTGAGAATTATAGTGGCAATCTGCCGTTATGGCTTGCCCCTACCCAAGTTACTATTTGTTCTATTACAGATGAGGCCAATAATTATGTAAAAGAAATTTCAGAACTACTTAAAACCAAAAATATACGTTGTGATTTAGATTTACGAAATGAAAAAATAAGCTATAAAGTTAGAGAGCACAGCGTCTCAAAAGTTCCAATAATATTAGCTGTTGGTAAAAAAGAAGTTTCAGAAAGAACTGTTTCGGTAAGAAGGCTTGGAAGTGAAGTTACTACCTCTGTATCCCTAGATGATTTTTCTGCTTCAATAATGCAAGAATCACTTGCCCCAAATAAATAAAATGATTAGAAAATTTCTTATTTTAGTTATTACGATTTATCAAAAGTTTTTTTCACCATTACTGGGAAGTAATTGTAGGTTTCATCCCACATGTTCAGCTTATACTAAGGAGGCTATAGAAAGGTTCGGTGCCTATCATGGAATCATTTTAGGATTTAAAAGAATCATAAAGTGCAGACCGGGCGGAGATTGTGGATATGACCCAGTGCCAGAAGAGCTGCAATGATTTTTGATTTTTTTACAAATAATTTTTACATACTTCTGGGTCTCTGGATTGCGATAGCAGCAATTACTTTCTTCTATCTTTTTTTTGTTACAGCTCCTTATGGGCGACATGCCAGTTCCGATTGGGGGCCATCAATGGATGCAAGATGGGGTTGGATAGTTATGGAGTCTCCATCAGTATTTTTGATAGGAGGCTTATGTATATTTTTTAGAGAAAATCTAAGCTTAGCATCTTTAATTTTTGTTTTAATTTTTATTTTTCATTATTTCCATAGGACCTTAATTTGGCCTTTCGTTGCAGAAATAGATGGTAAAAAAATGCCTATTTTTGTAGCCTTTCTAGCTTTTGTTTTTAACATATTTAATGTTCTTTTTCAGTGCACTTGGATTCTTTTTATAGCAAATTATGAAAATAGTTGGCTTACAAGTTTTCCATTTATTTTTGGAATATTAATATTTGTTTCCGGGTTCTACATAAACGTCAGATCTGACTACATGCTTATTAATCTAAGAAAAGTAAAAGGTCCTGGTTATCATATTCCGTCGGGATTCCTATATGAAAAGATATCTGCTCCCAACTATTTCGGAGAAATGTTAGAGTGGCTTGGGTGGACAATATCTAGTCTAAGTCCCTCTGCATTAGCTTTTTTTATTTGGACATCTGCAAATCTTATACCAAGAGGAATTTCAAATCATAAATGGAGCAACGAAACCATAGAGAACTATCCCCAGGACAGAAAAGCAGTCATTCCAGGCATTATTTAAAATGGGCATAAAATTTTTTCTATTTCTAACACTATCTTTTTCATACTCTGTTTCAGCTGAGCAGATTTCCATAATGTCCTACAATCTAAATAATTTATTTGATGCTCAGGATGATCCTGGAAAAGACGATAAAGCCTATCTCCCAATCGCACTCAAAAATAATGATGATCATATTATGGGATGCTTGCAAGTGAAAAACTCTAAGTGGAGAAATGAATGTTTATTTTTAGATTGGAATGAGGAGGTAGTTCAAAAAAAGATTTCAAATATATCAGACCTTTTGATTTCTATGAGTGAATCTCAACCAGACATTATCGCAATACAAGAAATTGAGAATTTAAATGTTCTTCGAATGCTTTTTAAAAAAATAGAAGCTCTAGGGTATACAGATTTTGCTTTAATTGAAGGCGAAGACTATAGAGGAATTGATAATGCTATTATTTCAAAGTATCCAATTTATGGTGCAAGAAATTTTAAGATAAGATTTTCAGATTCTGTTGAAGTAACAAGCTCTAGACCGATTTTTGAGGTGAAAATTGGTTTGGATAAAGAAACCATAAGAGTTTATGTAGTCCATTTTCCGGCTCCATATAATAGCGCTAATTCAAGAATTGATGCATTTAATAATCTGTATGCAATTGTCAATTCTCATAACGATAAGTGGGTTGCTTTAGGAGATTTCAATATCACTTCTAAAGAGGAAAAAGATCTTGGTATTTATTCCCAACTTAATAATGATTGGTTTGTCTCCCATCTTGACGGATGCAATAAATGTAAGGGTACTTTCTTTTATAGCCAAGATGGCACCTGGAGCTTTTTAGATGCAATTGTTTTTCCAAAAAATAAGAAGATGAAATTGGATAGATCATATGTTTATGGAAATGAAATAAACGTCGATATTAAAGATGGAAAACCTAGGGATTTTGGGATCCTAACCGGAAAGGGTATTTCAGATCATCTGCCTGTTGTAGCAGAAATAAGTATTAATTAACTCTTATATTTTCTAATTTTGCTTTTGTTTTTGCCTCTTCATCAAGAAGCTCAAATCCATATATAGATTGTTCCCAATGACCGTAGACCGGATTGGATAGCATAAACCACCTGTTGCCCCACATATTTTCGTATTTAATTACAAAATCTTTTCTAGTGCCATAATCAGCTTTATTAGGAAGATCAAAGAAATCATTAAGATTATCTCCAAACATCATTATCACTCTGTGATCGTCAGAAACATGTGATCTTCTCGAAGCTTTACTAGAGCCCCAACCATTTTCACCTCGCGTTAGCAGCACATCAATATCATCATCAAATGGTAGCCCGAGTTTTTTTATATTATTTTTTGTAGCTTCCTCATAAACAGTTCTTCGATTAGTTACATAAAAAATTTTTACACCTTTATTTTGAGCTTTTACTAGGAAATCTCTAACCCCAGGAATCAAAGTTGCTTTTTCTTCATATATCCATACATCCCACCCCTCAGGATAGTTGGTATTATTCATGATAGATCTTGCATTGAAGGGGGTGTTGTCTAAAACAGTTTCATCAACATCTAGGATTATTGCGGGAGTTCTATTTTTTTTCCCCTTAGATTCAAGAACTGCATCCCAATCTTCATCACTAATTGCTTTATCTAGAAGTTCAGTTGCAGTGTTATAAGTCTGAACAAAGGTAGCTTTTATCTCACCAGATGTTTGTGAGTAAAGAACTGACATAAGTGATTCAAGATTTTTATCAGCATTTGAATCAGTACTAAAGATAAAAACAATGCTGAGAAAGAGTAGGCTTCTTTTATTTTTTATCACGCCAACCTTCACGATCGAAGATTCTTAAATAAGCCAGCTGATCATGCTCTGATTTGTTTGACACTTTTACGTAATCTCCTGATTGAACAAGAATTACATCTCCAGCAACTAGATCATATGAGTCTTGATGTTCGACACCATAAGATGGATCTCCACCATGACCTTCTTCAGAATTCATATATTCAACAACCTCCATTCTTCCTCGACCGTTCACAACGACATAGACTACATCAGAATCTATAAGCTTGTGACCCTCAGTTGACTGACCTGGTTGAATGATTGTCTTACTTGCTATCACTTTACCAAGAAGATCGTTTGTCCATACGGTATAAGCATCTGTTTCTTTATATGGGGAACCCCCAACTCTAAAATTTACATATTTTCTTGCCATGATTAACCTTTATTTTTTATTGTTATCATACTCTATGATTTAAAAATTTTAATATATTTTCTTATATTTTTAATTTTCAATATTAAATACTTTTCAAATAAAGTAAAATTTACACATATTCGATTTAAAGGAGACTATAGATGTCAAAAAATTATACTAATCCAGAAACCATCGGTCTTCATGCTGGCTGGAGAAAAGATGAAAATACAAACTCAGTCGCAGTCCCTATTCATCAAACGACAAGCTATCAATTCGATGATTGCGATCACGCAGCCAATCTGTTTGCTTTATCAGAACTTGGTAATATTTATTCACGGATAATGAATCCAACTCTTGCAGTTCTTGAGGATAGAATTGCTGCTTTGGAGGGTGGTGTTGGTGCTTTAGCGGTTGCTTCTGGTCAAGCAGCATCTGCACTTGCAATTCAAAACCTTGCATCTAATGGAGACAATATAGTTGCATCTTCTCATTTATATGGAGGCACATACAATTTATTTAAAAATGTTTTATCTGATATGGGAGTTGAAGTAAGATTTGTTGATCCATTGGATCCAGAAAATTTCATAAAAGCTACTGATGAAAACACAAGAGCTTATTATGGAGAGGTTCTACCTAATCCAAGTTTTGAAGTTTTTCCAATTTCAGAAGTCGCAGCATTGGGAAAGCCTCTTGGTATTCCGCTTATTGTTGATAACACAGCAGCACCAGTAATTTGTAAGCCATTTGATCATGGAGCGGCCATTTCAATGCATTCTACAACAAAATACATAGGTGGACATGGAACATCTATTGGGGGAATTATTGTAGATAGTGGTAATTTTGATTGGGAGGCACACCCAGAGAGACAGCCCGCTCTTAACAATCCAGATCCTTCTTACGGTGGCGCTGTTTGGACAGAGGCTGTTAAACCTCTTGGACCAATCGCTTATATTCTTAAAGCAAGAACTACTATTCTTAGAGATATGGGAGCGGCGATGAGCCCATTTAATGCATTTATGTTTATTCAAGGACTTGAGACTCTTGCATTAAGAATAAGAGAGCACTCAAAGAATGCCGATGAGATTGCAAATTTCTTAATGAACCATCCAAAGGTGGAGAGAGTTTCTCATCCGTCAATTGCTTCTGATCTAGCAAAGGAAAGAGCTGATAAATACCTAAGCGGTGGTTGTGGTGGATTAATGGGGTTTGAAATTAAAGGCGGTATTGAAGCTGGAAAGCAATTTATCAACTCTCTTGAGATGTTTTATCATGTTGCAAATATTGGAGACTCAAGAAGTCTTGCCATTCATCCTGCGAGTACAACTCACAGCCAGTTAAATGAAGAAGAGTTATTAAGTGCTGGTGTTACTCCCGGATATGTTAGGTTATCAATAGGTTTAGAGCATTTGGATGATATTAAAGATGATCTTACACAAGCACTAGATAAAGTATCTGTTTGAGTAAGATATTAGTAAATTATATTTACATAGGATCCAAAAAACGGCTTGAAAAACTTAAATTCTTTAAGCCGTTTTCATTCGAAAATATTACAAGTATTGGGTTTGATAAGGAGGCGGAGCTAGTAGAATTAATAGATAAAGCAATTGCAGATTCCTCATCGAATTTAGTTGTTCTTTTACCACCTGGAACAAGCCCAAATAAGTCTTCTAGAGAGTCGCTAAAAAAGATGGCATTAATAAATCAATTATCATGGGGATGGTTCAAGCTTAATCATAAAAATAATATATCTAGCAGATTAAAAGGAATTATTTCATCTTTGAACCAAATACCAATTTTAGAGCAAGGAATATTTTTCTCTAGGGATCTATATTTTTCTATAGGCGGGATTGGAAAAGTAATGAAATCACCATTTTATGAGATTGGAAAACGCTTATATTCAAGAATTGATCCCCAAAAACCCTTATCACCACTTATAATTAGAGCAAAAAAAGTTGGACTTTCATGATATGAAACTCATCGAAGCAAAAAACGTTTCTTATAAAATCAATGATAGGAATATTCTAAATAATATTAGTTTTTTAATTAATTTTGGAGAACTGGTTAAAATTTCTGGAGATAATGGCTCCGGAAAAACAACCCTGTTAAAAATAATCATAGGTCTAACCAAACAATCAAAAGGCGAGCTAATTAATCACAATGAAGACAAAGTTTGTTTTCTAGGACATAAAAATAATTTAAAGAATTATTTATCAATTAAAGAAAATCTTATGATTCAAGGGTTGAAGTTGAATTCTTTTAATCTTGATTTACTGGAAAGATTTAATTTAAGAAGGCATATCGATAACTCTGTTGGTACACTATCTTTTGGGCAGCAAAAGAAACTTTCTTTGATGAGAGTTATAAATTCTGATAAAAATATTTTGATTCTTGATGAGCCTTTTGTTGGCCTTGATCAAAACAGTAAAGAGTTTCTAAAGAACTTTATGGAAGCAAAAGTGAAGGAAAATAAAACTGTTATTTTTACTTCGCATATAGACTTTAAAGATGACTATAGGGAAATTAAAATAAATGGATAGGAGTATTCTTTTTATAGAGACTTATAAACTCTATAAGAGGAGGAGAGCTTGGATTGGACCTGTATTAGTTTTCCTTTTAATAATTATTTCTTTTCCACTTACTTTAGATATAAATAGTGAGAATCCACCTCAAATTTATTTATCTTTTATTTGGATTTCAACACTTTTAGTAACTATGTTAGGAACTGAATTAATTTTCTCGGATGATTTTGAAGATGGCACTCTTGAGCAATATGCAGTGAATAATCAACTCATTGAAATAGTTTTTTATAAAGTCCTTGTCCACTGGTTATTGATTGGCATTCCTCTTGCTTTTGTTGCTTTTCTATTTATCTTATCTTTGGATATATCAATACGGATAAGTTCAATTGCTTTGATATGTTTAATTATTTCAAATTTGATTTTTATTAATTTCTTTTCTCTCGGGAATGCCCTAAGCCTAAAAAAAGGCTCTATTCTTGGTCTTTTAATAACAATCCCATTTTTAATTCCTGTTCTAATTGTTCTTGGAAAAATGACAACCTCAGCCTTGTTGGGTTTAAGTTTGGTTGGTCATTTGAGCCTTTTAGTAGGCGTGATGTTCTTAGTAGCAAGTTTTATACCATTTATTATTTCATTTATACTGAGAACGCATTTGGAATAGCAAAAAAAACCCATATATTATTTCTGTGATTAAAAAATTTTTTCATCAATTTGCCTCTCCAAAGAGTTATTTCGCTATTGCTAACAAGTTCGGTAAGCCTGTTTTGGTATTCTTTTTTTTACTTTATCTTGGTGCTTTAGTATGGGGACTTTTTTTTACGCCTCCTGATGCCATCCAAGGTGATTCTTACAGAATAATCTATATGCATGTGCCAGCATCATTCATGGCACAGATTCTTTTTGTTGTAATGGCAATTACTTCAGCTGTTTTTCTAATTTGGAAACTCAAATTAGCTGCATATGTCTCAAAATCAATCGCTCCAATTGGAGCGATTGTGACTTTCTTTGCACTATTTTCTGGTTCTATTTGGGGCATACCAACTTGGGGAACCTGGTGGCAGTGGGATGCCAGAATTACCTCTACACTAATTTTATTTATAATGTACCTTGGTTTGATCTCTTTGCACGCATCTTTTGAAAATAAAGATAAGGCTGACAAATTTTTTTCAGTCCTCGTTTTAATAGGAGTGGTTAATATACCAATAATAAAGAAATCAGTAGATTGGTGGTCAACTCTTCATCAATCTGCATCTATAACATTAACTAGCAAGCCTACAATTGATCCAGTAATGTTGTATCCCTTAATGTTTTCCATAGTCACTTTTATTGGCTTAATTTTTGGGTTAGTTGTTCTTTCTTCACAGAATGAAATCTTAAAAAGGGAAAAATATAAAAGCTGGGTAAAAAATATTTGAAAATGAATCAAGATAGCTTAATAAATATTCTAAGCATGGGTGATCATGGGGTTTATGTATGGATTGTTATAGTTGTTCTTTTTGCAATCCTGGGGTCTACGATCATTCTTCTAAATAGAAAAATTCGACAAGCCAAGCAAGAAATAAATGAAGAAGGATAGAAAAAAAAGACTTTTTGGTGTTCTTCTAATTATAGGCAGCTCTTGTTTAGGTATTGGTTTAATTTTGTATGCTCTCAACTCAAACCTTGATTATTTTTTAACACCTAGCGAAATAAGACAAAGTGATGAAAGCGTTGTTTTATCATCAAATACAAGAGTTAAGCTTGGTGGTATGGTAAAAAAAAATAGCTTTTTCATTAATGAAAATAAAGTAAACTTTGAAGTTACTGATTTTGAAGATTCCATTCAAGTTATTTATGAGGGCTTATTACCAGATTTATTTAAAGAGGGAAAAGGCATTGTTGTCCTTGGCAAATACAATGATGGAATTTTTTATGCAGATGAAGTTTTTGCCAAACATGATGAGAACTATATGCCACCAAACCTAGAATTGGACTAATTATGTTAGGTGAAATAAGTCACTTCTTAGCGTTTTGCTCGTCAATTGTGTTTATGGCCTGCTTTGTTCTAGCTTTCTTGTCCTATTCCTCAAATACTAACAGCATAAGTATTTTTGTTCCTAAAGTTTTTGTATTGGGATCATTAACATTAATTACTTCATTTTTACTCTTTGTTTATTTAGCAATAATTGATGATTTCTCTATGGCTTACATAGCGAGTCACTCAAACTCAAATCTTCCAATCTTTTATAAAGTTTCTTCAATATGGAGTGCACATGAAGGTTCACTATTTCTTTGGGTGTTAATAATTTCTTTATGGGGCCTATTTTTCTTAATATTTAGAAATCATTCGACAACTACTTTTTATCCTCAAACAATAGGGATAATTTCATTAGTGGTAGCGTGCTTCCTCCTTTTTTTATTATTCATTTCAAGTCCATTTGAACGAATCTTGCCTTTTGGAGTTCCTGATGGAGCTGATATAAATCCCATCTTGCAAGATCCAGCTTTAGCAATTCACCCACCAATGCTTTATTTCGGTTATATTGGTTTTGTTATTCCCTTTGCATTTGTTACAGCTTTTCTAATAAGTGGAAGATTTGAAAAGTTTCCAATCGCTGAAATCAAGAGTTTTATATTGTCATCGTGGATATTTCTTACTATTGGAATAGCCCTTGGAAGCTGGTGGGCTTACTACGAACTAGGTTGGGGTGGTTATTGGTTTTGGGATCCGGTAGAAAATGTTGCTCTGATGCCTTGGTTGGCAGGGACAGCGCTTCTTCATACAGTTTACGTTTCTTCTAGATCAAAGAATCTAATAGCATGGACAATATTTTTATCAATTCTTGCATTTACGCTGAGTTTATTTGGAGCTTTTATTGTCAGATCTGGGATAATTGAAAGTGTTCACTCATTTGCAAATGACCCAACAAGAGGTTTGTACTTGCTTGGAATGTCAGCATTTTTAATTACTGGCCCGATAATGCTTTTTGTTAAAAATTTATCAGATATCTTATCTGTTAATAAGGTAAAAGACTTTTCAAAAGAGTTTTTTATTGGTGCCAATAATATCTTTTTCATTACAGCAGTATTTATTATTTTCTTAGGCATATCATATCCATTAATATTAGAAGCGTTTTCAGATTCTAGAGTTTCAGTAGGAAGTCCTTTTTATAATAAAGTATTTGCACCACTCACTTTTATAACCTCTTTATTTTTGGTTTTTTCAACTTATTCAATATGGTCTCGTGATATACCTTTAATAGGAATCCTAAAATCTTCAACGCTAATTTTTACTCTAACGACATTGTTTTCGATTGCGATAATATATTTTCTTAACAGTTATGAGTGGTGGCTGATTGGTGGCATTTTTTTTGGTAATTTAATACTTATAAGATACATAGCATTAATTATTGATTCCGTTATTTCAAAAAAATACTTTAACCAAGGGAGTGCTTTAGCACATATAGGTTTCGCAATATTAATTGTTTCTATTTCACTAAATGCAGCCCTTAGCAGTGAAAGAACATTTAGTATGAGCATCGGAGATGAAGTTAAATTTAACGAGAATACTATTGAATTTGAAAAAATTTCATTACAAAAAAGCTCTAACTTTGAATCCCTTTCTGCAAACTTTATTTTTTCAAATGGAGAAGATACTTTTGAGCTTTATCCTGAAAAAAGAAAATATTTTGTAAGAGGAGAAATTACAACTGAATCAGATATATCCATTAAGCCCTTAAAAGATATATATATAACAATTGGTGAGCAGCAATCTAATGGTAAATGGATAGTTAATGTGCAGGAAAACTATTTTGTTAGATTAATTTGGGTTTCTGCAATAATAATGAGCTTAGGCGCAGTTTTGGTAATTAGAAGAAAAATTTATGTTTGAGTCAACTTTAAGATCCTTAATCGTAATTATATTTTTATCAGTTGTTATTCTTTTTACATTCCTAATAAGAGATGAAAATAACAGTCAGTTACAAATAGATCTCAACACTCCATTGCCAGAATTTTCTCTTCGGACTCTTCATTTAGAAAAAAGGATTACAAATGAGGATTTAGAAGATTTTTTTGTGCTTAACGTTTGGGCAAGTTGGTGCATAACTTGTAGAGTTGAGCATCCATTCCTAGAAGAGATATCAAAAACAATTCCTGTAATTGGAGTAAATTATAAGGATGAGAAGAGCGATGCTACTGACTGGTTAAATAAGCTTGGAGATCCGTATGTCTTATCTTTATATGATTATTATGGAGAGCTTGCCCTTGATTTAGGCGTAACAGGAGCTCCAGAAACATTTTTAGTTCATAAAGGCAAAATAATTGTACATCATGTCGGCGAAGTAAATCAGAAGGTTTGGAGCTCTAAATTCTTATCAAAAATAAATAAAATTAATAATGATTAGGCTCATTGCTATTTCGATAATTTTTTCAGTATATTCAAATGGAGAATCTCTTTTCATTTTTAATTCTGATGTGGATGAGGCTAGATATTACGAAATAATAAATGAGATTAGGTGTCCAAAATGCACAAGCGGTTCATTATCAAGCAGCAATGCGCCAATATCGGAAGACCTTAAAAGAAAGATCTATGAACTCATTCAAGAGGGCCGCTCTGATAAAGAAATTAAAGATTATGTTGTTCAACGATATGGAAAGGATTCATTGTATGAGCCAGATTTCTCAGAGAATTTATTTTTATGGTTAAGTCCTATTGTTTTTCTTACCCTAATAGCTATTAGTGTTTTGCTAATGAGAAGAAGATGATATTGAGTTTAATAATTTCTTTTTTAATTGCTGTGCCATTCTTTTTATATATTTTTAATA
>CACBGD010000011.1 GCA_902538705.1 uncultured SAR86 cluster bacterium | reverse complement strand
GACAACGACTTATTTCAATGAGGAAAATACAAAGATAAGTGGTACAGATTTTCAATTTGACTATATTTTTGAGTTAAATAATTACTCGCCGATAAATCTCAGAGTAAAAGGAACTATATTTGATGAATTCTTAACGCCGCAAATTACTACAGATGGCTTATCAAAAATGATTAACAGGGTTGGTAAATTTAATTATGATTCCCATACCCACTCTCTTCCAAAAAAACGTCTTAATGCTTTTATGGACTGGGAGCACAATGGCTATCTTTTTAGCTTAATTACAAGATATGTAGATGGATATACCAACGAGAGACCAATTACAGGTCTTGGAGCAAGTCTAGGATACGAGAATAAAGTTGATTCCTTTTTAGTGTTTGATATCTCGGCTAGAAAATCAATAGATCTTGATGAGGGTAATATCAGTTTTGGTGTTGCTATAATTAATGCGCTGGATGAATCTGCTCCTAGATTGTATGATGCTCCCGATTTCAGCTTTGATACAAGAGTTCATGATCCTCGTGGAAGACTTGTTAATCTGAATTTGGAATATAATTTTTAACTTCAGAATAGTAAGAGCAAATTAGTGAATTACCTAGAATACTCTATTGATCAAATCTTAGAAGAAAATCAAATTCCTCATACTTGGTCCAAATCAGTCAAAAATGAGGTGACTGGGCTACAGCTTGAAAAAAATATAGATAGAAAAGATTTATCAGAGGCGGATTTTGTAACTATTGATGGGAAGGATGCAAAAGATTTTGACGATGCAGTCCTCTGCAAAAAATTAAAGACAGGATTTAAATTATCAGTTGCAATAGCTGATGTAAGCAGCCTTGTTAGGCCTGGGAGTGAAATAGATAAGGCAGCAAAAGAAAGAGGAACTTCTATCTATTTTCCAAATACTGTTATACCCATGTTGCCGGAAGAAATAAGTAATGATTTATGTTCACTTGTTCCAAATAAAATTAGAAATGTTGTTGTTTCAGATATTGCTTTTGATGCTACTGGTGAGATTAAAGATTGTGATTTTTATGAAGCTAAGATTGAATCAAAATATAGACTGACATATGCAGAGGTTGAAGAAGCTATTCTAAAGAAGAAAAAGATTGGTTCAGTAAGTGTTAATGAGTCTATCAATGCTCTTAAGGAGTTAACAATTGTCCTTCTTGATAAACGCGCTAAAAGGAATGCTTTAGAAATTGAATCGAGTGAACCAATCTTGAAAATAAATAATATCGGAGAAGTTGAGGCAATAAATCTTTCAAGAAGAATGTTTGCCCATCAGATGATTGAAGAAGCTATGATAGCTGCAAATATATGCGCGATAAGGTTCGTAAAAAGTTCATTGGAGATATCAATAAATAGATTTCATGATAAGCCTGATGCAGATAAGTTATTGGCACTATTTGAAAAATTTCAAAGCATTGGATTAAAGAGATCTGATGATCCAATAATTTTGCTACAACGATGTATTGAGATTGCAAAAAGAAGTGAAAATGCATCTTCTCTTCAAAGTCTTATTTTACAAGGGCTTCCAAGAGCGATTTATTCTTCAAAAAAATCTGGTCACTTTGGCCTTCAGCTTGAGGAATATTCTCATTTCACATCCCCGATAAGAAGATATCCAGATCTAATAATTCACAGACTCATAAAATCAATCTTAAAAAAAGAAAAAGTGCATTTTGATGAAGAAACTTTCGAGGAAGAATGCGGAAACTTATCTGACCTAGAAAAAAGAGCTGAGAAATCATCTAGGCAAGTATCTCAGCAATTAATTTGTTTCTTCTTAAAAGATAAAGTTGGTAATGTCATGTCAGCAAGAGTAGTTGGCGTAACTCATTTTGGAGTGTTTTGTGAATTAGAAGGTTTTTTTGTCTCAGGCTTAATGCACGTATCAGACCTTAAAGATGATCATTATGTATATAGTGATAGAAACAATATACTGAAAGGTAGAAGATCTGGTAAAACATTTAAGATAGGAGATCAATTCAATGTAAGCATTGATGCAGTTATTCCAGAAGAAAGAAAAATAATATTATCTAAAAAATAAAAAATGAAAACTGATAACAAAATAAGAGAAGGCTTTCATTCAATCGAAATTCTTCTGAAAAATAAGCCTGAAGTTATTAAAAAAGTTATTGTTCCTGAGGCAAGAGAAGATGCCAGAATGCTTAAATTGCTTCAAGCATGCTCTGATAATGACGTTGCTGTAGAAAAATCAAAGAAAATAAAAAAAAATCCGCAAGCGATTGTATCTCCAATGGATATTGGTGATCTAAGAGATCTAAAAAGTTATTTAGAAAATCTTTCTGATGAGGTACCAACATTTGTGGTATTAGATAATGTGATTGATCCAAGAAATATGGGTGCAATTATGAGATCTTCAGCAATTTATGGAGTAGATGGAATAATTATTAACAAAAATCATTGTTCTCCCTTAACAGAAGTTGTTCATAGGACATCTAGCGGGGGTTCAGATTTACTAAAGATTTATATGGTATCTAATCTAATAAACTGTGTTAAGGCGCTTCAAGATTTTGGAATTGAAGTAATTGGTTTAAGTGAGCATTCTGATCAAACAATTGATCAACTTAGTCTATCTGGAGCAGCGCTTGTATTGGGATCTGAAGAAAAAGGCATAAGAGAAAAAACGCTTTTAAACTGTGACCATAAAATAAATTTAGTGATAAATGATAAAATAAATAGCTTAAATGTTGCTGTTGCAGCAGGAATAGCATTAAGTGAGATAAAAAAAATTAATGGCTAGAAAATATATATTAGATTAGACTTGATCAATGCTAAAACAAAGGACACTTAGAAACTCCATAAAGGCTTCAGGAATAGGACTTCATTCTGGAAAACAAGTTAATATTGAGCTTCATCCTGCTGATGCAGATACTGG
Source organism: uncultured SAR86 cluster bacterium (assembly GCA_902538705.1). Lineage (GTDB taxonomy): Bacteria > Pseudomonadota > Gammaproteobacteria > Magnimaribacterales > D2472 > CACNXK01. The sequence goes on along the minus strand of CACBGD010000011.1, from coordinate 29,272 downwards.
TATTAGGTTCGTAAGGACTGATCTAGAGCCTCAACTTGAAATTCATGCAATTGCGAAAGAAGTAGGTTTTACAACATTATCAACTACCCTTGGATCTGGTGAGCATAAAATATCAACAATAGAGCACCTCTTATCAGCAATTGCTGGACTGGGTATAGATAATTGTCTTATTGAAGTTGATGGACCTGAGATGCCTATCATGGATGGAAGTGCTGGCCCTTTTGTTTTCCTGCTCCAAGCTGCAGGTATTGCTGATCAAGATGAAAAAAAGAAATTTATAAAGGTTTTAAAAGAAGTCCGCGTAGAACGCGATGACGCATATGCATTTATAAAACCATTTGATGGTTTTAAGGTTTCGTTTTCGATCGAATTCAATCATCCAGTGCAGAGAAGATTCCCTGCTGAATCAACCATTGATTTTTCCTCGACCTCTTTTGTGAGAGAAGTTTGCAGAGCAAGAACCTTTGGCTTTAATAAAGATGTTGAGATGCTACAAAAACAGAACTTGGCGTTAGGTGCTAGTGTTGCAAATGCAATTAATATTGGAGACGATGAAATTATCAATGAAGAAGGTCTGCGTTTTGATGATGAGTTTGTTAAACATAAGATTCTTGATGCAATTGGCGATCTTTATCTTCTAGGCCACAATCTTATTGGTCAATTTGTTGGATATAAGTCAGGTCACGCATTGAATAATAGTCTTTTAAGAAAGATCAGCGAAACTGAAGATGCTTTTGAAATAGTTGAGTTTGATAATATTGATGATGCTCCTATTTCATATGTTAGACCACCTTTCGAAGGTCTCTAAAATATAAAAATGTTTGGCTTTATCGGCAAAATCTTTGGAACGAGTAACGATAGAAATCTAAGAAGAATGCAAAAGTTTGTTGATGCTATCAACAGCTTGGATGAAGATTATGCCTCTAAAGAAGATAGCTTCTTCAGAGAATTAAAAACAGATTTGTCTGAAAATTTTTCCCAAAATAATGATTTATACTCAATACTTCCTGAAGCTTTCGCTGCAGTTAGAGAAGCTGGTAAAAGAACTATTGGTCTAAGACATTTTGATGCTCAGATGCTTGGTGGAATTGCTCTTGCAGAAGGAAATATTGCTGAAATGAAAACCGGTGAAGGAAAAACACTAGTAGCTACTCTCCCAACCTTCCTTAATTCTGCAATGGGTAATAAGGTAATCTTGGTTACTGTAAACGACTATCTTGCCAAGAGAGATGCGGAATGGATGCGTCCTATTTATGAATTTCTAGGTCTTTCAGTGGGTGTTATTTATTCTGGGCAGGAGCTAAGTGAAAAGGCGTCCGCCTATGACTGTGATGTCATATATGCTACAAATAATGAGCTTGGATTTGATTATTTAAGAGATAATATGGCTCTTAGAGCCGAAGATAGAGTTCAGTGCTCACTTGATTTTGCAATAGTTGATGAAGTTGACTCAATTTTGATTGATGAAGCAAGAACACCTCTTATTATTTCTGGTCCAAGTAATGAAAGCTCAGAGATTTATTCACATATTAAATCAATTATTCCCAAGTTAAAGAGGCAGCTAAGAGAGGAAACTGAAGAGGAGCCCTTGGAGGAGAGTGAAATTGGTCATTACATAATTGACGAAAAAAATAGAAATATTGATCTTACAGACGAAGGTTATATGTTAGTTGAGTCTCTCTTAGAGGATATGGATATATTATCAAGTTCTGGAAATCTTTACTCTGTTTCAAACATAAAGATAATGAGATTTGTTCAAGCCACATTAAGAGCAAATTTTTTATATAACAAGGATGTTCAATATCTTGTAAGAAATGGTGAAGTGGTCCTAATTGATGAGCATACTGGAAGAAGTATGCCGGGCAGAAGAATTTCTGAAGGTGTACATCAGGCTCTTGAATGTAAGGAAAATGTAACCATTCAGAGAGAGTCGCAAACTCTTGCATCTACTACTTTCCAAAATTTCTTTAGGCTTTTTGATACCTTATCCGGAATGACCGGTACTGCTGATACTGAGGCATTAGAGTTCAATCAAATCTATGGTCTAAATGTAGTTGTAATACCAACAAATAAAAAAATGATCAGAGATGACCAAGATGATCTTGTGTTTCTCTCTAAAACTGCAAAGTATAAAGCTCTTATAAAGAAGATTCATAGCCTTAGGGAGAGTCATGTTCCAGTTCTCGTTGGAACAGTTTCAGTTGAATCCTCTGAGGAAGTTTCAAATCTTCTAAAGAAAAAGAATATTCCCCATCAAGTTTTAAATGCTAAACAGCACGAAAGAGAAGCAGAAGTTATCGCAAATGCTGGCAAGCCAGGTGTTGTTACCATAGCTACAAATATGGCGGGTCGCGGAACGGATATTGTCCTCGGTGGTAAAAAAGAGGACAACAAAGAATGGGAGCATAATCATCAGAAGGTCCTAGATGCTGGTGGTCTATGTATATTGGGCACTGAAAGACATGAATCTAGGAGAATAGACAATCAGCTTCGTGGACGGTCTGGAAGACAAGGAGATCCAGGTAGCTCTCAATTCTTCTTATCTTTAGAGGATGATCTATTAAGACTTTTTATAACAGATAGTAGAAGATCGTTATTTGAAAGAATAGGAATGGGGGATGATCACATAGAACATAAGATGCTTTCACGTGGTATTGAGAATGCTCAGAAGCGAATAGAAAACCGTAATTTTGATATTAGAAAAAACTTGCTTGAATATGATGATGTTGCGAATGATCAAAGGACTGCAATTTATTCTCTAAGAAATGATTTACTTGAAGAAGATAATATTGAAGAAACAATTCATGGGCTAATTGAGGAATGCTTTGAGAATTCAATATATTCATTCATTCCATTTGAATCAGTTGAATCACAATGGAAAACTTTAGAACTTGATCAATTTCTAAAAGAGACATTCCAGTTTAATAAAGAGTTTAAGTCGATTATAGAAAATGATAAGTCTTTAGGTGTTGAAGAAATTAAGAATTTGATTATTTCTGAAGCCCAAAAAATATATAAATCAAAATTTGAACATATTGGTGAGCAAAGGAAGCTTTTAGAAAAACAAATCATGCTCCAAGTTCTTGATGTTCACTGGAAGGAACATTTAGCAGAAATGGATCACCTTAGACAAAGTGTTGGATTAAGAGCATATGCTCAAAAGAATCCTAAAAACGAATACAAAAGAGAAGCTTTTAATATGTTTGAGAATATGCTGGATGAAATAAATTCAGAAACTATAAGAATCTTATTCAATATCCAAATTGCTACAAAAGAAGAGATAGAAAAAATTGAAAAGGAGAATCTAAAGAATGCTGAAAAGAACCTTGAGCTAAAAAAGAGTGAAGGTCAACCTCAAAGTCTTCAAAAGCATAAGAAACATAACAAAGCTGAACAAGTTATAACATCTGAAAAGATTGGAAGAAATGAGCTTGTTAAAATCACTAATGGTGAAGAAACTAGAGAAATTAAGTATAAAAAAGCTAAACCTTTAATTGATACTGGCGGATGGAGAATACTCTAGAAGAAGAATTTAGCTTTATTGCTATAACACCATCCCTATCTCCAGAAAACCTAAGTTTATATATAAATGGTCTGGAATTATTCAGGAGAAATATTAACGAAATTGAGTTTCTTATAATCCGAAATAAATTCTTGAATAGTAAAGAGTATAGGAAATTAGCAAAGAAAATAATGGAATTACTAGATGGCAAGCTGCCATGTGTTCTGCATTTTGATAATTTAGATTCTTTTCATCAGATGGATGATTTAGTTTCTAAAAGTTATGGTGCACATTTTACAAGTTCGCTTTTAATGGAATTGAAAAAGGATGATCTCCATAAACATATTCAAAATGAAAAAATATTTGGTGGCTCTTGTCACAACGAAGAAGAGATATCCTTTGCAAGTAATTTAGGTTTAAATTATTGTATTTTGGGACCTATAAAAGATAAGTTGATAGATGAAAAGATTGTAACAAGAGGAATAGGATGGAGAAAGTTCTCAGACATGGCTAAAAAATCATTCATAAAGACCTATGCTATCGGCGGTTTAGAAAATAATGATTTTAAGATTGCCTGTAATAGTTTTGCATCAGGAATAGCAGGAATTTCTATGTTTGATCAATCCTCATAGAAATCTTCTGATTTGATAGGTCTAGAAATCTTTTTTTCTTCATTAGCCCACTCGCCCAGGTCAATAAGCTTACATTTCTTTGAACAAAAAGGCCTATACTTGTTAGAACTGTCAATTCTTACTTTTTTTTGACAATTTGGGCAGCTAATCATTGTCTGCAAGCATTAAGTATTTTGTGTGAACATCTTCTAGAAGCTTTATAAATTCCTCTTTTGTTCCATTGTTTTTGATAACATCATTAGCTATTTTATTTCTATCCTCAGTTGAGGCCTGAGATTTGATTATTTTTAAGATTTGCTTCTCATTTGAGCTATCTCTTTTTGAGGCTCTTTCTATTTGGATCTCTTTCTTACATTCTATTGCTAATACACGATCATAGAATGAAGAACTTTTTGTTTCAGCAATAAGAGGAACAATAATGATTCTATATCTGCTTTGCGATTTATTAATAAAATCCAATATACCATCTTGAACAATTGGATGAACTATTGATTCGAGTTTGTTTTTCATTTCTGGATTTTTGAAAATATGCTCTCGAAGAGCCTTTCTATCTATTTTAGAATTTTCATCTAGAAAAGTTTTTCCAAAAACATCTAAGAAATTCTTATATCCTTTTCCTTCTTTGGCGAGAGCAATATAAGCAAGATCATCTGCATCAATAACATCGATCTTTTTACTTTTAAAAAAATCTCCAGCTAAGCTTTTGCCAGATCCTATTCCTCCAGTTAAACCAACAAGCATTTCTATATATCCAAATACTTGCCCTTTCCGTAAAGAAGAGGTTTTGTATCATCATTTTTAAAAACATCAACAACAATCCCAATAAAAACACTATGAGACCCATAACAGGTGATTTCTTCAACGATACAAGAGATTACGGACTGTGAATTCTTTATGAAACCAACTTTATTCTTAAAATTCCAAAAATCATTATCAAATCTTTTATTAGAAAGTTCATCTGTTCCGCAGAGATTTGATATTTCCGATTGTGAAGACGACAAAAAGCTTATATTAAAATTTGAATCTTTTTTTAAAGATGAGTGAATACTTGAATCCTTATTTATACAAACAAGGATGGAAGGTGGATCAAATGATAATGATGTTACTGATGAAACAGTTATTGCATGATTTTCTTTAGTTTCATCATTATGTGCAGATACAATGCAGACAGGGTAAACAAGCTCTCTCAAAGCTAATCTAAAATCTTCTTTAATGTTCATAGTTAAATTATCAGTACTTTTAATAATAAATCTAGCCTAAAACAAAAAAAGCTCTCAATTTCTTGAGAGCTTTTCATAATTAAAAGCCTGACGATGTCCTACTCTCACACAGGGAGACCCTGCACTACCATCGGCGCTAGTTCGTTTCACTTCTGAGTTCGAAATGGAATCAGGTGGTACCAAACTGCTATTGTCATCAGGCAAACTGGTATGCAATTTATGATCACTTAAGTTTAAATATTAAGTTACTTCACAACATGTAAATCCTTCTTAAGGTTACATGATCAAGTCTCACGAGTTATTAGTACGAGTTAGCTCAACGCCTCACAGCGCTTACACATCTCGCCTATCAACGTCATAGTCTATGACGACTCTTTAGGAAACCGAAGTTTCTGGGAAATTTAATCTTGGGAGAGGCTTCCCGCTTAGATGCTTTCAGCGGTTATCCTTTCCGAACATAGCTACCCGGCAATGCCACTGGCGTGACAACCGGAACACCAGAGGTTCGTCCAATCCGGTCCTCTCGTACTAGGATCAGCTTCCCTCAAATTTCCGACGCCCACAGCAGATAGGGACCGAACTGTCTCACGACGTTCTAAACCCAGCTCGCGTACCACTTTAAATGGCGAACAGCCATACCCTTGGGACCTGCTCCAGCCCCAGGATGTGATGAGCCGACATCGAGGTGCCAAACACCCCCGTCGATGTGAACTCTTGGGGGGTATCAGCCTGTTATCCCCGGCGTACCTTTTATCCGTTGAGCGATGGCCCTTCCATTCAGAACCACCGGATCACTAAGACCTAGTTTCCTACCTGCTCGATCCGTCGATCTCGCAGTCAAGCATCCTTCTGCCTTTATACTCTGCACACGATGTCCGACCGTGTTGAGGATACCTTCGTACTCCTCCGTTACTCTTTGGGAGGAGACCGCCCCAGTCAAACTACCCAGCACACACTGTCCTCAACCCAGATAATGGGCCTAAGTTAGAACCTCAATTTTACAAGGGTGGTATTTCAAGGACGACTCCACCAAAACTAGCGTTTTGGCTTCAAAGTCTCCCACCTATCCTACACAAATAAAGTCAAAGTCCAGTGTGAACCTGTAGTAAAGGTGCACGGGGTCTTTCCGTCTAGCTGCGGGTACACTGCATCTTAACAGCGATTTCAATTTCACTGAGTCTTGGGTGGAGACAGTGTGGCCATCGTTACGCCATTCGTGCAGGTCGGAACTTACCCGACAAGGAATTTCGCTACCTTAGGACCGTTATAGTTACGGCCGCCGTTTACCGGGGCTTCGATCAGAAGCTTCGCCGAAGCTAACTTCATCAATTAACCTTCCGGCACCGGGCAGGCGTCACACCCTATACGTCCTCTTACGAGTTTGCAGAGTGCTATGTTTTTAGTAAACAGTCGCAGCCACCTGGTATCTTCGACCATAATCAGCTCATAGAGCAAGTCTAATCACTAACTACGGCACACCTTCTCCCGAAGTTACGGTGTCATTTTGCCTAGTTCCTTCACCCAAGTTCTCTCAAACACCTTGGTATTCTCTACCTAACCACCTGTGTCGGTTTCGGGTACGGTTTCTTACAACCTGAAGCTTAGAGGTTTTTCCTGGAAGCATGGTATTAACTACTTCTTACCAATAGGTAATCGTCATCAACTCTCGACCTTAACAATCCGGATTTACCTAAATTGTCAGTCTACAGTCTTAAACACGGACAACCAACGCCGTGATAGTCTAACCTTCTCCGTCACCCCATCGCAGTTGTAAAAAGTACAGGAATATTAACCTGTTTCCCATCGACTACGGCTTTCGCCCTCGCCTTAGGAGCCGACTCACCCTGCCTCGATTAGCGTTGGACAGGAACCCTTAGTTTTTCGGCGAAGAGGTTTTTCACCTCTTTGATCGTTACTCATGTCAACATTCGCACTTCTGATACCTCCAGTTCGCCTCACAGCTTACCTTCAGCGGCTTACAGAACGCTCATCTACCATCTTAAAAAGATCTGTAGCTTCGGTTTATGATTTAGCCCCGTTATATCTTCCACGCAGGCCGACTCGACTAGTGAGCTGTTACGCTTTCTTTAAAGGGTGGCTGCTTCTAAGCCAACCTCCTAGCTGTTTGTGCCTTCCCACATTGTTTCCCACTTAATCATAATTTGGGACCTTAGCTGACAGTCTGGGTTGTTTCCCTCTCGACTACGGACGTTAGCACCCGCAGTCTGTCTCCCATGCTCATACTCATTGGTATTCGGAGTTTGCATCGGTTTGGTAAGTCGGGATGACCCCCTAGCCGAAACAGTGCTCTACCCCCAATGGTAATACATGAGGCACTACCTAAATAGTTTTCGATGAGAACCAGCTATCTCCGGGTTTGATTAGCCTTTCACTCCTATCCACAGCTCATCCCCTCATTTTTCAACATAAGTGGGTTCGGGCCTCCAGTCAGTGTTACCTGACCTTCACCCTGGCCATGGATAGATCACCCGGTTTCGGGTCTAATTCCAGCAACTTGGCGCCCTATTAAGACTCGGTTTCCCTGCGCCTACCTTAAACAGTTAAGCTTGCTACTAAAATTAAGTCGTTGACCCATTATACAAAAGGTACGCAGTCACCCAACAAGTGGGCTCCTACTGCTTGTAAGCACAAGGTTTCAGGTTCTATTTCACTCCCCTCGCCGGGGTTCTTTTCGCCTTTCCCTCACGGTACTGGTTCACTATCGGTCAGCTGAGAGTATTTAGCCTTGGAGGATGGTCCCCCCATATTCAGTCAAGATTTCACGTGTCCCGACCTACTCGATTTCACTTTAAAAAACTTTTCACATACAGGGCTATCACCTACTATGGCCATACTTTCCAGAATGTTTTGTTAAATTAATTAAAGCTTAAGGGCTGATCCGCTTTCGCTCGCCGCTACTAACGGAATATCAATTGATTTCTTTTCCTCTAGGTACTTAGATGTTTCAGTTCCCTAGGTTTGCCTTCTATTCCTATGAATTCAGAATAGAATAATACACTTATGTATATTGGGTTTTCCCATTCGGACATCTCCGGATCGAAGCTTGTTTACCAACTCCCCGAAGCTTATCGCAGGTTACTACGTCCTTCATCGCCTTCAGCTGCCAAGGCATCCGCCTTGTGCTCTTCCTTTACTTGATCATATAACCTTAAAAAGGTTATAGGTTTTTTTGAGAGTAACTTAATAAAATATATTAATTACTTTTAATTACTTGCAGTGATCTATGTATAAAAATTAATTTTATACAAGAAAATTACATACCAAAGATCATACATAACACATTCTTTAAATTTGGTTACTCGTGTGGGCCTCAAATACAAAATTATTTTTAAGGAGGTGATCCAGCCACAGGTTCCCCTACGGCTACCTTGTTACGACTTCACCCCAGTCATGGATCACACCGTGGTAAGCGCCTTCCCGAAGGTTAGACTACCTACTTCTGGTGCAACACACTTCCATGGTGTGACGGGCGGTGTGTACAAGACCCGAGAACGTATTCACCGCGACATGCTGATTCGCGATTACTAGCGATTCCGACTTCATGCAGTCGAGTTGCAGACTGCAATCCGGACTACGAGAAATTTTTTAGGATTAGCACCAGCTCACGCTTTAGCGTCCGTCTGTATTCCCCATTGTAGCACGTGTGTAGCCCTACTCGTAAGGGCCATGATGACTTGACGTCGTCCTCACCTTCCTCCGGTTTGTCACCGGCAGTCCCCTTATAGTTCCCGGCCGAACCGCTGGCAAATAAGGGTAAGGGTTGCGCTCGTTATGGGACTTAACCCAACATCTCACGACACGAGCTGACGACAGCCATGCAGCACCTGTATCTTGGCTCTAAAAGCACACTCTCATTACAAGAGCTTCCAAGTATGTCAAGAGTAGGTAAGGTTTTTCGCGTTGCATCGAATTAAACCACATGCTCCACCGCTTGTGCGGGTCCCCGTCAATTCATTTGAGTTTTAACCTTGCGGCCGTACTCCCCAGGCGGACAACTTAAAGCGTTAGCTGCGCCACTGAGAGATCTTGTCTCCCAACAGCTAGTTGTCATCGTTTACGGCGTGGACTACCAGGGTATCTAATCCTGTTCGCTACCCACGCTTTCGCACCTTAGTGTCAGTACTGAACCAGGAAGCTGCCTTCGCCATTGGTATTCTTCACAATATCTACGCATTCCACCGCTACACTGTGAATTCTACTTCCCTCTTTCGTACTCTAGTCATCTAGTTTTGGATGCAGTTCCTAGGTTGAGCCCAGGGCTTTCACATCCAACTTAAAAAACCACCTACGCGCGCTTTACGCCCAGTAATTCCGATTAACGCTTGGACCTTCCGTATTACCGCGGCTGCTGGCACGGAATTAGCCGGTCCTTATTCTGTAAGTAACATCACGGATAGCAGGTATTAACTGCAATCTTTTTCTCCTTACTTAAAGTGCTTTACAACCCGAAAGCCTTCTTCACACACGCGGTATGGCTGGATCAGGCTTGCGCCCATTGTCCAATATTCCCCACTGCTGCCTCCCGTAGGAGTCTGGGCCGTGTCTCAGTCCCAATGTGGCTGATCGTCCTCTCAGACCAGCTAAAGATCGTCGCCTTGGTGAGCCATTACCTCACCAACAAGCTAATCTTACGCAGGCTCATCTAATAGCGAGAGCATCAAAGCTAAGCCCTCTTTCTCCCTAAGGAGGTATACGGTATTAATCCGAGTTTCCTCGGGCTATCCCCTTCTACTAGGTAGATTCCTACGCGTTACTCACCCGTCCGCCGCTCTACTCGCACCCGAAGGTACTTTCTCGCACGACTTGCATGTGTTAAGCCTACCGCCAGCGTTCAATCTGAGCCATGATCAAACTCTTCAATTATGATCAATGTGTCACGTTTAAAAACTGTGACAAAGTTTTTATAATTTTCTCGTATTTTGAACACCCACACGAGTAACCAAATATGTTTAAAGAACTGCCGGCTCAAGGCCGGAAGGTGAATTCTACACGTTATTCCAACGAAAAGGAAATACTTTTTTTACTTAATTTTTTTCTTTATCAACAAGCTTTTTTTCACTCAAAAATTTCATTTTTGATCTTAGCTCTTTTCCTACAGATTCTATTGAATGTTCTTTGATTTTTTCTCTATTATCTTTTAAAAAAGGTCCACCAGATCCATCATTACTCTGCCTAGAATCATCTAAAAACCTATCTGCAAATGCTCCAGATTGAATATCTTCTAAAACTCTTTTCATTTCTTTTTTGGTTTCATCTGTAATTATTCTCGGACCAGTTGCATAATCTCCAAATTCTGCTGTATTAGATATTGAATAATGCATATTTGATATTCCACCTTCATGAAGAAGATCTACGATAAGCTTTGTTTCATGCAAACATTCGAAATATGCCATCTCACGACTATAACCAGCTTCAACTAAAGTTTCATACCCCGCTTTAATTAATGCAGTCATTCCGCCACAAAGAACAGCCTGTTCTCCAAAAAGATCTGTTTCCGTTTCTTCTCTAAATGATGTTTCTAATACACCTGCTCTAGTTCCACCATTAGCTTTGGCATAAGATAGACAAACATCTTTTGCATTGTAATCTTTGCCAGTAATAGCATCTTTATAGACTGCAATTAATGAAGGGACTCCTCCACCAGATAAATATGTGCTTCTAACAGTATGTCCAGGGCCTTTGGGCGCAATCATGATTATGCTTACATCACTTGATGGATTTATTTTTTTAAAATGTATATTAAATCCATGAGCAAATGCCAAAATAGCACCTTTTTTCAAATTTTCCTCTATCTTCTTGGTATATAAATCACTCTGGAATTCATCTGGAGCAAGAATCATTACTAAGTCAGAATCTTTAACAGAGTCTTCAACTTTAGATACTTTTAACCCTGATGACTCAGCTTTTTTCCAAGAGCTTGATCCTTCTCTGAGACCAACTGTAACGTCAACTCCAGAGTCTCTAAGGTTGTTTGCATGTGCATGACCTTGGGAACCATAACCTACAATTGTAACCTTAAGGTTTTTGATTATTTCAAGATTTGCATCTTCATCATAATATATCTTCATGTATCTAAATTTTCCTCGGCCAATAGTACGTCAATTAATTTATTGATTTGTCTCAAAATCTGTCTGAGTAAATTGTCACTAACAGTAGTTTTAATTAAAAGGTGAGAAACTTCGTTTTCTTCAAGCTTTAAATCCAATCTCTCTTCAATGTATCTAAATTTTGTTAGATCTGTGACAGGATCAACATGGAGACTTTCGATGTTATACCCTCTTTGATGGAACAGTCCAACCACTCTCACGAGGGCGCCTGGTTTGTTCTCTAAAATTATTGATAATTCTCTTTGCATTACACTTTATTGTCCTTGCTTAGCCACATATCTTTCAGGCTTCCATTCGGTGCAACAAGCATTGGATAAACATGCTCATCTGGATCTACATAAACATCAACAAAGACCAATTTATCCTTTATAGCAAATGCCTCCTCAAGTCCTTTTTTAAGATCTGAATTCTTTTCAATTTTTATACCCACATGCCCATATGATTCAACTAACTCAACAAAATTAGGTAAAGAGCTTTGATAAGTACTTTCAGAATGTCGGCCACTATAATTCATATCCTGCCATTGTTTGACCATTCCAAGAGCCTCATTATTTATATTTATTATTTTTATTGGCAAATTATATTGTGTGCATGTAGAAAGCTCCTGTATGCACATTTGAATACTTCCTTCACCAGTAATACATACCACCTCAGAGTCCCTAAATGCTAACTTAACTCCCAATGCGGCAGGTAAACCAAATCCCATAGTGCCAAGGCCTCCAGAATTTATCCATTTCCTTGGCTCGTCGAAATGATAGTACTGAGCTGCAAACATTTGGTGCTGTCCAACATCTGAGGTTATAAATGCATCTCCATTTGTAATGTTATAAACATGCTGTACTACTGCCTGAGGCATTATTGGGTGTTCATTTGACTCAGATAAATGCATTTTGTGATCTAAGCCATGCTTTTCCTTCCAATATTTAATTTGCTGTTTCCAATCATCTAATTTTTTTTCATCTATTTCATTTCTTCTTGACTCAAGCTCATTTAATATTTCTTGGAGTGAATCTTTCACTTGTCCAAACACTGCAATGTTTGCTTCAATAATTTTTGAAACTGATGATTGATCAACATCAAAGTGAATAATTTTTGCATTTGGAGCAAAAAGTTTTGGAGTATTTGTTATCCTATCGTCAAATCTTGCCCCAATAGCGATAATAAGGTCTGCATTATGCATAGCCATATTAGCTTGATAAGTTCCATGCATACCAAGCATTCCTAAAAATCTTTTATGTGTTGCTGGATAAACTCCTAGACCCATCAAGGTATTTGTCACAGGAAAATCTAAGATATCGTTAAGTTTTATTAGTTCAGACGAAGCATTACTATTGATAGCTCCACCACCCGCATATATTACAGGCTGCCTAGCTTTAAGCATTGCTTCTACAGCTCTTTCAATCTGCTTTTTTTCTGGAGAAATTGGAGGATTATAAGATCTTATATGAGCCGAATCTGGATATACAAAATCGAAAAGTTCGTCAGGAGAAGTTGTATCTTTTGGAACATCTATTACAACAGGACCCGGTCTACCTGAGGTTGCTATATAGAAAGCTTGCTTCACTATTTCAGGAATATCTTCTGCTGATTCAACTGAAAAACTATGTTTTACAATTGGGCGAGAAATGCCAATCATATCTGTCTCTTGAAAAGCATCGGTACCAATTAAATGTTTTGCCACCTGCCCAGATATTATTATCATTGGTATGGAGTCCATAAATGCTGTTGCAATCCCAGTTATAGCGTTTGTTGCTCCAGGACCAGATGTAACTAAAACAACTCCAGGTTTTCCTGTAGCTCTTGCATATCCATCAGCAGCATGTGTAGCCCCTTGTTCATGTCTCACTAAAATATGCTGAATCTGATTTTGATTAAAAATCGCATCATAAATATGTAATGCTGCGCCTCCGGGGTAACCAAAAATATATTCAACTTCCTCCTTAATAAGAGATTGAATTAATATGTCATTTCCTGCGATTTTCATAATAAAAACTTTTAGCTTGAGGTTTATACATTAAAATTGCTTGTAAAAACAAGCTTTTTTAGCATTTTTCAAGAAATATTAAATCTTTCCAGTACTGTTATCAATTCTTTCAAATCTTTTGGCAATTTACTCTTGAATTCTACCCTTTCTTCACTGTTGGGGAGTTTAAAGCTGATTTTATGTGCATGAAGTGCTTGTCTTGGAAAAGATCTAATGAAATCTTTGAGCTCATCCGATGTATTTTTAGCAATAATATTTCTATCGTTATAAGTTTTATCTCCAACTAAAGGAAGCTTTTTGTATGCAAGGTGAGTTCTTATTTGATGTGTTCTGCCAGTTTCTATTTGTATATCTAGAAGAGAATATCCTCCATAGCTTTCTAAACATTTAACATTTGTAATAGCCTCTTTTCCGTCGTCTCTACATGACATTTTAGTCCTATTATTTTTATCTCTGCCAATTGGTTTATTGATTTCAAGATTACCTCTTAAGGTTCCAACTGCAATTGCTCTATAATTTTTTTGTACTCTCCTAGATTGCAGAAGATCTATGAAATATAGTCTAAACTTCTCATTCTTCGCTACCACCAATAATCCTGATGTATCTTTGTCTAAACGATGCACAATACCTGCTCGAGGTAGATTCTCAAGTTCAGGAAATCTATAAAGAAGACCATTTGCAAGCGTTCCACTAGAAATACCTGCTCCAGGATGTATTACCAAATTTATTGGTTTATTGATAATTAAAAAATCTTTAGTTTCTTGAATAACATCAAAATCTATTTTCTCTGCATGCCATTTAGTTGAACTTACATTAACTGCGTTAACTTCAATTTCATCATAGAGATTTACCTTCTCTCTTGGAGAAGCAATTTCCCCATTTAAAAGTAAATTGCCACTAATGATCAACTCCTTGAGCTTTGTTCTAGAAAAATCTTCAAATAAAACAGCTGATACTTTATCAAGTCTCAAATTCACTAAATCCTTTGGGACTTTTTTTGTTATTGACATAATGAACTTTTTTTAGGATTTATAATCAAATATTAGAGTAAAATAACATCCATGAGTAGAAATCTAAGAAATATTTTATTACTTCCTGTATTTTTTGCATTTGCTTTTTCTATTTCATCGTGCAGCAAAGATGAGGTTGAGATTGAAAGGCCCGAAAAAGTATATTATGACCAGGCACAAAGAAGAATTAAGGTTAATAATTATTTTGGTGCAATAGAGTCCTTGCAAAGGATCGAAACACAATATCCGTTCGGTAAATTTGCTGAGCAAGCTCAAATAGACTTGGTATATTGTTATTTTATGAATAGCGAAACCGAGGCAGCGCATTCATCTGCAGAGAGATTTATTAGACTTCATCCACGACATCCAAATATAGATTATGCTTATTTTATGAAAGGACTATCAAGTTATACCAGAGATACTGGGCTTTTGGCTAGGTTAACTGATACTGATCTCTCAGCTCGAGATGTTTCTGGAGCGAAGCTAGCCTTTTCTGAGTTAACAGAATTTCTAACACGATTTCCTGAGAGTCAATATGCTCCTTACGCCCAACAAAGACTAATTTATCTGAGAAATCTTGTTGCAAGCAATGAGCTAGCAGCTGCAGATTATTATGTAACAAGGAAAGCTTATGTTGCTGCAATTAGAAGAGCTTCCTATGTTTTAGAAAATATACCGAACTCAGATCAAAATCACAGAGCGCTTCAAATATTAAAAACATCTTATCAAGAGCTCGGTTACGAAGAGCTTATGAAAGATACTGAAAAACTACTTGCACTAAACCCTCCTCCACCAGAAAAAGATAATAAAAGAGGGTCTTTAGCAGATCTAGATTTGGGTTCTCTCATCCTTCCCGCAGTCGCTTATGCTGCATTTACAAGTAATTGAAAATAATTCTTCCATTACTGCTAATAATCTTATTTTTTATTAGATTTCTTAAAGAATCAAAAAAAGCTAAAAAGGCTATTAATAATGAAATGTGGTCTTGTGAAAGCTGTGGTACTTTTGTACCAAAAAACTTAGCTATTAAAAGAAGAAATAAATATTTTTGCTCTGAACAGTGTATTAAATAGTTTGAGGTATCTTTCTCAAAATCATAAACATAGCTGGAATATAGAACAATGCTATTAAGGATGCCCCAATAACACCAACAGACATTGCCCATGCTAATGGTTGGAAAAAAATGCTTGAGAGTATCAAAGGGAATAAACCTCCAATTGTTGTAGCTGTTGTAGTAATAATATGTCTTGTGGCTCTACTGACAGTTTGAATTACTCCATGCAAATCATAATTACCCTTCTCAGAATCTTCTTTAAGCGCTGCTAAAACAACAATTGAGTCATTTATTGCCAGCCCAGCTAAACCAATAGCGCCTACAAGACCTATAAAACCAAAATTCTGCATTCCTACTACTAGGCCGAGTATTGCTAAACCAATACATAATCCTGCTACCGAGGATATTAAAAGTGTCTGCCTGAAAGAATTCAATGCGAAAACTAGCCCAACAAGAATTAAAATAAAAAAAACAATTGCTGATGCAAATAATTGTGCATTAGATTCCGCACTTTCAGCAGCCTCTCCTGCTTGCTCTAACCTATATCCAGAAGGGAGATTTACTTTGAAATTTAGAATATCTTCACGAAGATACTCTTCAGAAACAGATGGAAGAGATCTTGGCCATGTCCATGCCTTAACTCCATTCTCTCTTTCACCTTTGTACCTTGAGAAGGCTCCAAGTTTCCTTGAAAGTTTTATATCAGAAAAATTTTCAATGTATTCAATGCCATTTTTACCAGAAATTGATAAGAGTGATGCTTGAGATATATCTGATGAAGCTTCTTCCCCTCTTTTTAATCTAATTGGTAACTCTTTACTCCCATCGAGCATAGAACCAATAACTACTCCATTACTCGCAAAATTAATTTCATTTATTAGTGAGTCCATATCGCTGGAAGAATAGGCAATACTTGAATTATCAAAATCAATCTCAAGGTTTGTTTCATATTCGTTTGATTGAGAGCGGGTAAGATAGACATCAGGAGCTTTACTTAAAATAAGTTCCAATCTGTTGCCAAGCTCAGTTAGTATATCTTGATCTTCTCCTAATATTTGATATTCAATATCAGCAAAAACTGGTGGGCCAGAAGAAAATTGATCAACTATAATCCTCACTTCTGGATTATTTTTAACTAGCTCTTTTGCAATCATGTCAATGTTGTTTTTCATGGTCCAGTAGCTTGAAGTAAAATAGACCGCATTTGCTTCATTGTTGCTTCCTAATTCGCTATTTCCTCCAACAACATTTCCTAAAACTCTTGGAAGTTTTCTGCCTACAAACCAAAAATCACCTTCTATAAAATCATATTTGGAAAGCTGTTCTCTGATAGCTTTAACTTTATCAATAGTTGCATTCACAGAACTGTTCTTGGGTAGCTCAACTCTCACTTGAAACATATTTCTATCATTTGCTGGAAAAAAATCTCTATCCAGAGTGCTAAATAATAAAAAGCCTAGAAAAGGTAAAGTAAATGAAACTGTTATAGCTCTTCTTGGTTTAGATAAAGCCCAGAATAATGAAGACCTATAGTATTTATAGAGTTTATCACTTGAGTATCCTTGACTAAAAAAGTCTGAAGAAAAAATAGGCATCTTTTCTAAATAATGAAGAGCAGGAAGAACAACAGTTAAAGAAAGGAAAAGTGATGAAGTAACAGCCATAATTAATGTTTTTGCCATTCCACCAACATATTCATTGCTTGGCCCCTCTCCAACTGCAATAGGCATAAATGCTAATGCGGTAGTTGCAGTCGCTGCAAGAAGTGGTAAAAACAAATGTCTAACAGACTTAAAAATTGCTTGCTTAGAGCTCATGCCATCAAGCCTTCTATATCTATAGTCCTCGACAACTATAATTGCATTATCTATTAAAAGTCCCAAGGCAATTATCATTCCAGTTGTTGAAGTCTGGTGCAGAGGTAATCCTGTTAGTTGACAGATAAATAAAACTGAGCATAGCGTTAAGGGTAGGATTAATGCTACTAATATTGCTGATCTTAACCCCAATAGGAATGCACTCAATGCTAGGACTAAAAAAAGTGCAAATCCTATACTTGAAGTTAACTCATCAAATCTTTTCTCAACATAAAGAGATTCTTCATATATTGGTAAAACAACTATTTCTTCAGGAAGATCGCTTTTAAAGCTTTCAACAACATCATTTGCACTCGAAACATATTCATCCACCCTTTGATTGAATGAGCCGGTAACTTGAACAATTACAGCAGGAAAACCGTCTACAATTGAGAAGCTTTCTATAGGAGTAACCGCTTGCTGAGAAATACTTGCTATATCAGAAAGCTTAATTAATTGAGATTCCTCTTTTGCTATTGGTATATCTTCAAGTTGTGAAATAGTTTTCAAATTATCCTTTGGTCTTATAAGGATTTCTTTATCATTGCTTGAAATTAAGCCTACAGACCTTTTATTATCAAATGATGCAACTAAACTTGATAAAGTTTGAAATGAGATACCAAGATTTGATAACTTTCTCGAATCTATTTCAACTACAATTTCTTCATTAGCCTCACCGTGAATTTCTACTCCTTCTGTTGATCCCAAATATGCAAGTTTTCTTTTTAGCTGCTCAGCCAACCTTGACATAAGAATAAGAGGTGGTTCGCCATCTCCCTTCCACAAAATAGAGTAAAGTGCTGATATTGGTGGTCCTGAGTTTCGACTGAGCTCAAGTTGTGCATTATTTGGAATTTCTTGTTTAGCAAGATCAATCTTATCTTGAACCTCACTCCAAACCTTTTCTACTTGATCAAATGATACTTCATCTTTTAATTCTACAAGCGTAGTTGCTGATCCCTGTCTTATATTTGAATTTAAATTTCTTATCTCTGGGATTTCTCTTAACTTAATTTCAAGAGTTTCTGTAACTTGTGTTTCAATTCTGTCTGGTGAAGCTCCAGGATAGACCTGTATGACTACTCCCCACCTCTCTGCAAGCTCAGGCATTTCTTGTCTTGGGATGTTGTTGAAGCCTGAATAGCCTACTAACAGAAAAAATATTAAGGTGAGAATAAGTATTCTTGGTCTTTCTAGAAAAACTTTAATTAGACTCATTTTACTAAAGAGTTTGACCCTCTATGATTTTAGATAAACCACCTAAAATTACCAAATCACCATCTTTTAAAGTTCCTGAAACAAAAGCATAATTATTTTCAAAATGAATAATTTGAACTATATCTTTCTCGACAGTATTAAACCCGTCATTCGATACCGTATATACCGACCAGAGACCTTGCTCAGATTGTGATAATGAATTTATGGGAAGCCATATACCCTTTTCATTTCTATTAATTTTTATTATCAAATCAATCAATGATCCAGGAATAAAAAAATCATTAAGCTCAAATATAGCTAACCTGCTGTTTGATCCACTAGCTGCCATTGGAGCCAGTCTTTTTAATTTACCAAAAACAGTTTTTTGTCCTATTTGAAAAGTATAATCATTTAACATTACAAGATTTGTAATTAGATTTTCAGGAATTGAAACATGAGCTTCAACTTTATTTGCATCAAGTATTTCTAATATTGGATTACTTCCATTTATAACAGTGCCCTCATCAACAAACCTATTTTGGATAAATCCATCATAAGGAGCTCTTAAGACAGTTTGAGATTTTTTTACTTCAAAAAATTTAACTTGAGATTTTGCAACTAAGTATTCAGATTTTGCTTCATCATAGTCTTGGATCGAAATGTATCCTTTCTTTCTTAAATCCTCAAATCTTTTTAAAACTTGATTAGCTAAATCTAGTCTAGCAAGTGCTTGTTCAAGGCTTGCATTGATTTCACTATCATCAAGCTGCGCAAGCAAATCACCTTTTTTAACCTTATCTCCAATATCTGCAGAAATTGATAAGATTCTCCCTGTAATTTCAAAGGCAATTTTTGATTGTTGAAAAGGTAATAGTTCTCCAGGAAGGTTTTTTGAGATCTCATATGAACTACTTGTTTTAACTTCTAGCACTTCAAGTTGCTGATCAGCATTCAATAAAAAAGATAAAGAAATTCCAAAAAATATAAATATTTTGCAAAATTGCTTATTAGTTGTCATAATGTTTACGGTGTAAACATAAAGTATATATTATAAGTTAACACTGTCAACATAATGAATACTGCTAACAATAATTATCACCACGGGAATTTAAGTGATGAGATTCTTAATTCTGCCTATAATTTTGTTTCTGAGAATGGCTATGCTGCAATGAGCTTAAGAACTATTGCTGAGAATTGTGATGTTTCTGCAACAGCAATTTATCGGCATTATGAAACAAAGGAACATCTGTTAGCGGATGTTGTTGTAAAAGGATTTATTGAATTCAATATTTTTGTTGAGGGGAATCCAGAAGCTAATATTTTTGATAAATGTGATAACTATCTAAGGTTTGCTTTTGAGAATAAGAACATTTATGACCTACTTTTTAGCCAGTCCGTTGTTGAATTTCTAAAATTTCCTAAAATACTGAAAGTTGCTGATAGTTCTTTTCAAACTCTTTTAGAGTCAGTAAAAGAGCATGATAGAAGCCTAAATGATCTAAGTGCGTCCAATAAAGCAATTCATATTTGGTCTTTTTTACATGGTATAAGCAGTATTTCAAAAAAAATGGATGTTGCTTTAGCACTCCCTAGTAGTGAAATGCCAATTCCAGTAAGGTCAGTTAAAAGAGCGAGAGATAATTTAAGGCAATTTGTAGAAGATTTGTTTTGAAAACTTCTAAAATAAGAATAATTGGCGGCACTTTAAAAGGAAATCACATTTCTTTTCCCTCCTCATCCAAACTTAGGCCAACATCAAATAAATTAAGAGAGATTCTTTTTAATTGGTTAAATTTTGAGATCGCTGGCTTTAATTGTGCTGATTGTTTTTCTGGATCTGGGGCACTTGGTATAGAGGCAATATCGAGAGGAGCTCAATCAGTTACATTCATAGAAAAAACACCAAAGTTTGCTAAAAGTATCGAGGCCAATCTTGAGAGGTTAAATATTTCTGATAAATGCGAAATAAAAATCAAAAATGCTTTTGATTGGTTGAAGGAAGACAGTGTGAAAGAGTTTGATTTAATATTATTTGATCCACCATTTTTTGATGAAAGAATTCAGAATCTCCTTTGTTCCTTAGAATCCATAAAAATAAAAAAAGGCATACTAATATACTTTGAAAAAAGCACTTTTGATAAAATAGAAATTCCTGATTCATTGAAGTTGCTTAAGTCAAAAAGTGTAGGAGATGCTGAGGGGCTTTTATTAGAAAAATGACAATCAAAATTGGATCAAGAACCTCAAAGCTAGCATTAAAACAGGTAGAAATTGCCATGAAAAGCATTCGTGTATCTAATTTTGAAATTGTAGAGGTAGACACACAGGGCGATAAGAAGAGCAGAGAGAATAAAGTTCAGTTTGATAAAAAAAACTTTGTTGAAGATATAGACAATCTTATTGTGGATAAAAAAATAGATATTGCGGTCCATTCTGCAAAAGATATGCCAGCAGTCTCGAATTTTTCTGATCTTGATGAAATATATATATCTAATGACTTAGTCCAAGGTGATGAAAAATATAACTCGCGAAATGACATCCTAATATTTAGAGAAAATATGGATCCTGTGTTTGAAAGAAACATGAAAATTGGCACCTCAAGCTTAAGGCGAAAGCTCCAATCTAAATTCTTTCTGGAGGCTACAGAAATTGCTAATCTTAACGGTAATGTTGATACAAGAATAAAAAAATTGAATGAAGGTGAATATGATTGCATTATTCTTGCAAAGGCTGGTTGCGAAAGACTTAAGCTTAATCTCAATTACTTAGAGCTTGAACATCTTACAAGCATTTCTCAAGGGTCAATCTGTTTACGATTCAACAAGGAAAGTGAGAAAATACATAAACTGTTGGGACCTTTAAACGATGATGTAATGAAAAGAAAGATCAATGAGTGTAATCATTTCCTCAATCTTATTGATGCAGATTGTAACTCAGCGGTTGCGGTAGATTATAGGGATGACGTACTGCAAGCAGAGGTATATGGTAAAAAAGAGTTTATAAAATTTTCTGCAGTTAATGCAAAAGATGCCTTTAAGCGCTTTGAAGAATTAGATGGTTTAAGATTACTAAATGAACATAATTGATACAAGAGCAAACAATACTTTTAATTTTGTTAAAAGAAAGAATATAAAAAATATTCCTCTTTTTGAGCTTTCTTTTATAGAACACTCAATAGATATTTCTAGTTATACTAATGTTATATTCCAAAGCACTCCCTCCGTTAAATTTTTTAATCATCATGAGGGTTTAAGAGACAAAAATGTCTTTGCAATGGGGCCTGGAACGCAATCTTCTTTAAATGCAAAAGGGATTTCTTCAAAAATACCTAAAGATCCTGGATCTGAGGGTTTAAAAAAATTAATTAAGAGCAGAATTGATCTTGGGAAGTTCTTAATTGTTAAGGGTGAAGGTGGATTAAATATTGTTTCTGATTATCTTAAGGAAGAGGGAGCTGAAGTTGATACTATTCAGAATTATCAACGTATAAGATTTTCGTCTTATTCAAATCTTGTTAAGGACTTTGAAAATGCAGATTTTGTAATCTTTCCTAGCAGAATGGCTGCGGAAATATATTTCCAAGAAATTTATAATCCAAATATGAATAGCAAATTTATTACTATCTCAACAAGAATTAAGGATTATGTTGACTCGTTGGGCTTTGAGAATTATAAGCTAAACTATTTTTCTGATAACTTCGAGACTGAAATATTAAAACTTACTTAGATTTCTTTTTTCCATTACCAGTTTTCATAGAATCAAAAAACTCTAAGTTGGTTTTAAATGATTTTAGTCTATCAATTAAGAATTCTATTCCTTGCGAGTCATCCATAGGATCGGTTACCTTTCTAACAGCCCACATTAATCTTAGCTCTTCCTCGGAAGTCAAAAGATCTTCTCTTCTAGTTCCTGATCTTCTCACATTGATAGCAGGATAAATTCTCTTTTCAGCAATTTTTCTTTCAAGATGAATTTCCATATTTCCAGTACCTTTGAACTCTTCATAAATAACCTCATCCATTTTGGAACCTGTATCAACAAGAGCTGTTGCTAAAATTGTTAGACTCCCGCCTTCTTCCAAATTCCTTGCCGCACCAAAGAATCTCTTTGGTCTTTCAAGGGCATTTGAATCAACACCTCCACTCAGAATCTTTCCAGAAGCAGGTTGAACAGAGTTGTAGGCTCTTCCAAGTCGTGTAATTGAATCAAGAAGAATTACAACGTCTTGCTTATGTTCAACTAGTCTTTTTGCTTTTTCGATAACCATATCGGCAACTTGCACATGCCTTGATGGAGGCTCATCGAAAGTGCTAGCAATAACCTGACCTCTTACTGTTCTTGTCATCTCAGTAACTTCTTCAGGCCTCTCATCTATTAGAAGCACTATCAACTTTGTTTCAGGATTATTACTTGTTATTGAATGTGCAATACTTTGAAGCATTAGTGTCTTACCAGCTTTTGGAGGTGAAACTATTAAGCCTCTTTGTCCTTTACCAACAGGTGCAATTAAATCTATTATTCTTGCAGATAGGTCTTCATTAGAGCCACTTCCCTGTTCAAGAACCAACCTTTCATTGGGAAATAGTGGAGTAAGGTTTTCAAATAATATTTTCTTTCTAGCATCTTCAGGAGTTTCGCCATTAATTGTTTCGACTTGAACAAGAGCGGTATATTTTTCTTTATCTTTTGGCGGCCTAATTTTTCCTTGTACTTCATCACCCTTTCTAAGACTAAACTTTCTTATTTGACTTGGTGAAATATAAATATCATCTGGACCTGCACAGTATGAGCCTTCTGCTGATCTTAAGAATCCAAATCCATCGTTTAGGATTTCCAAGACTCCGCCTCCAAAAATATCTATGCCGTCATCTGCTTGTTTTTTTAAAATTTGAAAAATGATATCTTGTTTTTTTAGTCTGCCAACATTCTCAAGACCTAACTTTTCAGCTATCTCGACAAGTTCGGTAATCGTTTTAGTTTTTACTTCACTTAAGTTCATTAGTTGTGTTTGAAAATTCCTCTGAAATCTGAATTGATATCTAAAAGATATCTAAGAAGGTTTGATAATATAAGTTTTTTGAGTGATTTGCAAAAAAACTTATATTTCTGTGTCTATAAATTCTCCTAATTGTTCCTGGGTTAGGGCTCCCACTTGAACTCCAGAAACTTCCCCTAATTTAAAGATTAATAAGGAAGGAATAGACCTAATACCATATTGGACCGCCAGATCTCTATGTTCTTCGATATCAACTTTGCAAACTTTCAATTGCTCGCCATATTGTTGCGCTGCCTCTTCTACTCTTGGAGCCAGTTGCTTGCATGGACCACACCATTCAGCCCAAAAATCTACTAATACAGGAACATCTGAACTTAAAACTTCTTTTTCAAATGTTTCTGTTGTTACTTCTTTTACATTACTCATAAATTAAAATCCTTTATTAAATCTTTAGCGAAATATGTAAGAACTGCATCTGCATCAGCTCTTTTGAAGCTTGTTAAAGATTCTATTATAACACCTTTATCAAGCCATCCTTTATTAACTGATTCCATTATCATTGCATACTCTCCGCTTACTTGGTATGCAAAAGTTGGGACTTTAAATTCTTTTTTAATTTTAGAAATAATATCTAAATAAGGCATGCCTGGTTTTACCATTACGATATCAGCGCCCTCTTCAATATCCATAGCAACCTCGTTAAGGGCTTCAAGTGAATTTGCAGGATTCATTTGATAAGAAGATTTATCAGAAGTACCTAGATTGTTTTTAGAATTAATAGCATCTCTGAAGGGACCATAGAATTTTGAATTATATTTTGCTGCATATGACAAAATTATTTTATCTTCAAAGTTATTTTCGTTTAGTTTTGTTCTAATAATTCCGACGCGGCCATCCATCATGTCTGAAGGAGCAATAATATCTGCACCGGCTTCTGCTAGAACAAGAGATTGCTCTGCGAGAACTTCTAGTGTTTGATCATTTAAGATCTTATCATTCTCCAAGATTCCATCATGACCATGATCTGTATAAGGGTCTAAAGCAACATCAGCAATGACTAACATGTCAGGAAATTTAGATTTTATAGAAGTTAATACTCTTGAAATAAAATTATCTCTTTTTGTGGCTTCGGTGCCTTTAGAGTCTTTTTTTGAGGGATCTATAACAGGAAATATAGCTATTGCTCTTATTCCCAGTTGGCTAATTTCTTCAATCTCTTTTAAAACAGAGTCCTCACCAAATCTAA
The DNA here is from genome assembly GCA_902538705.1 of uncultured SAR86 cluster bacterium. Lineage (GTDB taxonomy): Bacteria > Pseudomonadota > Gammaproteobacteria > Magnimaribacterales > D2472 > CACNXK01. Next base: position 4,447 of record CACBGD010000011.1, on the reverse strand, counting down.
AGATACCAGGCATTGATTCTATAGGCTCTTTATCACTTAAACCTTCTTTTACAAATACAGGCTGGATTAGATCATTTGCAGTCACCGCACATTCGCTGGTCAAATCAATTATGGATTCTGACTGCCTTAATCTTCGTAATCTAGTTGATGGATATTTCCTTGAAATCATAAATTAATCAGTAATAGCTCCTAAGGATGCAGATTGTACACTTTTTGAGTATTTTGATAAGACACCTTTTTTAGGAAGCTCTTTATTTGGTTTAAAGTTATCTAATCTTTTTTGGAGCTCCTCATCAGATACATCGATGGAAATTGAGTTTGTCTCAGCATCAATGGTTATTTTATCGCCATTTTTAATGACTCCGATGGGTCCGCCTACATAAGCTTCTGGAGAAATATGTCCAACAACAAAACCATGAGTTCCGCCAGAAAATCTTCCATCAGTAATAAATGCAACCTTATCGCCTAAGCCCTGCCCCATTATTGCAGAGGTAGGTTTTAACATTTCTCTCATACCAGGGCCTCCTTTTGGCCCTTCATACCTTATAACAACTACATCTCCATCATTGATTAGATTTTTTTGAATTGCTTCATTTCCATCTTCTTCGGAATCAAATACTTTAGCTGTTCCAGTAAATTTAAGACCTTCATTTCCTGTAATTTTAGCGACTGCTCCCTCTGGAGCTAAATTGCCATAAAGAATGCGTAAATGACTGCTGCTTTTAATAGGATTAGACATTTCTCTTATAATTGTTTGATTTTCCGGATATGCATCAACCTTGGAAAGATTTTCTGAAATAGTTTTTCCAGAAACAGTTAAGCAGTTGCCATGAATTAAGCCTGCATCGAGTAACATTTTCATGAGTGGCTGTATGCCTCCCAATTCGTTAAGAGAGGACATATAATTTTTACCAAAAGGTTTAATGTCAGCTATTACAGGAACTTTTTTACCTATTCTCGTAAAGTCATCTAAATTAATATCAACGTTTATAGCATGTGCCATTGCAATAAGGTGAAGAACTGCATTTGTAGATCCACCAAGCGCAATGACTATGGTTATTGCGTTTTCAAATGCCTTTTTTGTCATAATATTAGATGGCTTGATATCTTTTTCTAAGAGATTCTCAATTGCAACTCCTGTATTAATACAATCATTCTTTTTATCATCAGAAACTGCATCCTGACTACTGCTTCCCGGAAGAGACATTCCCAGGGCTTCAATTGCTGATGCCATTGTATTTGCTGTATACATTCCTCCGCATGAGCCTGGCCCGATAACTGAAACTTTTTCAACAGCAATTAATTCTTCTTCAGAGATTGAACCTTTTGAAAACTCGCCAGTTTTTTCACAAACAGTTACGTAATCGGTATTTTCCTTACTTGGTCTTATAGAGCCTCCATAAATAAATAGAGATGGTCTATTCAGTCTTGCTAAACCAATGATTACGCCTGGCATGTTTTTGTCGCAACCTCCAATACCTACTACTCCATCATAGCCTAAACAACCAACAACAGTTTCTATTGAGTCAGCTATGACTTCTCTTGAAACAAGGGAATATTTCATACCCTCCGTACCCATTGAAATCCCATCAGATACTGTAATTGTATTAAATGTTACAGCTTTGCAACCCACATTATTGACTGACTCTTCAACAATTTCTGCAAGGGAGTTTAGATGCATATTACATGGAGTTACGCTTGCCCCAAGGGAAGCAATTCCAACAATAGATTTATCAAAATCTTCATCTTTGAATCCTACACCTCGCAGCATTGATCTTGATGCAGCCTGTTGAGGACCATCATGCAATATTTTTGAATACTTTCTATTTGGCATCTTAATTTGAAGAGTATTTGAGTGCTGCTCTTAAAAGTTTTTGAGTATATTCCTTTTGAGGATTTTCAAAAACCTCATCAGCTTTTCCAAACTCTACCAACTTCCCCTCACTCATAACAAAAATCTGATCACACATAGATCTTATTACTTTAAGATCATGACTAATAAATAAATAGGTCAATTTGTATTTGTCTTGTAATCTTTTTAAAACATCTATCACTTGAATCTGAATGGATCTATCAAGTGCTGAAGTTGGCTCATCAAGAATCATGAATTTTGGATTTAAGATTATAGACCTTGCAATTGCTATTCTTTGCCTTTGACCACCAGAAAATTCATGCGGATATTTAAAAATGAGACTATCATCTAATCCAACGTCTTTCATTACATTTGATATTTTTTCTATCTTTTCTTCGTTAGAAAAATCAAAATGAATATCCAGGCCCTCTCCTATGATTTCACCAACTGTCATTCTTGGTGATAAGGATCCATAGGGATCTTGAAAAACTATTTGAATATCTTTCTTTAATAGTTTAATTTCAGCTGCGCTGAGATCTTTAATTGATTTATCATTAAATTTAATTGATCCTTCAAAATCGAGAAGATTTATAATCGCTTTTCCTAAAGTTGATTTCCCAGATCCTGACTCTCCAACCACACCAACTGTTGAATTTCTGGGAATTTTAAGAGAAATATCGGAAACCGCACAAAATTTTTCAGTTTTAAAAAGTTTTTTTGATGGTATTTTGTAAAAAACACTAAGGTTTGAAATATCTAAAATATTATCATCTGATACATGCAACTGATCCTTTTCTTTGGGCTCTGATTTTAAAAGTTTGATGGTATATTCATGTTTTGGATTAGAGAAAATTTCAGTTGTTATACCTTGTTCAACAATTTTACCCTCTTTCATGACGCAAACTCTGTCGCTAAACTTCTCAACTAGTCCTAAATCATGGGTTATAAATAAGATTGACATGCCAAGCTTATCTTTCAGCCTATTCATTAGATCAAGTATTTGAGCTTGGATAGTTACATCCAAGGCTGTTGTTGGTTCGTCAGCAATTAGAAGCTCGGGTTCATTAATTAGTGACATTGCAATCATTATTCTTTGGCGCTGTCCTCCAGATAGTTCATGAGGATATGATTTATATCTTCTTTCTAGATCAGGTATCTCAACAAGCTGCATCAACTCTTTTGCTTTCTTTTCAGCATCTTTTTTTGAAATATCTTCATGGCTTAAAATGGATTCAGTAATCTGATTTCCCACTTTATGATAAGGGTTAAGAGATGTCATTGGCTCTTGAAAAATCATGGATATTTTCTTTCCACGAATTGATTGAAGCTGCTTATTAGACATTTTCAATATTTCAGAATGATGAAATTTAATCGATGAATCCTCACTAAAGATTGTTTTGCCCTCTGGCAGAAGTTGCAATATTGACATTGCTGATACCGACTTACCTGATCCTGATTCCCCAACTAGTGCCATGGTCTCATTTTTATTTATTTCAAAAGAAGCATCTTCTACAGCTGTGAAAATAGAATCTCTTACTTTAAAACCAACAGTAAGTTTTTTTATGTCTAATAAAATACTCATATGCTTCTTTTAATTTCCTTAAAAATATCCATTGTTGCTAATTTAGCTGTTTTTAATCTTGTTACGTTAATGAAACCATGAAATAAACTTGGATAATGAATTTGTTTTACATTGTTACCCATATCATTCAATTTTGCTGCATATGCTTCAGCTTCATCGCATAATGGATCGAAACCGGCGGTAATTATAACTGTTTTAGTATCAAATTTAATATTATTATCGATTTTCAGCAGATCAAATCTTGAATCTAAATTATTTGCTTCTTCTGCCCTAAAATAATGCCAAAACCACTTCATTTGGTCCTTTGTTAGTAAAAAATTCTCACTAAGCCTATCTAGGGAAGGAAAATCTAATGATGGAGACACCATTGGATAAATTAAGACCTGCAAGAAAGGTAACTCTTTATCTCTTGCCTTAAGATCATGTAATAAGGATGCAGCCAAGTGAGCCCCGGCACTATCTCCACAAATAATTATTTGCTCTTTGCTATATCCATGAATTAATAACCAATCAAAAGCAATGTTGGCTTCTTCAAGAGCTTTTGGAAATTTATTTTCTGGTGAGAGGCTATATTCTAATGAAAAAATATTAGAATTTAACTCTTCACACATAAGAGATGCAACTGGGTTATAAATATCTATATTAGAAATTGCATAACCGCCCCCATGGAAAAATAAAACTGCTTTATCAGACATTTGTGAATCACGTGAGTATTGTCTAAGAACCAGATTATACTTTTGATCAATTATAAGATCTTCCTTATGAATTATCTCTTTGGGGAGTAGGCTGTTATTAATTTTCATTCGAAAATTAGACATCTTTTCACGCATATCATTTGAAAAATCGGCCATATCTAAACCTAGTCCAAACTTTGAAATGAGCCAAGTTATCAGAGATATAAAGATCATAGATTGATAATCAAAAACCTCATTCTTGTATGTAATCTCTTTCCTTAGTGTTAGTACTTTTAAAGCCCAGTTAGGTAAAATAAAAAAAATACTTAAGAAAAAGTT
>CACBGD010000010.1 GCA_902538705.1 uncultured SAR86 cluster bacterium | reverse complement strand
TTTTAATAAGATCTCATTTTTGGTGGAAATGCTTCTACCTCTTTTGGAACAAAATTAACATCTCTTTTGCCCAATTTTTTTTCAACTGGATCATATAAAGAATGGCATAACCAATTCTCATCATCTCTTTCAGGAAAATCATCTCTAGCATGAGCACCTCTACTTTCGTCTCTCATCATTGCAGAAATAGCTGTAGCCTCTGCAACCTCTAAGAGGTTCTGTAACTCTAATGCTTCAACTCTGTTAGTATTAAAAGCAATACTTTTATCCTTTAAAAAAAGATTTTCAGATTTCTCTCTTATTTCCTCAAGCTCTTTGACTCCTTTCTCCATAAACTCTCCTCGCCTAAAGACACCAAAGTAGTTTTGCATACAGGTTTGGAGTTGTTTTTTAACATCGGCAACCTCGTATCCAGACTCAGATTCATTTAACGTGTTTAGTCTGCTCATAGCCAATTCAATATCCTCATTTGAAGCATTATCTACACCGCCGCCAGATTTAAGCTCATCATTTATATGCTTGCCTGCAGCTCTTCCAAAAACAACTAAATCTAATAAAGAATTCCCGCCTAATCTGTTGGCACCGTGAACAGATACACATGCGGCTTCCCCAACAGAAAAGAGCCCAGAAACCATGAAATCATTTCCATCATCCCTGCTAAATGCTTGACCATGAATGTTTGTTGGAGTTCCTCCCATCATGTAATGACATGTGGGAACAACGGGAATTGGTTCCTTGATAGGATCAACATGAGCAAAGGTTTTTGACAGCTCACATATACCTGGTAGTTTTGAATTGAGGACATCAGCACCTAAATGATCAAGTTTCAAGAAAACATGATCTTTCTCTGGACCGCACCCTCTGCCTTCCAATATTTCCATAACCATTGATCTAGCAACAACATCTCTTCCAGCAAGATCTTTGGCATTTGGAGCATATCTTTCCATAAACCTCTCACCATCTGCATTGATCAAATATCCACCCTCACCTCTGCAACCCTCAGTTACAAGTGATCCTGCTCCATAAATACCGGTTGGATGAAATTGCCACATTTCCATATCTTGTGCTGGAAAGCCAGCTCTAAGAGTCATACCAAGACCATCTCCAGTATTAATCAAAGCATTTGTTGTGGATGCATATATTCTTCCAGCACCACCAGTAGCTAAAACTGTTGCTTGCGCTCTTAGATAACAAACTTCGCCAGATTCAATAGAAAAAGCTATAACTCCAGTGATCTCATTCTTTGAATTTTTTACAAGGTCAACAGCAAACCATTCATTGAGAAAGTTCGTTCCCTCTTTAACATTATTCTGATAGAGAGTATGAAGAAGTGCATGGCCTGTTCTATCTGCAGCTGCACAAGTCCTAGCTGCCTGTCCACCTTTTCCAAAATCTTTAGATTGTCCACCAAATGGTCTCTGATAAATCCTTCCATTTTCAAAACGAGAAAATGGTAAGCCCATATGCTCTAACTCATAAACTGCTTTTGGCCCCTCTGAGCACATATACTCAATAGCATCCTGATCACCAATATAATCAGAGCCTTTTACAGTATCGTACATGTGCCATCTCCAATCATCATTTGGATCTGCGCTCTGAATTGCACATGTAATTCCACCTTGAGCTGAAACGGTATGAGACCTAGTTGGAAAAACTTTAGAAATAACAGCAGTATTCAAACCTGATTTAGCTAGCTCAAGAGAAGTTCTCATGCCTGATCCGCCACCGCCAACAATAAGTGCATCAAATTCTTTTATGTTATTTTTTGTTGAAATATTAATTACTTTATTCATGAAAAAATTATTTAAAAATAATTGTTAAAGATACTATTAAATAACTAAGTCCAAATAATGAAAATACAACAGTATAAATGGATCTAAAAATATCAGCATGTTTAGAGATCCTATAACTCAAAAAACCGATTGTTCTTCTCGTTAAATAGTCAGTCCCAACAGTCCATAGACCGATAAATGAGTGAATAATAACTGATGTAAAAAAACACAATGTAAGAAAAATCATAATGGAGGAATAAAAGAAATTATTCCAAGTCTCAAATGTTAATTCTGAGAAATATATAAAATAAAAAACATAAACAATATAAATTAAATTAATAACTGCAGAAGACCTTTGAAGATACCAAATTGTTGATCCCTTCATGAAAAAATTCTCCAAAATACAAAACAAGTTGTGATTATCCAGAAGAAGATGGTAAATATTGCAGAATACTTTGCAGCTTGAAGTGACTCCCCTATATGTGCATCCATTATCAGGTGCCTTACTCCGGAAAGAATGTGATACCAAAGAATACTAAAACTTAAAACAATTAGACCTAAAACAAATTTATGATCTCTCAAAAATAATGACAACTCATTGAATGAACTTTCACTTTTAGTAGAAAAATATATTAATGCAAGCATAAGTGGCAAAGTGATAAAAAAAACATAGATACCTGACAATCTGTGCGTAATAGAAATTAAAGCAGAGACAGGGAGCTTTATCTTACGTAGATCTATATAAACCGGGCGATGGTCTGTATTCATAGAGTGGACAAATGTTTACTAATACTTTCCTTTTATGCACTAATTATACGTAAAAGACTCTAAATTAATACTTTATTTCTTAGCTTTTTTTACAAAAGATAATAGTCTTTTGCGTTTCTTAATTTGCCTTTCAGTTAGAGTATTTTTACCTTTATATGGATTATCAGATTTTCTAAAAATTATCTTTAATTGAATACTTTTAAGATCGAGATATTTTTTAAAAGAATTATAAATATACTTCTTATAGTTTGCGGGTAGTTTTTTATCCTGTGATGCATGAATCACCAATGTCGTTGGGTTTATACCTGCAAAATGTATGTATCTAAATTTGAGTAATTTCCCAGATACCGTGGGAGGTGATCTCTCCTCAATAACTCTTTTTAAAATCCTATTAAGTTTTGAGGTTGTAAATTTTGTTACTGATTTTTGAAGAGTATCGTCAATTTCTTTAAAAAGCTTCTTAAAACCTTTTCCCTTCAATGCTGAAATCTTTATAAGCTTTAGATCCTCAAAAAATCTCTTCTCTATTTTCTTATTATCAAAAAAGTCTTTCATCATTTTTCTACTAAGTAAATCGATCTTATTAATGGCAAGTATTATTGGTTTACCAAATTTTTCAATCATTGATAAAATTTTTAGATCCTGATCAACAAGTCCATTGTCAGCATCTATTAAAAGAATAGTTATGTCTGATTCAGATGCGGCATGCATGGCTCTTACATAAGAGAAATATTCAATATTTGTTTTTGTTTTATACCCTTTTCTAATTCCAGCCGTATCATAGAGTTCATATTTTCTTTCACCAAACTCAACCGGCACATTGATCGCATCAATTGTGGTTCCTGCTAAGGGAGAGACAATTACTCTATCTTTTAATGAAAGAGAATTAATTAAAGTAGATTTACCAGCATTTGGCCGACCAACAATTGAAATCTTTGGTGAATTACTCTCTTCAATATCAGAAATATTTTCTGCAATATTTGATTTTAAATACTTTCTTAACTCATCAAGTCCAGTTGAATGTTCTGCACTAATTGATAATGATGTTTTTATACCATTTTGAGACAAATCATAAGAAGCATTTGAAATATTCTTTTTATCATTTTTATTTATAATTGGAATAAATTTTTTATTTTTTTTTCTGAGATTTTCTAAAATTTCTAAATCGAGATTGGTTAATTCTTCCGAGCCATCCACTACAAATAAAACAAAAGAGGACTCATCAACAGCAATCCATGCTTGATCAGAAATTTTATTCTCAATTCCCTTTTTCTTAGCTGAATCAATACCTCCGGTATCAATTAAGAAAATATTACTTTCTCCATGAGATAACAAGCCATAGTTTCTATCCTTCGTAAGTCCAGAGAAATTAGAAACAATTGCGCTTCTTGATTTAGTTAATTTATTAAAAAGAGTGGATTTACCTACGTTAGGCCGGCCAATAATTGCAACTGTATTTAACATGACTGCTTCTCATTCTAGAAACTTAAACTAAAAAGTTTCATCTTTTCATCAATTGCATAAAAAGAATCTGAACGGCTAACTAAAGTAATAATTTTATTACGAGAAATCTTCTTTCTAGCTACAGTGATTCCTGTCAATGGATCTAGAGCATGAATATAGCCCTCAAGATCACCAACTAAAATATATCCTTTAAATGTTTCAGGATTTGTGAGTTCCCTTAAAGCATATTCATCTTGTTTCCATGATGCTTCAAAAGTTCTTGAAGAATAAGTAGATATATTGGAGTCAGCAGAAATTATTCCTAGCACACCTCTGAGTATGAACGGTTCATAAAAAGATGATTCCTTAGATTCCCAAACTGCTCTTCTTTGAGCTGAATCGAAAACTGATAAATTTCCTTGGAAATTTACTGTATAAATCCTATTTCCATCTAAAACTGGAGTCGAATCGGCATCGATAAGGTTGTCTAATTCAGAAACTCCTTCTGTGAACGATATTGCTCCATCCCATATTGGCAGACCAGTCTTGAGATTGAAAGCTCCAAGTCTTCCATTATCAAAAGTTGCATACACAATATTTTCATTTATAACAGGGGAACTGCTACCTCTTACTGTAAGATTTGGTGCCTGTGATCTATAGGACCATTCCTCAGAACCTGTTTCAATATTAAAAGCATTCAAAAATCCACTGGCAGTTTTTACAATCACAAGACCTGCATCAACGTCGACATTAGCCAATACTTCTCCACCAGCAAAAGATTTCCAAAGTATGATCCCATTATCTTGATCAAGACAAATTAAATTACCTTGATTGTCCGATAAGAATAATCGTCCAAATCCAGCCACAATTCCTGAACTAATTGTCGTCTCTAATTGAGATTCCCAAAGCACCTCTCCCGAATCAATATCTAAATTTTTAACATTACCTTCAGGGTCTACAAAAAATAAATTAGTACCTGAAAAAGCAGGTATAAAATTATTAAGTGTGTGTTCTCCTTTAAATTTTGTCTCCCAGTTCTCAACAAACTCAAAACTTTCGTTAAAGTCAAGAAGCTCTCTTGGCTCATCAGGATCAATTTCATCAGATTGCCAAAAAGCAATAGAAGAGCATGAACTCAAAGATATTATTAATACAAGAAAGAAAATTTTATTCATTTATATTGAGATTATTTATTTTTAATTCTACGAGGTTTCTTAACCCGGTGTCAGCATATTTTTCTAGTGCACTCTGATATTGTTGCAAAGCGAGCTCATTGCTTCCAACCCCAGTTAATGCATCACCTTTAAGTTCATGAGTATAAGCATCTTCATCTTTAGAGTATTTTTCAAGAACAACGAGAGCATCTTCAAACTTCCCTAAAGCAATTGAGATACGAGCAATGTTAGTCCTTGCAATACCATTTATGAGACTATTACCAAAATATCCATCACTGTTTTCTTTGAGTTGATAAAACATCTTCAAACTTCCCTCTAAGTTATCCTCTTTTGCTAAATCAGATCCTTTTTTTAAAAGAGCCAAATGGGAATAGCCGGTATTAGAAAAGTTTATAGTTAGTTTTTGAAAGAGCTGTTCACTATAATCTAGATCTGAAGCTACTAGCCAATCCTCATAAATCACTTTGGCAGCTTGAATCTGGTTAGATTTAAAGCTAGTTGTAAAAAAATAGCCTCCAATAGAGAGAGAAATAACTAAACTAACTGAAAGAATATGAAACTTATAATCTTTAAAGAAATCTATTATAGATTGAACTCTTTCCTCTTCGCTTGTTACTGTGACCATTTTTAATATTAAATATCTTTGTAAAAATCTAGAATTTCATCATGTCCCATATTCACTTGATAACCATCTTCATCAAATGATTTAACAGTTATAGTGTCAGATTTAAATTCTTCTTCTCCCATTATAAAGACAAATTTAGCACCAAGCTTACTTGCCTTTCTAAGTTTTGCTTTGAGACTTGCATTAGTGAAATTCGTTTCAAGTCGAATATCATAATTATGACTTCTCAAAAGTTGTGCTATTTTAAATGCTAATGCATTCATTTTGCTAGAGGTTGTGACAAAAGAAATTACTTTATTGGATTTGGCATTTTTCTGCTTCTTTATCATATTTAATCTTTCAAGCCCAATAGCAAAACCAATAGCAGGCATTTCTTTACCACCAAGATCTTTTGATAACTCATCATATCTACCCCCTCCCAAGAAGGAGTCTTGCGCGCCTAGGTTTGAGGAGACTGCTTCAAAAACAAGTCCAGTGTAATAATCAAGCCCTCTAACTAAGGAGCTATCAAGCTCAATTTCAACATATTTGCCAAAAATACTTTGAATCTTATCAAGAAGATTAAGTTGTTCAGATGATAGAAAGTCTTTAATTTTTGGTCCTTTATCAAGAAAGTCCTTTAAATTAATATCTTTTGAATCAAGTAATCTCAAGGGATTTTTGTCTAGTTTCTCCTTGTCACTATCGTTGAGCACGCCTTTGTAGGTTTTTAAATACTTAAGAAGTTCTGATAAAAATTTTTCTTTGGTATCTTTATCTCCTAGATGATTAATTTTTAAAACTGAGTCTTCAAGCTCTAGTTCAATAAAAATATCACAAACTATCGAAATAATTTCTAAATCTGAAGGGCCCTCTTCAAATCCAAGCAATTCAACTCCTGCCTGGTTGAACTGCCTGAATCTACCCTTTTGTGGTCTTTCATATCTAAACATAGGACCCTGATACCAAAGTTTATGTTCAACACTATCAAGTTTCTTTTGGATTACTGATCTTACTACACCAGCTGTTCCTTCGGGCCTTAATGAAAGACTTTGTTCGTTACGATCGTTAAAGCTGTAAATTTCTTTATTTACAATATCTGATGTTATTCCAGTAGATCTTATAAATAGTTCTGTTTGTTCTAAAATTGGAGTATTTACCTCGTTAAGATTATGGGAAAGAAATATTTTACTTAGGGTTTTGTTAAGTTCTGCAAGATAATTTGTATCAGATTCGAAAACATCGGGCATACCTCTGATTGAGCTTATTTTATCCATATTAGCCTCTTGCAATAATTGTATCAGATGACAATGAATTAATTTTATCTCTTACCTGTGACTCTATTTCATCAACAAGCTCTTCATTGGTGAGTTTTTTTGAAGGAAGTCCATTGATGTATAAAAGATTATTTGGGCTTGCCCCTGTGAGGCCTATATCGACTGCTTTAGATTCACCTGGACCGTTTACATAACATCCAATTATAGCTACCTCTAAATCTTCTGAGATATCTTCAAATCTTGATTCAAGCTCATTTACCACCTCTATAACATTAAAATTTTGCCTGGAGCAGCTTGGGCAAGCAATTATTTTTACACCTCTACTTCTAAGATTAAGACTTTTAAGAATATCCCACCCAACCTTTATTTCGTCAACAGGATCAGATGCAAGTGATATCCTTATAGTGTCGCCAATACCTTCAGATAACAACATTCCAACACCGATTGAGGACTTTACAGTTCCTCCTCTAAAGCTTCCGGCTTCAGTTATTCCTAAATGAAGAGGTTGATCTATTAAATTTGATATTTTCCTATATGCATCAACAGTCATTTCAATATTAGATGCCTTAAGACTTATTTTATAGTGATCAAAATCATGTTTTGCAAGAATGTCTATGTGCCTTTGTGCTGATTCAACTAAAGCATCTGAGTTCGGTTCTCGATACTTCTTTTGAAGGTCTTTCTCAAGAGAACCTGCATTTACACCAACTCTTATTGGAACTCCATTATGCTTAGCAGCATTTATAACCTCTATCACTTTTTTCTCTTTCCCAATATTCCCCGGATTAATCCTTAAACAATCAGCTGAATCTGCAACCTCGATGGCAAGCATATAATCAAAATGAATATCTGCAACGAGAGGAATTGAAACAGCCTTTTTAATTTTTTTAAATGCTGTTGCAGAGTCTTTATCCGGAACTGACACTCTGACAATATCTGCTCCTGCCGCAACGAGATTATTTATTTGATTAATTGTTCCATTTACATCGCACGTATTTGTGTTTGTCATGGACTGCACGGAAATCGGATTTGAATCACCAACTTTTACGTTACCAACCCTAACAAGTTTAGTAGGTTTTCTTTTTATCCAATTAGCCACGATTCTTTTTTAATAAATTTAAAAATTAGTATAAGTTAGATGTAAAAGAATCCGAAGCAATAAGATAAAAATTAATGTAGATTTTGGGCTGCAATTCGCTTATTCTTAAACTTTTTAGAACCAATTGGATTTATTAGCTTTCCAACTAGTTGCCCGCAAGCTCCATCAATTTCATCTCCTCTCGTTACTCTTACTGTAGCGATAAAATTATGCTTAATTAAATAATCTTTGAAAGCCTCAACTTTTTCGTCAGTTGATCTTTCATAATCAGATTCAGGAAAGGGATTAAAAGGTATTAAATTTATTTTACATTTTAAATCTGATAATAAATTCACTAAATTAGATGCATCTTCAATCGAGTCATTTACATCATTTATAAGAATATATTCAATTGTAATATAGGATTTACTATTAAGTGAGTCCAAATATTTTTTGGAACTGGATAATAAATTTTTGATGGGATATTTTTTATTGATTGGAACAATCTTATTCCTTAGATCATCGTTTGATGCATGCAATGAAATAGCCAATGAAACATCTGTTTTACCAGTTATAGCTTCTATCTCGGGAACAATTCCAGATGTACTTAAAGTGATTCTTCTTTTTGATAAAGAGTAGCATTTCTGATCTTGCATTATTTGAATAGTTTTTAGAACATTCATAGTATTCATTAAAGGCTCCCCCATTCCCATAAAGACTACATTTGAAATTTTTTCTGGATTATCCCCATAATAATTTGCAAGCCACAACTGACTAATAATTTCTGAAGAGGTTAAGTTTCTTTTAAATCCATGATAGCCTGTTGCACAAAAAGTACACTGCAAGGCACAGCCTGCCTGTGAAGAGATGCAAAGAGTTTGTCTTTTCTTTTCGGGTATTATTACCATTTCAATAAAAGAATCATTATCTAATTTTAAAAGAAACTTTTTTGTGCCCTCAGATGAAGTACTTACATTGATAACCTCAGGAACTTCTATGATTGAATTGAGATTAAGTTTTGCTATTAAATCTTTTCCTAAATTTGTCATGGAATCAAAATCTATAACACCTTTATTATGAATCCATTCAAATATTTGCAAGCCACGATATGGCTTCTCATTGAGAGAAATTAAATAATCTTGGAGTTCTTCACGAGTAAGCCCTAAAAGATTATTCTTTTGTAACATTTTTTATAAATTGTTGAAGAAGTAAAATATTTCTCTCTCAGCACTTTTTTCTGAATCGGATCCATGAACAGCGTTTGCATCAATAGTTTGAGCAAAGTCTGCTCTTATTGTTCCAGGATCTGCTTTGGATGGATCAGTATTTCCCATTAGCTCTCTGTTTTTGCTTATTGCATCCTCGCCCTCCAAAACTTGAATGAAAACTGGCCCTGAAGTCATAAATTCAATTAAGTCATCATAAAAAGGCTTACCCTTATGCTCAGCATAAAAACCACCAGCATCAGAAGCTGACAAAGTAATAAGTTTTGCAGCAACTACTTTTAAATTGTTCTCCTCAAATCTCGATATTATTTGACCTATGACATTTTTAGCAACGGCGTCCGGTTTAATTATTGAAAGTGTTCGCTGAGTTGTCATATTCTTCTCCAAAAAAACGGTATTATAGGTAATTTATTGAGTTTCATCTATCCATGCCATCTGGATTGCCTCTAAAATCTTTTCATTTGATCTACTAGGATCATCTTTAAAGCAATCTAAATCACATATTTTCTGATGCAAGTCTGGAAAACTAATCCATTGTGGATCTATTTCTTCATAATTCTCAATCAATTCAATAGCTATATCAGTTATATCTTGCCAATATAGATCTTTCATATTTCTTCAGATACCTGATTAACTGTATATTTTGGTAGCTCAACAACAAGATCTTTTTTACCGGGATAAATCTGACAACTGAGGCGTGACTGGGGCTCTAGTCCCCAAGCTTTATCAAGCATATCTTCCTCAATCTCGGATGGCTCTTCCAATGACTCAAAACCCTCTCTTACAATGCAGTGGCAAGTTGTGCAAGCGCAAGATAATTCACAAGCATGTTCAATCTTTAAACCATTTCTTAGAGCTCCCTCACAAAGAGACTCGTCATCATTGAGTTTAAATTCTGCTCCCTCAGGACAAATTTCTGGATGAGGTAAGATCTTTACCTTTGGCATATTAAATACTAAAGCTTTCGCCGCAACCACATGTAACTTTTGCATTGGGGTTGTTAAAAATAATTCCTTGATTGATTCCAGTTGATACAAAATCAACCTCACTTCCTTTCAGGAACTCAAAACTTTTACTGTCAACATATATCTTAAAGGATGATTCATCAAATAGAATATCTCCTTCTTGCTCTTCATTAGAGTATTCAAAGAAGTATTCATATCCAGAGCATCCTGCCTCCCTTACACCAATTCTTATTCCAAAGTTTTTTGGCTTTCCGTTTAGAGAATTTTCAAAGTGGCTAACTGCAGCGTCAGTAAATGAAATACTTGAGGGATTGAAACTTTTCATTATTGTTTAGATTCATAATCCTCAATTGCTTGCTTAATTGAATCTTCAGCTAAGACTGAGCAATGTATCTTTATTGGAGGCAACTCTAAAACTTCAACTAAATCTTTATTCTTAATCTCTTTTGCTTCATCAAGAGTTTTACCAATTAGCATTTCAACAAGTTCCGCTGATGATGCTATAGCTGAACCACAACCATAAGTTTTAAACTTTACATCTTCAATGATGTGTTGGTTTCCCTCTTTTTTACACTTTATCTGTAATTTCATTACATCTCCGCATGCAGGAGCACCAACCATACCTGTTCCGACATCGCCATCTTTTGGATCAAATCTTCCAACATTGAATTTCTCAGGATTTTTTAAAGTATTTTCAAACTTATCAACTACTTTTTTACTGTAAGCCATAATTTTTCTCCAATTAGTGTGCCTGCCATTCGACCGTGTCCAAATCAACTCCATCAAGATGCATCTCCCAAAGAGGAGATAGCTCCCTAAGTCTGTCTACTACATTTGAAAGTAGTTTAAGAGTATTTTTAACATCTTCCTTTGTAGTAAATCTTCCAAATGAGAATCTAATTGAGCTATGCGCTAACTCATCTTTTCTTCCTAATGCTCTTAAAACATATGATGGCTCAAGACTTGCAGAAGTACATGCAGAGCCTGAGGAAACAGCAATATCTTTTAATCCCATAATTAAAGATTCACCTTCAATAAAATTAAAACTTACATTTAAAATATTAGGAACTTTGTTTTGTATATCTCCATTGATATAAATTTCATCAATCTTTTTAACTTCCTCTAAAAAGTGCTCATGGAATTCCAACACTTTCTCCGTATCATTAGTCATCTCTTCTTTTGCAAGCCTGAAAGCTTCGCCCATACCTACAATCTGATGAGTTGCTAGCGTTCCAGATCTCATGCCCCTTTCATGCCCTCCTCCATGAATCTGAGCTTCAATCCTTACTCTTGGTTTTCTTCTAACAAATAAAGCCCCAACACCTTTTGGTCCATATGTTTTGTGAGCTGAGAATGACATTAAATCAATCTTTAAAGTTGATAAATCGATATTAACTTTGCCAGTGCTCTGGGCAGCATCAACATGAAAAAATATTCCATTATCTCTTGTAAGCTCACCAATTGACGCAATATCATTAATAGTTCCTAATTCATTATTTATATGCATTATTGAAACGAGGATGGTATCTTCCCTGATAGCATCTTTAACAGCCTCTGGAGTAATAACCCCTCCCTCATTTGGCTCTAAATAGGTAACATCAAAGCCATGTCTTTCAAGTTGTCTGCAAGGATCTAGAACCGCTTTATGTTCTATTTTGGAGGTAATAATATGCTTACCTTTTGTTTTGTAGAAGTTTGCAATTCCTTTTATAGCTAAATTATCTGCTTCAGTAGCTCCAGAAGTCCAAACAATTTCTCTAGGATCACAATTAACCAGGTTTGCTACATGCGATCTTGCTAGCTCAACAGCCTCATCAGCTTGCCAACCAAATGAGTGAGATCTTGAGGCAGCATTGCCAAAGTTATTATTGAATGTCATATACTCCAACATCTTTTCGGCAACTCTTTCATCAACTGGAGTTGTAGATGCATAGTCTAGATAAATCGGTTTACTTTTGCTCATTTCTTCCTTTAACGTAAATTTACAACATTTATATAGTGGTCATCATGACTTTCAACAAGTGTATCGAGTGTAATTTTTTCCAAATAATTTACTACAACTGTATTTAAACTTGCCCATAGGGTATGCGTTCTGCATTTTTTACCATCACTGCAATCACTTGCGCCAGAGCAGTTGGTTGCATCAAGGTCTTCTTCAACTGCAATCATGATATCTTTGACAGAGATCTTACACGGATCTTTAGCAAAGAAATAACCTCCGTTCCTTCCTCGGGTTGAATCTATTAAGCCAGCAATACGCAACTTTCTAAACAGTTGCTCTAAATAAGTAATTTCAATTGATTGCATATCTGCAATTTTGGATACCTTTACTGGTCCATCAATCTCCATTAAATGAAGTTCAATAAGAGCGTTTAGAGCATACCTACTCTTTGTAGTAAATTTCATAATTTTTTAATACTTCCAAATAACTTATGTTATTGGATGTATTATAGAATCTTGACTAAATTAGTCAACTTTAATTTGCATTCCTAATCTGTGTGCAACCATGTGATAGGATTCGATCACATCTCCTAAATCTTGTCTAAATCTATCTTTATCAAGCTTTTCTAAAGTTTCATCGTCCCATAATCTGCAGCCATCTGGAGTAAATTCATCACCTAGCAAAATCTTTCCATTAGAGATACCAAACTCTAGCTTAAAATCAACTAATATCATTCCTGAATCAGCAAAAAGTTTTGTTAATAGTTCATTAACCTTGTAAGAAGTACTGATCATTTCATCTAGCTCATCATCTTTTGCCCATCCAAATGAAACTATATGATTCCTGTTAATTAATGGATCACCTAAATCATCGT
The DNA here is from genome assembly GCA_902538705.1 of uncultured SAR86 cluster bacterium. Classification (GTDB taxonomy): domain Bacteria; phylum Pseudomonadota; class Gammaproteobacteria; order Magnimaribacterales; family D2472; genus CACNXK01. The sequence continues at coordinate 25,610 of CACBGD010000010.1, read as the reverse complement.
CTTTTAAGAAGAATTCAAAAAGAGGTTTCTCAAGAATTAAACCATCTTCTGTTCCAAGCCTTTTGCAAATTGATCCAGTTGCTCTGTTACGAATTACACACTCTATTGGAAACATATCAAGGCTAGAAACAAGGGAGTTTGTATTATCTATTAAATTAATGAAATGATGCTCAACACCATTATCTCCCAAATAATTCATTATAAAGGCATTGAATTGATTATTAACTGCCCCCTTTCCAGCCAATGAGGCCCTTTTTTTTCCATCAAAGGCAGATGCATCATCTCTAAACTCCATTATAAGTTCACCTGGGTTTGATGTTGTAAACATTGACTTTGCTTTACCTTTGGCAATTTCCTTTACTTTATCCATATAAAAATCCTTAACTTAGTGATTCATTTAATACTGAGATTAAGTCCTCGGCATCCGCTAAACTTCCTGACATAGCTTCAGCCTTTATTAAAGTTTTTGATCCGGATCTGGTAACAAAAATCATATACTCTGGATCTGCAATCTGTTCACTGGGGTTATTTCTAAAGAGTACAAGTGGATTAAATCTGGAAATATTCGACTCTTCTTCGACTGATAAACTAACATAGAAAATTCCTTCTTCTCTATTTCTGTCATTTGAGATTATTTGAGATGCATTTATGGCTCTGCTAACTGTAGACCAAGCTCTTTCAAAACTTAAATCAAGCTCAATTACTGTCCTTTCGTTTTCAGAAAAGATTCTTGATTTTTTTCTATCATTTAATGACTGTGCTGCAAGAGATGTTCCTGAAAACGTTCCTACAGAATCTGCAATATAATTTACAATATCTTCCAAGAAAGGTTGAATTTTATCTGTTTCAAAATCAACATTCACATTTTCACTTTTCTTTACCACGGATAAGAATATTTCAGAGGATGATTCTTTTATTCCATGTTCAATTGTCATTTTAAAATTAACCTCTTCATTAAAATCAATTAACATTTCGCCTGTCTCTGGATCAGCATCAAGGAGTTGAAACTCTGAGGTTTCCCAATAACTCCTTGTTATAGGCCAGGTTGTGGATGGGAGTGTCTCAACATATACCCACAATAGCTCTCCTAATCTTCTAAGTTGAACTTCGCTTGCGCCACCAGCTGTAAAAATTTGTCTTGGTTTTGGAACTTCTTTAAAGACTGTATCACCAGTAGTAGGATTAATTGGGTAGTGATCTTCTTCTTCATTGAGCTCTAGATCATCTGTAGTAACAATACCTCCTGAAAGCTCCTCATCAAGAAAGTCATATCTAGTATCAGGAAATGCTCCTTCGGGACCTGTAAGTGATGAACAACCAGTCATCAAAAATAGAAATAGAAATAGATTAGCTTTATTCATTACATAATTTTACATTGATAGAGAGTAATTTAAATAAATTTTGATAAACTTAGTTAATTTTTTAGTTTAAGGAGTAAATATGAGTTTGGAAGGAAAAAAATGTCCAGCATTTTCAGGAGATGCGACAGGAGGAACTGTATTATCAAATAAAGACTTCGAGGGTAAAAACTTTGTGATATTCTTCTACCCAAAAGATAATACTCCAGGGTGCACTCTTGAGGGTCAGGATTTTAGGGATAATCACAAAAAATTTTTAAAACTTGATACCGAAATACTCGGTGTTTCCAGAGATTCAATTAAATCTCATGAGAACTTTGTAAGTAAGCAAGATTTTTCATTTCAGTTGTTATCTGACCCAGATGAAATTATGTGTAAGGCTTTTGATGTTATGCGAGAAAAATCAATGTATGGTAAGAAATATATTGGAGTAGATAGGAGTACATTTCTTGTTAACTCAAAGGGTGTAGTTACAAAGGAATGGAGATCCGTTAAGGTAAAAGGACACGTTCTAGAGGTGCTTGAAGCTGCAAAAGATCTCTAATAAATATAAGATTTTAATTCTGTTTTATTCGTTTGACTTCCCCGGATCATCCCCTTTGTATTGAATGGAGTTGAAATCTTACCCATGTGATCGATTGCGATTAACCCTCCCTTAGCTTCTAAAGCATTGAGCTCACTAATGATAGATTCTGCAGAATCGCTCAAAGTTTGATTTAGGTACTCAATACGCACGCAGACTTCACGAGCAACTTGATACTTAATGAAAAATTCTCCATGCCCAGTTGAAGAAACGCCACAAACACCATTTTGAGCCCATGTGCCAGATCCAATGATTGGCGAGTCTCCAACTCTTCCTGGCATTTTGTTTGTCATGCCTCCAGTTGAAGTCGCAGCAGCAATATTTCCATTTCTGTCAAGAGCTACGGCACCAACCGTTCCAATCTTATCTGAACTTTGCATTGATTTTGAAATCTGCTTTTTAGAATTTAGAACTCTCTGATATCTTTCTTCATGATGAAAATAATCTTTATCAACAATTTCAACACCCACATCTTTTGCAAATCTTTCAGCACCCTCTCCTACCAAAAGAACATGTTTAGTTTCTTCTGCGACTTTTCTTGCTAATTTGATAGGATTTTTTATTATCGAAACTGAAGCAATAGCTCCGGTCAGCCTATCTTTTCCATCCATAATTGAAGCATCCATTTCTTGAACTTCATCAGAATTATAGACAGACCCCCTTCCAGCATTAAACAATGGTGAATCTTCTAACATCGATACAGCATGCTCAACAGCATCAAGGCTAGAGCCACCCCCCTCTAAAATTGCATATGCTTCAGAGATTGTTTCTTGAATATTTTTATGAATTTCTTGCTGCGCTTTCTCAGAAAGACCGGACATTACACCAGCTCCTCCATGCACAACTATTCCAAAGTTTTCTTCTGAATGAAGTGTAAATGACATACTAAGTAATATTAAGAAGCTCCTAATAATCATTTTTTGCAGGAATGCTTGGCCATGAGTTCCAAACTGCTTTTATAAAAGTTGCCAATGGTATTGAAAAGAACGCCCCCCAAAAACCAAAAATTCCACCAAATACAAAAACAGCAAGCATGATGACCACAGGATGAAGTTTCACTGCATCAGAAAAAAGAATAGGAACAAGTAGATACCCATCAAGCGCCTGAAGAAGAAGATATAGTCCAACGATCATATACAAGTCAAATCCAATACCAAATTGTAAAAAAGCAACAACAACAACAGGAATGGTCGCCAAAAATGCTCCAACATATGGAATGAGTACAGAAACTCCAACAATAATTGATAGGAGTGCAGTATAGTTAAGTCCCATTATTCCAAATATAACTGCTGCAGCAAAACCAACAATAAGGATTTCTACTCCTTTACCCCAGACATAATTACTTAGCTGATCATCCATCTCAATCCATACCTCTGAAAGCATTTCTCTCTTCTTTGGTAAAAGCATAAGAAATCCTCTAACAATTCTTTCTTTATCAAATAAAAAGAAAAATACCAAGACTGGAATCATGATTAAATAAATTGAGAAGACCAGAGTATCTTGAATACCAGAAATAGATGCATCTAAAACCCCTTGCGAAATCGAAGAAAGCCTGCCAATAAACTCTGTAAAAAATGAAGAAATTTGATCAGAAGATACTAACTCTTGATTAGACTGGACTAAGTTTTCAATGAAGCTCCTGAAATTATTAAGCCAAACAGGAACTTCTATGAAAAAAGCTTGAGTTTGTTGAAAAATTAATGGAATCAACCATACAAGAAATCCAATGCCTGAAAGTAAGAAAATTACATATGAAATAATAAGTGAGACAAGTTCAGTCAAGCCATATTTGATCAAATTTTTGGTTAAACCTATCAGTAAATATGCAAATATTAAGCTAATAATAAATGGAGTTAAGAGCCCACCAAAAAAATATAAAACCAATAAAAAAGTTAAAATTAGTAATGAAAATATTAAGGATTCTTCATTGCTGAAAAGTTTATTAAATAGCTTATTTATTTGATCAAACATAACAAATTTTTGATTTTTCCTTTTACTAAACTTTATGTTAATGCAAAATAAACTTTATTGTTAGATTTATGTCTAAAATTAAATATATATGTCAAAAGGAATAATAACGTTATTTTTGCTTTCGAACTTTGCCCTTGCGCAAGTAGATATTGAGCTGCCTGAACTTGGAGATCGTGTGTCAGGTGCCATATCTGAGGCAGAGGTAGAGCTTCTAAGTGAGCAATTCCTGCAGCAAGTTTACTCTCAAGCTGCTTTGATAGTTGACCCAATAATTCAGGAGTACTCAGAGCTTCTACTCTATAGGCTTTCTGAGACAAGCCTTGTAAATGACAGGAATTTTACAGTTCTTTTAATTGACGACCCATCTCTTAATGCTTTTGCAGCGCCAGGTGGAATTGTGGGTATTAATGGTGGTCTATTTCTAAATGCAGATAATGAATCACAATTTGCTTCTGTTTTATGTCATGAGTTGGCACACTTAAGTCAGAGGCATTTTCAAAGAAATGTATTAAGATCACAGGATAGAAATCTTGCATCAGCTTTAATTTTAGTTTCCTCAATTGCTGTAGCAATTGCTACAAATAATCCAGGAGCATTTATAGCTGGTCCAGCTCTATTACAGCAACAAGCTTTGAGATATAGTCGAGCATTTGAAAGAGAGGCGGATAGATTTGGATTTGAGAACTGTGTTGCCTCTGGGTACGATCCAAAAGCAATGGGAGAAATGTTTGAGAATATGGTCGCATTGAGAAGATTTTATGGAGATAACATTCCTGAATTTCTTTTGACTCATCCTATATCATCAACAAGAGTAAGTGATGCATTTAATGCAGCTGACCAACTTGGTGATATTGGAGGTATTCGAAACAGTATCGATTACAGATTGATTAAAGCAAGGCTTGAAGCAGATTATGAAAATCCTTCCATAAATGCAATTCGTATTTTTGAGAATAAACTCTCAAAAAATGAAAACATTGAAAATATTTTTGGATATTCTAGGGCTCTATCATTAAATGGAAGATTTGATGAAAGCCTTTTACAAATTGATAAATTATTAGAGCTATATCCAAAGAATTTAATCTTGAATACCAGCAAGATTGAAATCCTTCGGGAATCAAAAGAATATGATCAAGCATTACTGCAAGTAAATAAACAATTAGAAGTTTCTCCTAAGAACTTTCCATTAACAATAGAAAAAACAAAAATCTTAAGAGGGTTAAGAAAAACAATAGCTGCAGAGGAGATTCTTAGAGACACGCTTCTTCGCAGAAATTCAGATCCAAGTTTGTGGTTTTTGCTGTCTGAAATCCAAAAAGATAATCTTAATGTTGCAGGATATCATCAAAGTAGAGCTGAATATTTTATTCTTCTTGGTCAAAATGAAAGAGCTCTAAATGAACTTCAATTTGCTCTCAAATTATCTCAAGATAATTTCCAAACTTTTGAAATCATAATGACAAAAATTAATGGCCTGAGAGAAAAACTAAATAAAAGAATTTAACTCTTTAAAATCTTAGAAATTCTTGATCCAATTATTGATATCGTTAAAGCAAATGGAATTGCCATTAATGGGGCAATACTAAAAGCTATTTGAGTCCCTTTAAATAAACCTAGAAAAATACTTCCACTGAAGTCACCCAAACGAGCAAACAAAGTGTCTACAAGAACTGATGACTTATATCTCTTATTTTTTGATAAATGACTGAATACAATTTCTCTACTCGGTTTATTGACTGAGTACTCAAATACTCTTAATAAAATAGTTATAAGAATTGCTGAAATAAGCAAAGGTGCAAATGCATAAATAATAAATACAATTAAAAAAATTACGCCATAAGAAAATAAAATAAACTTAATTCCTACTTTTTTAACTACATAGGAAGTTAGGAATATTTGTGTGAACCCAGCAATTAGACTAACGGTTAACTCGATATCAGCAAATAGTGAAACTCGCTCGACTGAGTTTTCTATTGCTTTTTCAAATATTATTGCTGAAGTTATCCAATGTATGGTCATTAATGAAGTAAATAAGAACATGTAAAATGCGAGCTGTCTTACATCAGCAGAATTGAAAAGATGTCTAAAAGCATCTTGAGCTGAACCACCTAAGGCAATTTTTTCACTTTTAAGTCTGTTAATGCAATAAAGACCAATTAATAAACCTGCTACTAAAAGGCCAAGTGTAAAAAAAGCAAAGATTGAAATATTTATCTCCTCTGGGCCTCCATCAATAGATGAAATTGAGAAATTATTTGCAATGTATTTTGATAATCTAGAACCAAATGCTGCCCCAAGAGTTCCTCCAAATGAAATAAATCCAAAGTATTGCTTAGCTTTATTTTCTCGAAATAAATTAATGGATACTACCCAAAAAATTGCTACAACAAAAAAACTATAAATGTTACACCAAACATAAAATGATCTACCAACCCATTCACTTGAAGAGAAATCAAGATTTATAAAAATTACAAGATTGCTTGCAAGAAAAAGGTAACAAAAAACTATTAGTTGCTTTAAGTTAGTCCTCGAAGCTATCCATGAGTAAATAAGGTTAGCAAAAAGCATTCCGATACCAACCATAGCTAAAAGAAGAGATATATTATCAATATCCTGAACTGCTAGTTCATTCCTAAGAGGTCTCAATGTATACCAAGAAGAAAGAACAAAAAAGAAGAAAAGACTAGCTAGAAAGGAATCTTTTGAAAAAGATTGCTTAAGTGTATTTAAATATTCACTCATAACTGGTGGGTCGCACAGGATTCGAACCTGTGACCAATTGGTTAAAAGCCAACTGCTCTACCAACTGAGCTAGCGACCCATTCATATTACTAAAGATGGTGATTATTCCATATTTTCCAATATCTGCAACACAATTGATGAAACAGAATTATTGGGGTAGTTTTTTAAAACAAAATTATATTTTGCTTTTGCATTATCAATATCGTCTTTTGATAAATAAATATCGCCAAGACGCTTATGAGATTGTGGGGCTCTCCAATGATCTTGATAGTTCGTTACAAGCTCTAAAAAATATCTGAAGCTATCTTCAATATTTCCTTCGATAAAAGAGATTTCTCCAAGCCAAAATAATACAAGTGGAATTCTTTCAGCATCTGGAAAATTAATTAAAAAATAATCTAAAAGTTTTTTTGCATTTTCTAGATCATCATTTTCAAGAGCATTTATTGCAGAATTATAAACCTCATCTATACTCTGAGAATCATTAATGCCCTCAAATCTGAAAATATCTTCATCAATAATTTCTTCACTAGTGCTTCCGTCTGACTCATCTTCAAGAGATTCCAACTCATTTAAAAGTTTTTCAAGCAGATACGCTTGAGTTTCCAACTCATTTCTTAGCTCTGCTATTTCTTGTTCAAGCTCTTGGATCTTAAGAAATAAAATATCAGATTCTGTACTCTCAAAGTCTTGAGAGAAAGATTGTAGAGAAGTTAATGCAAAAAAAATGAACGCAAAGCGCATAAATTTATTTTATTTCTACCCTTCTATTTCTTGCCCACGCTCTCTCATTAGATGCAGAAACAGCCGGACTTTCCTCTCCATAACTTTTTACAACAAGTCTAGATCTGTCTACTCCACGCGACTCAAGATAGTCTGCAACAGATTCAGCTCTTCGTTGTCCTAAAGCTAAATTATATTCTCTTGTTCCTCTTTCATCAGCATGCCCCTCAAGAACGAGCGTAATTGATGAATTGTCTTTCATAGATGAAACTACACCCCTTAATGTTTGAATAGATCTTGTTGTTAGATTGTATCTATCAAAATCAAAATAGATTGTTGCAGATGTTGAAACAGCCGTTGTTTTTGTTTCATAAGTATCAGATGTTGAAACTTCTACAGTTGCAATACTTGATTCCCTTACAGACTCCTCAGTAACCTGAACAGAACTACACGAAACAATGAATATTGTGACTAAAGAAGTTGTGAAAAAAGATTTGGCTAATTGCATGTTATCTCCTGTTTATTTTAAAAAACCTGACCAAGCTGGCTCTCTAACCTGACCTTTTGCAGAAGGTAAACGAAACTTGGCTCCGCTCAGGGTTACCCCTGCTAAAATGTCATTATTTTGTTCACTTATTGCATAGATTATCACATTACCATTTGGAGAAACACTAGGAGATTCATCCATTTTTGCATCGGTTAAAGGGATAATAAAATTATCTTCAAAATATTTTATTGCTATTTGAAATTGATCCGAGGATCTGTGAACAAAAACAATACCCTCTCCACCCGGTAGATAAGAACCCCTTGCATTATAGTTTCCTTCAAATGTTAGGCGTTTTGGCTTTTTATTGAGCTTTCTTAAATCTAGCTCATACAATTGTGGCGAACCAGACCTTCCTGATGTGAACATCAATTTCCTTCCATCAGGTGACCATTTAGATTCTGTATCTATAGAGTAATGATTTGTTAATCTAGTTAGGTTTCTTTTTTGGAGGTTATAGATATAAATCTCTGCATTTCCATCTTGATATAAAGTTAATGAAAGATACTTTCCATCTGGCGACCAAGAGGGAGAGCTAATTTGCTCGTTAGAAGTACATGTCAAACATCTTTTCTTAATAATTGATTCTCTGTCTCCAGTAAAAATATCTTGTATATATACATTCGCAATACCAGTTTCAAAAGAAACATAGGCTACTTTCTTTGAATCAGGTGACCAGACTGGAGAAATTATTGGCTCAGGACTTTTTACTAAGAGCTGCTCATTAGCCCCATCTGCATCAGCTACATATAGCTTATATATACTATCAAGATTATTGGACTGACTTACATATAGTATTTTCGTTGACGCAATACCCTTAATTCCTGTAATAGCCTCATAAATTCCATCGCTAACATAATGTGATAGCTGTCTCACATTATTAGTAACCCCATAAACCTTAGAACTTCTAATTTTTGATTTTCTTCTTACATCAAATATTTCATATCTCGCTTCAATACCCGAATTACTTTCAATGACTGATGTAAGAAGAAGATAATCAGCATTTATAAGTCTCCAATCACTATAATTGATATCATCTTCACTTGGTGGATATGCTATTAGAGACTTTTCATCAAAAATATAAAATTCTCCTGTCCTTAAAAGATCATTCTTTACAATTTCGTTAGCCTCTTTTGCAAAACTAAATTCTCCCTGGAAAGGAATTAATGCTATTCGATAAGGATTATCAGAACCTTTAGTAATTTCTATTACAAGCTCGGCATTCAGGAAAAGAGGAATTATTATAAATAACTTTAAAAATCTCATTTTGTTGGATTAAATCTAAAGATCATATTTTTAAAAGTATCTTCATAAACTTCTCTTTGCATTTCTTTAAAGATATTAAAAGTTTCGACTCGTCTAACTGCTTGCATAGCAGAATTATCAAATCTTATATTTCCACTGCTTTTTAAGAGCTTTAAACCAACTACTCTACCTTGGGGATTAGTTGTAATTCCTAGATCACATGAAAGATTAGACTGAATATTTTTTGGCTTTATCCATGCTAACTCAATCTTAAGCTTTATTGCATTATAGAATCTTAAAATATCTTCGTCATAAGTATCTTCGAAAGCTATTTCTTCACTTAACAAAGAATCTATTCCAGAGTCAAACATCTCATAAGATTTTGTTTTCACTACTTCCTGAATGATTTCTGCTGTTTCAAAATAAGGCTCCTTATATATATCTGGCTGCATCTTTACATAGTTCTTTTTTTGCGTGTTTTGAGTACTATCTTCGATAAGCATTTTTACACTCAAAGGCGAACTTAGTATTTTGTTTGGTTTTTCAGTTTGTTCAAAATATCCAAAGAATCCTAAAAATAGTCCTGCATGAATTAAGAATGAATAGAAGGATGCAATAAGTATATTTGAACTAGTCATCATATCCAGAAGTTACAATTCCTATTTTTTCAATGCCAACACTTTGAATTGCCGCCATTGCGGCTGCAACACTTTGGAAATCTACTGATCCATCTCCTTTAAAGACAACCTCAATTTCTGGATTGGCATCAAAAATAATAAATGCCTTATCTTTGAGCTCATCAAGCGAAATAGCAATCTCCTCTTCACCAAGGTTAAGAAAATAGTTACCGTTTTGATCAATTGATACTACTAAAGGCTCATTCTGTATTGTCATCTTAGTTGTATCTGTCTTCGGAAGATTAACATCAATCCCCTGGATCAATAATGGTGATAGAACCATGAAGATTATAAGAAGAACAAGCATCACATCGATGTATGGGACCACATTTATTTCTGCGTGAAGTTTTTTTCTTTGACCTAGTCTATAGATCATCTTTTTGCTTAACTGATTCTCTGTAGAAGATGCTTGCAAGTTCTTCAGCAAAAATTGTAGTTGTCTGCAAATATGAATCTGCTTTTGATGTAAATCTATTAAAAGCTATCACGGCTGGTATAGCCGCAAAGAGACCCATAGCTGTTGCAATTAAAGCCTCTGATATTCCAGGTGCAACAGCATTAATAGTAGCCTGTGTTGCATCTGAGAGACCCTGAAAAGAGCCCATAATTCCCCAAACTGTACCAAATAACCCAATATATGGACTTACTGAGCCAATATTTGCAAGTATCGATAAATTTTTATTCATATCTTCTTCGTCTCTTGCAATGGATACTCTCATAGATCTATTAAGACCTTCGAGATCCATATCAGTAAGCTTACTTCTGTTTGAAATTCTTTTGAATTCCTTGAAAGAATTTTTAAAAACGCTAGTTGATCCAATCAAATCAAAATCTAATCCATCAAGCTCAGAATAAAGTTCATTAAGATCAGTTCCTGACCAAAATTTATCCTCAAAAATAAATCTGTTTTCATTAGCTTTCCTGAAGAAAATGTATCTTTCAAAAATAATTATCCATGAAATAATTGAAGCTAAAATTAAAATAATCATTACTGACTTAACAACTATTCCTGCTTGCAAAAATAATTCTATAGCTGATACTTCATTCATTTTTAAAGATTTTTTAATAATTTTTTAGGGAAAGCAACTGGTTTATTTTTTTTCTGATCATAAAAACACACCTCAACTTTTCCTTTACATATAATATCATCACTTGCATTTCTTTTGATTTGTTGATGAAAGAATAATCGGGCATTAGATAAGTACTCAATTTCTGAGGAAATAATCAAATTATCTTCGATTTCTGCAGGCCTCATGAACTCAATATTTATAGTCTTTATGATAAAAACTTTTCCTGCCTTGATTTCCTCACTCTGTGAAATATCAAGATCCCTGAGACAACTTGATCGTGCCCTTTCGAAATATTTCAAATAATTTGCGTGGTAAACAATTCCTTGAAAATCAGTATCTTCAACGTAAACAAAGATTTCGAGATCTCTACAACTGTGTACTTTGCTCATGTAAGTCAATATCTTCTAAAAATAATTCTTTAATGATTGAAATGAAATCTTTCCATGAGAGATCAACAGTTACATCTCTATTTTGAATCTCATTATTAATGCATGATGCCAGAATCCTAACTTTTAATGGTTTCCTATTAAATTTATAAACCAAAGCTGGTATTTGATTGTCATTACTTGATGCCGCAAGCACCTGATTCCACCAATCATCACTTGGTTCAGAGCCGTCACCATATCGTTTGCATTCAATGCACCATCTTCCCAACATAAGATCTGGTAATTCTTTCGTTCTAGTTTGTTCAAGGATTCTTTTTACAGGGTTCTTTAATCCTAAATCTTGTACAAGGAGATTTCCAATTTCTCTTTCAAAATTAGCTCCCTTTGCTCTTGAATTAACTGGCATTATTACTCTGCAGGTTTAAAGTCAACAGGAAATTCAGCATTTGAATGAACTTCTTGTACGTCGTCAACTTCATCTAAAAAATCAAGAATCCTTAAAACCTTTTCTCCCATTTCTTGATCAACAGGCACGGCTGTATCTGCTTTCATTGTAACCTCTGCATTTTCAACTTTTATTCCTTGATCCTTAAGCTTCTCTACAAATGAAGAAAGATTCTGAAATGGCACAGTCGCTATAAAATTATCCCCGGTATCTTCTAAATCTTCACCATCAAAATCTAACAAAGTTTCCATTACAGTATCTTCATCTTGATATTTTTCAATGATCACAAGGCCAATTTTATTAAATAGGTAGCTTACAGAACCATCTGTTCCAAGATTGCCTCCAAACTTTGTAAATGCATGTCTTACATCTGCGACAGTTCTATTTCGGTTATCAGTCATTGCTTCAACTAAAACAGCAACTCCTCCAGGACCATATCCCTCATATGTGATTTCTTCGAGGTTTCCAGCTTCTCCTGCACCAGTTCCCCGCTCTATAGCCCTATTAATAGTGTCTTTGGGCATATTTTCAGAATTTGCTTTATCAAGAGCCAATCTTAATCTAGGATTATCATTTGGATCGCCACCCCCTGATTTTGCAGCAACTGTAAGTTCACGGATAAGTTTGGTATATATCTTCCCTCTTTTTGCATCTTGTCTGGCTTTTCTATGTTTTATATTTGCCCATTTGGAATGACCAGCCATTATTTATTCCTCATCAAGATCTTTTTTTATATGAAGTTCATTAAGTTGAGACTCATCAACAATATTAGGTGCATCTGTAAGAAGACATGATGCGCTTTGAGTTTTCGGGAATGCTATTACATCTCTTATATTTTCAGTTTGAGTAAGTAACATGACAATCCTATCAAGACCAAGAGCTATACCACCATGAGGTGGACATCCAGTCTTAAGAGCATCAAGTAAGAATCCAAACTTAAGACATGCTTCCTCATTTGAAATGTTGAGAGCATCAAAGATAGCTGATTGCATTTTAGAGTCATGAACCCTTAGAGAACCTCCACCGATTTCATAACCATTAAGAACTAAGTCATAAGCATAGGCTTGAGCCTTAGATGGATCCTTTTTAAAGTTTTCTAAATCATCTTTAGGTCTAGTGAATGGATGATGAAGTGCCTTTAGATTGTCTGCATCGGTTTCAAACATAGGAAAATTAATTATCCAACAGGGTGCCCAATCTTTTTGATATAAATCTAAATCTTTTCCCAGTCTTTTTATTAAAGAGCTCATACTTAAGTTAACTATTTCTGAAGGGCCTGCACCAAAGAAAATTAAGTCATCATTTACAGGATTTAACTTTCTAAAAAGTGCGGTTATAAAGTCTTTCGAAAGGAACTTAAGAATTGGAGATTGAAGTCCATTTTCAATGTCAGAAACATCATTAATTTTTATATAAGCAAGTCCTTTTGCTCCTAATTTACCAACAAAATTTGTATATTCATCTATTTGAGATCTTGTAAGTTTATTTCCTCCACCTACTTTCAAAGCAACAACTCTTGATTCATCATTTTTTGCTGGATCAGAGAAAACTTTAAATTCCTCTTTTTTAGCTTCATCAGAAATCTCTAACAGCTCCAAAGGTATTCTTAGATCAGGTTTATCGGAGCCGTATTTATTAATAGCATGCGCATAGTCAAGTTCATCAATATCATCTAAATTATGATTTGCAAAATCTTTAAGCAGAAGCTTAAGTAAGCTTGAACCAAGCTCAATGATATCTCTCTCCTCAACAAAAGATGCTTCTATATCAATCTGAGTAAATTCTGGCTGCCTGTCTGCTCTTAAATCCTCATCCCTAAAACACCTTGCAACCTGATAGTACCTATCCATTCCACCCATCATGAGCATTTGCTTGAAAAGCTGAGGAGACTGAGGAAGTGCGTAAAAACTTCCAGGATGGATGCGGCTTGGCAAAATATAATCCCTTGCTCCTTCAGGAGTAGCTCTTGTGAGTATTGGAGTTTCTATTTCATTAAAGTTTCTTTCTTCTAAGAAATTTCTTATTTTAGATACAATCTTAGATCTTTTCAGAATCCTGTTATTCATTTCAGGTCTTCTTAAATCTAAAATTCTATTTTTTAATCGGACATCCTCATTAACATCTTGATAGTCATCAAGCGGAAATGCAGGAGTTGCAGCTGAATTTAATAACTCTATTTCGCTTACCTCTATTTCAACCTCTCCAGTCTTCATTTTAGAGTTTATAGTGCCCTCAGGTCGCTCACGAACATTTCCTTTAATCTTAATAACAAATTCACTTCTACATTTATCTGCAAGGGAAAATGCCTCATCATTGGATGGATCGATAACTGCCTGACAGACACCCTCAAGATCTCTTATATCAAGGAAAATAACTCCACCATGATCACGCCTTCGATGGACCCAACCACATATTGATACATCTTTTCCAAGATGTTCTTTAGTTATGTTTCCACAATATTCAGTTCTCATTGTTTACCTTTGTACTACCCTTATCCTTTTTTTTTGACTTTTTAGGATCTTTTGCATCTTTTTCTTTGTTTAGTATGTTCTTTTTATTGCCTGTTTTAAAGTCAGTTTCATACCAACCACTTCCCTTAAGCCTAAATGATGGGCTGGATATTAACTTATTTAAAGCATTTTTGTCACACTTAGGACATTTTTTAAGAGGATCATCTGAAAATTTCTGAATTTTTTCAAATTGATGCCCGCAATTTGAGCATTTGTATTCATAAATGGGCATATAACTAAAAAAACTATAAAATTATAAACTATAAGTATTTTTAATATGCAAAAATAAAAAGATATGTTTTGGTCAAATTATTTCATTCCTACACTCAGAGATACTGCTTCTGAGGATGCTCAAGTTATAAGTAATAGCCTCATGCTTAAGTCTGGCATGATAAGAAAAAATGCCTCAGGAATTTACACATGGCTTCCACTTGGTTTGAGGGTCTTAAATAAAGTTGAAAGTATTGTAAGAGAAGAAATGAATAATGCTGGAGCGCATGAAGTGTTGATGCCTATGGTGCAACCAAAAGATTTATGGAGTGAATCAAAGAGATGGGACAAGTTTGGTCCTGAATTGCTTAGATTTAAAGATCGTCATGATAGAGATTTTTGCTTAGGTCCTACTCATGAAGAAGTTATAACTGACCTAATCAAAAATAATGTAAAAAGTTATAAAGAGCTTCCTTTGAATATTTATCAAATACAAACTAAATTTAGAGACGAAATAAGACCAAGATATGGAGTAATGAGAAGTCGAGAGTTCTTAATGAAGGATTCTTATAGCTTTCATCTTTCTGAAGCAAGCTTAGAAAAGACATATCAAATAATGAGAAACACCTACTCAAAAATCTTTGAAAGATTAGGTTTAGATTTCAAAATTGTAAAAGCGGACTCTGGTGCGATTGGTGGAGATAAATCTGAAGAATTTCATGTCCTTGCGAATAATGGTGAAGATACTCTTGCAGTATCTGATAAATCTGATTACGCAGTCAATGCAGAGCTTTTACTTGAAGATGGTCAAGATTCAAAATCATTAGTAGGTCAAAAATCACCAGATGGAAATGGGTTGCTTGAAATTACAAAAGGAATTGAAGTGGGACATATATTCCAATTGGGTAGGCTCTATAGCGAAAATATGAATGCAACTGTTTTAGATGACTCAGGCTCAGCTAAAAACATGCATATGGGATGTTATGGAATTGGAATCTCAAGGATTGTTGCCGCTGCAATAGAGCAAAATTTTGATGATAAAGGAATTATTTGGCCAGAATCTATTTCTCCCTTTAATTTAAATATAATTACAATTGGTGCTGAAAAAGATAAAAATATTGAAGCATCGTCCAGAAAACTTTATCAAGACCTCACTCAAAAAGGGTTTGAAGTAATTTTAGATGATCGAGAAGACGGTTTTGGAAAAAAGATTAAAGATTCTGAGCTAATTGGGATTCCTTTATCGATCGTTTTCGGTAAAAATTTTACGGATCATAATAAGGTTGAAATAATCTTTAGGAATGGGGAAAAAATAACTTCTGCTTTGAATGAAGTAGAGGAAATACTTTAATAAGGAGATAAATTTGAGTATTTCGTTAAGTGACGTATCAGTTAAAACTTATAGGCAACTTCTTCCTGCATCTTTAGCAATTATGAAGAAAGCAGAAAAATATTTTGCTGATGAAGGAACAAATTTAGATGATCTAGCTAAAATCAGACTGATAGAAGATATGGCTCCATTAACTTTCCAAGTTTTCAGTGTCGTTCATCATTCTGTGGGTGCTATAGATGCTCTTAAAACAGGTGAATTCGCTCCTCCAAAAATGCCAAAAAATTTAGATTTTAATGATCTTATTGCTATGCTTGAGGATGCTGATGAAAAATTAAATCATTTTTCTGATGAAGAAATAAACTCTCTTTCAGGGAAAGAAATAATGTTTAGAATGGGGCAAATAGAATGGGCCTTTACTGCAGAAGATTTTATTCTTTCATTCTCACTTCCTAATTTCTATTTTCATGTTACAACATTGTATGACCTTTTCAGAGTTAAGGGTCTTGAAATAGGTAAACTTGATTTTGCTGGGGCGCTGCGAAAAAAAATAAACTAGTATTTTTAAGTTCCACAAAATGTTACGTATGGTGCATTTGTTTTAGATGGCTTCATAAAAATTTCAAAATCTTCATTCTCATCAAAAGGATTTTTATATATCTGAAGAATCTCATTTATTAGAGTCATATCCCCATTTACAGCATTTTCAAGTGCATCCTCAATAATATGATTCCTTGGGATATAGCATGGATTGATCAAATCCATTTGATTTGTAATATCTTTAAGATTAGCCTTTTCTGAAATATTTCTAATTATCCAATTCTCAGTCCACTTTTTGAAATCGCTTGTATTTTTGAAAACTGAATCCTCAATACTCTTTGTTTTTTTTAGAATTTTTGATAAATCTCTAAAGGAAAGAGTGAAATCAATTGAATTGGAATCTAATATTTTAAGATAATCTTTTACAAGGTACATATTATTTTGACTAATCGAATCAATGCCTAACTTTTTCCCCATTTCTGAGTAAAAGTATTTTTCATATGATGGCATTACTAGTTCGAGAACTTCAGTTAATTTTTCTATTGATCTTTGCTCTTCACCATCAATCAGAGGAATAAGTGCTTCAGCTAATTTAGAAAGATTCCAAACAAGAATTGCGGGTTGATTTCCATAACAATACCTTCCTGCATAATCTATTGAGCTAAAGACAGTCTTTTGATCATAAAGATCCATAAAAGCGCATGGCCCATAGTCAATCGTTTCTCCAGAAATAGTCACATTATCTGTGTTCATAACGCCGTGAATAAAGCCAATATTCATCCAATTTGAAACTAATTTTGTCTGACTTTGGCATACTGCTGCAAAAAACTTTAAATATCTTTCATCAGCATTTTTTAATTCTGGATAATGCCTTTTAATAGAATAATCAGCTAACTTTTTTAAGACTTCATTGCCTTGCATGGCTGCATACTGAAATGTACCTATTCTAATATGACTGTTAGCTACTCTTGCAAGGATACCTCCAGGAAGCTCAGTATCTCTTATAACATTTTCATTGGTTTTTAATGCAAGAAGCGCTCGAGTTGTTGGTATACCAGCTGCATTCATGAATTCGCTTATAATGTATTCTCTTAATACAGGACCTAGAGCTGATTTTCCGTCTCCCCTTCTAGAGAAAGGTGTTTGTCCAATTCCTTTTAATTGAATATCTAGATTCTTAATTTCTCCTAACAGGATTGCCCTTCCATCACCAAGATTTGGATTAAATTGTCCAAATTGATGTCCGGAATATGCTTGTGCAATAGGCATTGAATCTTCAAGCAATGTATTACCACTAAAAATATTTAAACACTCATCTGAGTCTAAGAACTTTTTACTAAGACCAAGTTCTTCTCCTAGTTCATAATTTTTAAGAATTATCTCTGGTTTTTTAAATCCAGAAGGAAAGCATTCTCTTGATAGCTCAGGAAGAACTTTTGCATAAGAATTCCTGAGAGCTGATTGCATGACAATTTGAGGAGTTACTAATTAAGATTTCTTTAACTAACTCTTTTTATAATAGTTGCGTTTGCAGTCCCACCACCTTCACAAATTGCTTGAAGACCATATTTTGACTCTCTTCTTTCCATTTCATGAAGAAGTGTAGTCATTAGTTTTGCGCCTGTTGCACCCAAAGGATGACCTAAAGCCATTGCTCCGCCATTGACGTTAAGCTTTTTCTTATCAGCATTTAGCTCAGCTGCCCAAGCGAGAGGAACAGGAGCAAACGCTTCATTGACTTCATAAAGATCTATATCATCTATTGATAAGTTTGCAGCTTCTAATGCTTTTTTTGAAGCAGGAATTGGGCCAGTAAGCATGAATACTGGATCATCTCCTACAACAGAGATTGATACTATTTCTGCTCTTGGATTTGCTTGAATCTTTTTGAGACCTGATTCATTGCAAACTAAAACCGCTGCTGCGCCATCTGTTATTTGGCTTGCATTTCCAGCCGTTATAACACCACCTTCTACTACTGTCTTTAAGCCTGCTAACTTATCTAAGCTAGCATCAAATCTTATTCCCTCATCAGCCATAACCATATCTTCAACGCCCTCTGCATTCTTTCCACTAACAGGAAGAATTTCACGGTCAAAAAATTTAGACTCTGTTGCATTAGCTGCCTTTTGATGACTTTCAAAAGCAAATTGATCAAGATCTTCTCTAGTAAGATTCCACTTATCGGCTACAAGTTCTGCTCCAGTAAATTGTGAAAAGAATATTCCTGGATATCTTTGTTTCATCCCTTCTGAGTCAAAAGGAAGTCCATGACCTGCATCAAAGCCGTCTTTTACTGCTGCTCCTATAGGAACCATAGACATAACTTCTACACCTCCACCAATTACAATATCTTGCGTCCCAGACATTACTGCCTGTATAGCGAAGTGAATTGCTTGCTGAGAGGATCCGCACTGCCTATCTACAGAAGTACCTGGAACAGATTCAGGAAATGATGAGGAGAGCACAGCATTTCTAGCAACATTACCTGATTGGGCACCTACCTGATCAACACAACCAAAAATCACATCATCAACAAGTTCAGGATCCATATCTAGCTTAGAGACTATTTCATCGAGAACCTTTGCACCTAAATCTGCTGGGTGCCAAAGACTTAACTTTCCGTCTCTCTTTCCACCCGCTGTTCTAACTGCCTCAACAATATATGCTTTTTCCGCCATAAAAACTCCAAAAAAAAATGATTGAGTAAATTCTAATACTCAATCATTTTTCTGGCAAATATTAAATTATTTTTTCTTTGATTTTGATTTGAGATGTGCAGCTTTAATCTGCTTAACTAAAGCATTGCGAATCTTTTTGTTCTCTCTAAGAAAATTACTGGCATTAGTCTTACCTTGGCCAATTTTTTCATCATCGTAGCTATACCAAGATCCAGCTTTCTCAATAAGTCCAAGTTTTTGTCCAAAATCAATAATTTCTCCTTCTACATTTATTCCTTTCCCATAGAGAATTTGAAACTCTGCTTTTGTAAATGGAGGTGAAACTTTGTTTTTAACTACCTTCACTCTTGTCTCATTACCAATAACTTCTTCACCCTCTTTCACGGCACCTATTCTTCTAATATCTAATCTTACGGATGAATAAAATTTGAGTGCATTACCTCCAGATGTTGTTTCAGGATTCCCAAACATAACACCTATTTTCATTCTTATTTGATTGATAAAAATTACGGTCGCATTAGATCTTTGGATGTTTCCTGTTATTTTTCTTAACGCCTGTGACATAAGTCTAGCTTGAAGCCCAACATGATGATCACCCATTTCTCCTTCAATTTCTGCTCTAGGTGTTAAAGCTGCAACAGAGTCTATAACTAGCAAATCAACACTTTGTGATTTTACGAGCATGTCAGCTACTTCAAGAGCTTGCTCGCCAGTATCTGGTTGTGAAAGCAAAAGTTCATCAACATTTACTCCAAGTTTTTTTGCATAGAGGGGATCAAGAGCATGCTCTGCATCAATGAAAGCTGCCGTTCCACCTGCTTTCTGACATTCTGCTATGACTTGAAGAGTAAGAGTTGTTTTTCCAGATGACTCTGGTCCAAAAATTTCAATGACTCTTCCTTGAGGAACTCCTCCAATACCAAGAGCTATATCCAAGCCTATGGATCCGGTTGAGATGGCTGGAATATCAACTACTTCTCTATCACCCATCCTCATTACGGTTCCCTTACCAAATTGTTTTTCAATCTGACTCAAAGTCTCATTAAGTTGTTTTGATTTATCATCTGCCATAGTTCACTCCTACTGTATATTTGTACAGTATATTAGAAAAATATCAAAATTTAAAGACTTTATATACAATTTCTCATTGTTGTTAGCTAGAATCACCCTATCTAATAAATAATCATGGCATTTATAGTTACTGAAGCTTGCATAAAGTGTAAATATACTGACTGTGTAGAAGTATGTCCCGTTGATTGCTTTTATGAAGGACCAGAATTTCTTGTCATTCATCCAGATGAATGCATTGACTGTGCTTTGTGCGAGCCAGAATGTCCGATTGATGCAATCTTATCAGAGGATGAACTGCCAGAAGATCAAATCGATTTTATAGAAATAAATGCAAAATTAGCAGATGTCTATCCAAATATCTCTGAGGCAAAAGAACCACTACCTGATGCTGATAAATATAAAGATATTAAAGAAAAAAAACACTTTCTTAATTATTAAATTATTGAAGAGCCAGCACCAAGAATAAATCCTGCAAAAATCATATAGATATTCTTATCAAATTTAGATATAAGCTTTTCTATTAATCTTGGCATAGTAATCAATGAAAAAAACATACCTATTGCAAAAGGAAAGAGTACTAATAAGTCTAGGTCTGCAACTGATCCAATAATTAGTGGATAAATCCCTATTGCCAGCAGAAAAGCGCTTCCGGATATTCCTGGTATCAATAAAAAAGAAAACGCAATAAACCCATATGCCACTAGTGGAAAGGAACCAACAGATGCATCCAAATCAGATAAATCTCCGATAGCGACTCCCACAGCTACTGAAATAAGAAATATAAAAGAACAGAGAATTAATTCTTTTCTTTTAGATTTTTGAATGTTGCTTAAGAATAAATAAGCTCCATAAAATATCATAAGAATTCCAATAAATAACTCAAATAAATTGGTGTAACTTAAAAATAAAAAATTTATCAGTTTTGAAAAGCCAAAAATACCCACAGCCATACCCAGCAATAGTGGAAGAAGAAGATCTAGATCTTTAAGTTTGGAAATACATTCAATAAGTTTTTTATATATGCCAAACATTAGGGCTACTGTTGCCCCTGAAATCCCTGGGAGCAACTCTGCAAGGCCTATACAAAAGCCAGCCAAAAGAAATCTAAGCCTAATGTTCATTTTGATGTACCACCTAACATTGGAACAAATGAAACACTCTCGAATTCTTGCTCTTCAAAGCCATTTTTAGTTTTGGTAACTATTTTTAATTTCTGAGATTTACTCCCACCTACTGGAAGAACGAGAGAACATCCAACCTTTAAAAAAGCTAAAAGCTTTTTAGGTATTTCTGGAGGCGCCGCAGCACAAAGAATCCCATCATATTTAATTTCTTCATCCCAGCCTTCAAAACCATCTCTATTCTTAATTAGGACATTATAAATTCTTAGTTCTGATAGATTCTCACGAGCTTTACTGACTAATTGTTTAATTCTTTCTACTGAGTGAACCTCATCAGCAAAGTAAGAAAGAACAGCAGATTGATATCCACAACCAGATCCAATCTCAAGAATCTTTTCAAATTTTTCATTTTGTTTTTTTGAGTTTCTAACCAATAATTCTGTCATCTTCGCAACAATATATGGCTGCGATATGGTTTGCTTAAAACCAATAGGTAAAGACATATTTTCGTATGCTCTGGACCTCAAGGCTTCGTCAATAAAAATATGTCTAGGCACCCTTCTCATTGCATCTAAAACACTAAAGTCTTTAATGCCCATTTCAAGCAACTTTCCAATCATTCCTTCAAGCGGTCTTTCGTATATTGCTTTGAGATTATTCATTAATGAAGTTCTCAAATTCAATACTATTAAAATTAGGATCTAGTAATTCATAATCTAAAATTGATAAAGATACATATCCAAGCTTCACAGCTTCGGCATCGGTAAGAAAATCCTCCTTTATTGGTGCTCCAGATGCAGCATACCTAAATGATTGAATGGCAGAATTATCTTTTAGAATATCGGGAGTTGGTGGAATATCTCTTTTAGCAATTGGAACCACCTTAATGCCCTTATAAGATTTTTCATCAATATCTGGAAAGTTTATATTTACAACTTTATTTAAAATTTCCTGTTTTTTAAAACAAGTTATTAATTCAATTAATTCACATGACTTGTTTGCAATAAACTCAAGAGACTTTGGCTTATACTCACATGAAGAAATTGCAATTGGGGGAAACTTGAGCTTTCTTCCTCCAAGCGCAGCTCCCACAGTGCCAGAATATAAAACATCATTCCCGATATTTGCTCCAAGATTAATACCTGATACAAGCACATCTATTTCAACATTTAGAAGATTTAATAAGCCAATATATGCGCAATCTGCTGGAGTTCCTTTAACAATGTAAAGTCTTTCCGACTCCTTCTTGATTTCAATTTCTTTCATGTATGAGATAGATGCACTAAGGCCACTGCAATTTTTTTCTGGAGCTACAACATAGACATTATGATGCCTTTCTAATCCAGTTTTAATGGCCCTAATGCCCTCAGCATCAAAACCATCATCATTTGTAAGAAGAATATTCATTTTTTTCTCTTAAGTGTTACAGATGTCATTACTGCAAGAGCCTGCTTTTTACCAATTGTTCCAAATTTTTCCATAGTTGAGCCTTTCAGACCTATTCTACTTGAATCAATTAAAAAAATTTCAGATAGAGATTTTATGATCTGATTCCTAATTGGACTAATTTTTGGGGTCTCAGATATAACTGTAATATCAATATTATTTAGACGATATCCCCTCTTTTTCATCAAATCCAAACAGTGCGTAATTATTACTCGGCTATCTAGATCTTTATTATTTGGATCATCTTCAGGAAAAGTAGTTCCAATATCTCCTTCAGATAATGCGCCTAAAATTGAATCAGCTAAAGAATGCAAAATTACATCACCATCGGATATTGCTTCAATTCCAAATTCAAATGGGAATTTCACTCCACCAAAGACTATTGAATTTCCCTCACAAAATCTGTGTAAATCAAACCCATTCCCAATAAGAATATCCTTTTTTACTAGATCTTCTTCATAAGTAATTTTTATATTTTTTTGCGATCCCTCAATAAAATTTACATTGCATCCAGAATGCTCCATTGCTGAGCTCTCGTCGGCAGGATAAATATTTTTTGAAACTAGCTCTTCAAGAGCATTCTTTAATTTTCTAGATTCACAGATTTGAGGTGTCTGAACTAAAATAAAATCATCTCTTTCTGCTACCTTATAAGATCCTCCCTCTAATCTTTTAATTGAATCTTTTGGCTTTATCCCATAAAAAACACATTCATAATCAGAGTTCAAGATAGATGCATATATGTTCTCTAAAGAATCAAGGTCAATATATGGCCTCACTCCATCATGGGTAATCACATAGTCATATTTTTCTATATTTACACTTCTAATTCCGTTTAGTACTGATTCTGATCTAGAATTTCCTCCACTTACGATAGAGAATCTTTCATCTAGTTTGATACTTACTTTCTTTTGAAAACTTTCTGGGTCTTTTACAACCACAACTATCTTTGCAGCAGACTTAAACTTCAAAAAAGTATCTAGAGTTGTCTCAATAACTGATAAATCTCCCAGACTGGCATGCTGTTTTTCAACTTGTGACGAAAATCTACTTCCTACTCCAGCACATGGAATAATTACTAAAAGATTACTATTCATTCTCATCCTCTTCTTCAAAAACTATAAACTCTTCATCAGGCATGGTGAGATTAAATTTTTCACGAGCAATATTTTCAATATGCATATTAGGGTTTTCTTGAGCCTGTTTAATACTTTCAGATAACTTTTTATTTTCATCTATTAGTCTTTGATTTTCTTCTAGCAATTTTTTATTACTCTCAACAATCATATTTTTCTCATTAATGCCGCTGTCGCTTAAAAATAA
Source organism: uncultured SAR86 cluster bacterium (assembly GCA_902538705.1). Taxonomy (GTDB): domain Bacteria; phylum Pseudomonadota; class Gammaproteobacteria; order Magnimaribacterales; family D2472; genus CACNXK01. The sequence goes on along the minus strand of CACBGD010000010.1, from coordinate 1,637 downwards.
GGAATATAAAAGAGCTGCAATAAGAAGGAAAAATAAAATAATAATTAAAGGTGCTAATCTAATCATCAGCCATATGAAAAGCTATTTTTCTTATCAATCCAATAGAGCCTGTTATATTTAGCAACCCTTTCAGACCTGCATGGCGCACCCGTTTTAATTTGACCTGCTCCTGTTCCAACTGCAAGATCAGAAATTGATGAGTCCTCAGTCTCTCCAGATCTATGGGAAATAATATTTTGATAGTCGTTATTTAAAGCAATAGAAATAGTTTCGAGGGTTTCAGATATTGTTCCAATTTGGTTATATTTTATTAAAACTGAATTAGCGATCTTCTCACTTATTCCTTTTTTGAGAACTTCAGGATTTGTAACAAAAAGATCATCGCCAACAAGCTGACATTTGCCTCCAATTTGTTGAGTAAGTAATTTCCATCCCTCTAAATCGTTCTCATCCATCCCATCTTCAATAGATATTATTGGGAAATCATTTGCCAAACCCTCTAAATATTCAGCAAATTCTGAACTAGTAAGCTCTCTATCTTCACCCTTAAGATGATAAGTGCCATTTTCATAAAATTCACTTGCAGCACAGTCTAGGGATATACAGATGTCTGAACCCAATTTAAGATCAGTTTTATCTACAGCCCTTGCAATTAACTCAAGAGCCTCTCTATTTGAGTTTAGATTTGGAGCAAAACCACCTTCATCACCTACTGAAGTTGATAAACCTTTTTCTTTGAGAATAAATTTTAAATTCCAATAAATCTCAGATGACCACTGCATGGCTTGCGAAAAGTTAACAGCTCCTTTTGGAATGATCATGAATTCTTGTATGTCGATATTGTTATCAGCATGCTCACCACCATTAAGAATATTTAACATGGGTATTGGAATAACTTGATCCATTGTTTTGCCCATTTTGTTTCCAAGCAAAATGTTAAAATAATTATGCAAATCTATATTCTCTGATTTAGATGATGCTTTTGCTGAGGCTATAGATACAGAAAGAATTGCATTAGCTCCAAGGTGAGATTTGTCACTTGTACCATCCAAGTTATTTAAGATTTGATCTATATGATCTTGGTCAAGTGGATTCTCTCCAATAAGAGAATTCTTTATGCGATCATTAACATTATCTATGGCTTTTGTTACACCTTTACCATGGAATGCTTGTCCACCATCTCGGAGCTCAAGAGCTTCTTTTTCACCAGTTGAAGCGCCACTAGGGACCATTGCAATTGATCTAGTTCCATCATCTAATTGTATTTCAGTAGAAATTGTGGGAAGTCCCCTTGAATCCAGAATTTGAATGGAGGTTAGATTTTCAATTTTGGGCATTTTATTTAAGGTCTAAATCTTTTTGAGACTTCACAAGTTTATCTAGTTCTTTTACTTGGAGAAGAAATGATTCAAGCTGATCAAGTCTAAGGGCACATGGTCCATCACATTTGGCTTTATCTGGATCTGGATGAGCTTCAAGGAATAATCCAGCAATTTTTTGAGAAATTCCAGCTTTAGCCATTTGCAAAAGATATTCTCTTCTGCCATCAGTAGATTTTCCCAGACCTCCGGGAAGTTGGAGTGAGTGAGTAACATCAAACATAACTGGAACAGAATATTTTTTCATTATTTGAAAAT
>CACBGD010000009.1 GCA_902538705.1 uncultured SAR86 cluster bacterium | reverse complement strand
CAAGTAATAAATATCATTTTTTATTTTTGAATTTAGATCTTGTCTAGGTATAGTTCCGAAAACTATATTTGAATCTGGAAATATAGTTTTTATCTTTTTTTCAAGATACTTTTTATCAATATTTTTTGAAAAACTTTCATGGTTATGACCAATTCTTCCACTTGCAATAATTCCTAAAGAAAGAGTTTTTTCTTCATCCTCATTATTAAAATAAAGATCTGAAACTTCAAAGATTTTTATTGAATCTTTTTGCCTTCTCTCATTGTATAAAAGATTATTAATTAAACTTTCCTTAAGGGATGTTCGCAAGAATTTTTTGTTTGAATCAAGTGGATTATCTATAGCAATAATATCTTTTGTTTCAATGCTAGTAAAAGGAAAATTTATAACTTCAGTGAATCCTTCCATACTTAATAGATGCTTTAGGGTAGAAACACTCTTCCTGGGACTTTCATTGGGAGACTTTTTAATTTCAAGGCTCTTATTCTCAATTTCATCATATCCTATTGTTCTAGCAATCTCTTCGGCTAAATCGTTTTGAGAATATATATCTCTTCTATAACTTGGAACAACAATCTGTGATTCAATCTCAAACCCAAGTTTATTTAGAATTTCATTAAATTTTTCTGCTGAAATTGATGTGCCTAAAATTTGATTTATTCTCAAAACATCTTTGTCTAATTTGTTCTTTTTAAATGGGCTATCTTCAAAAGTTATTATCTTAATTGAGTCTATGCTTGTATGGTCAGATACTATCTTTGCAAACCTTTTTAAGGCCTCAACTTGAAAACAGATATCAACACCCCTTTCAAATTTATGGGCTGCTTCTGAACTTAAGTTGTAATCCAAAGACTTGCCAATAATGGCTTCAGGGTCAAAATATGCACATTCAACAAGAACTTTCCTAGTTTCTTTTGAGCATGATGTAGACTCACCGCCCATTACACCTGCAAGACTAATTATCTTATCATTATTGATAAATACACTGTTTTTGCCTTTTAACTCAATTTGAGAGCCAAGAAGTGTCTTGAATTTCTCGCAGCATTCTTTATTTTCAAAAACTATCTTCCCTTCAATCTTATCGCTGTCAAAACAGTGTGTCGGTTGGCCTAACTCATAAGATAAATAATTAGAGACATCAGTAAAAAAGTTATTTTTTCCAATCTCCAAGTTTTTAAAAAAATTTTCTAAATAATCGCAATATTTGACAGGTAAATGAGAAATCTCAATTTCTAAAAAGGAAATCTTTGGACAAGCATTTGGTGACTTATTTAAAAATTCTAAATCAAGATTATCAATACTCCCCTCATAAAGATCCAACTCAAGTGAAGATTTATAAAAAACATTTAAATCCCTAGCAATTCCTAATAAAGATAAGCAATCTCCTCTGTTTGGAGTAAACTCAATGTCAAAAATGCTTCCAGAAATATCATGTTCGTGGCCTAGCTGAAATAATTTTAAGGATAAATCTTCCTTTGTTGGCCTCTCTTCTAAAAACCTTAATATATCTTCGTAAAGTACTTTCATTTGAATTGATCAAGGAAGTCTAGGTTAGACTTATAGAAATCGCGGATATCGTTTACACCATACTTAAGCATTGCTATTCTCTCAACTCCGAGACCAAAAGCAAGACCACTAAATTTTGTAGAATCAATATTACAATTATCTAAAACAATAGGATTGACAATTCCACAGCCAAGAATCTCAAGCCACTGTCCTGAATCAGATAATATATCCACCTCAGCTGATGGCTCTGTAAAAGGAAAATATGAAGGTCTAAATCTGATCTGAGTATCTTCTCCAAACATTTCATGAACAATTTTATAAATTAAGTCTTTGAGGTTTGCAAATGAAACATCCTTATCAACATATATGCCTTCAATTTGATGGAACATAGGTAAGTGAGTTGAGTCATCATCTTTTCTATAAACTTTTCCTGCAGAAGTTAGTGCAATTGGAGGTTCAGAATTCAACATGCCCCTAATTTGGACTGGCGAAGTATGCGTTCTCAGAACATTGCTCCTATTTTGAAGATAGAAAGTGTCATGCATCTGTCTGGCAGGATGGGATTTCTTAATATTAAGCATATCGAAATTGTAATTTTCAGATTCAATTTCAGGACCAATAACCTCATTGAATCCAAAGCTGGCAAGTAAAGATACTAAATAATTTGTTACTTTATTTATAGGATGTTCTGCTCCTAAATCTTTTCCAATTTCGGGAGGCTCTATTTTGTTAAATGAATTCATTTAACTTTTAGTTCATTTTGATATGGATTTAACTATCTTCTCAAACGTGGATGGATCGTTTATTGCTATATCTGAAAGCACTTTCCTGTTAAGAAGAACATTACTCTTATTTAGTCCATGAATTAATTTAGAGTATGAAATACCAAGGTTGCCTGCTGCAGCATTAATTCTAGAGATCCATAAAGACCTAAAAGACCTTTTTTTATTCTTTCTGTCTCTAAAAGCATACTGCATTGATTTGATATTAGACTGTTTTGCGGTCTTATAGAGTCTACTTCTTGCACCATAATGACCTTTTGTAGAGGCAAGAACTTTTTTATGTTTAGCTTTTGCTGTTTTTGCTTTTGTTACTCTTGGCATGTTATTTATTAATAAGTCTTGAAGCCATTTTTAAAATTGTGCCTTCAAGCTTATTTAAACCTCTATTATGTCTTTTTCTTTTGGTAGATTGCTTTGATAGTATATGATTTCTGTTAGCACCTCTGCTTTTTACAGATTTAGCAGTCTTTTTGAAGCGCTTTGAAGCTCCAGAATGTGTTTTCAACTTATATCCCATTTTATAAAACTATAAAACTAATTATTTTTCTTTAGAGGAGAAAGAACCATCAATAGTTGTCTTCCTTCAAGAGAGGCTTCTTGATCTACCTGGGCAATATCAACCAATTCCTCTTTAAGTCTATTAAGTAACTCAAGCCCTAGATCGCTATTAAGAATTTCTCTTCCTCTAAATCGGACGCTTATTTTAGTCTTATCTCCTCCAAGAATAAAGCTTTTTATTTTTTTTAATTTTATATTGTAATCACCTACATCGGTTGATGGTCTGAACTTTATCTCCTTCAAAGCATTTTTTTTGGTTTTTCCCTTAGCAGATGCAATATTCTTTTTCTTTGTAAAGATATGCTTGCCATAATCCATAAGCTTGCAAACTAGTGGATTAGAATTAGAAGGGGAAACCTGAACAAGATCTAATTTTGTATCTCTTGCTGCATTTAAAGCCTCTTCTATAGGAACTATACCCTGCTTTTCTCCATTCTGATCAATAAGCATTACTTTAGAAGCCTTAATTCTTTCATTTATTGGTATATTTTTTTTACTCTGAGAAACTATAACGATAACCTTTGGAGAGTGATAAGCATTTAAATATTATATAGGCAGTATATCTAATCTAAAGTAGCTAGTAGTCCTAAACATGGTATTCTGGATGATTTTAAACTAATTGATTAATTACGCAAATTTTTTCTAAAAATTAAGGCTGAAGGATGCTATGAATCCAGTCTTTTCCATCAAGCTCATAAATATCTCTTTTATTTAGCCTTGAATGATGTCCTTCCCAAAATTCAAAATAATATGGGATAAATGAATAGCCTCCCCAATATTCTGGACATTTTTTTAAATCGTCATTTTCTAGTGATTGTTTATAATTTTTTTTCACTAGGCTATAAGAATCTATTGGTTTCGATTGATTTGATGAAATAGCTAATGCATTTTTTTTTTCTAACCTATCAAAAAAATATTTTTGATTATATTCATTTGAAGTTTTTTTAATTTTGGCCTTAATTCTTATCTGAACATTAATACTAGCCCAATATGCTAATGCAGCTATTTGGCTATGTGAATTAAAAGCAGCTGCTTTTGGAGAGTCATAATTACTAAAAAAAATAAATTCATTATTTGAAATAAATTTAAGATTTACGTATCTAGAATCGACTTCCTTAATCTCCTTGCTGTAAGAAGAAATTGAAATAGCCTCAATACTTTTTTGGCCTGCATTTAAAGCCTTATCATATTTCTCTTTAAAAAGTAGATAAGGTATTTCTTGACTTAAGTTATTAAATTGAATCATTGTAGTAAAATCAAAATTTAATTATATACGTCTTATTACTAATCAAGAACTTTAAGAAGAAGAAGGTATAAACAAAAAAAGCTGCATTGTGCAGCTTCTTCAGACTATTTATTTTTTTATAAGTTGATAAGAGTATTTATCACACAAAAAGATTTGTATTCCGTTACTCCAAAAAAGCTGGCTTCACACTCGCTTTAGTAGAAAAATTATAATCACTCCTATTTTCAATGGGAGTTAGTAAAAATTGAACTTCCGTACAAGGAAAAATATAGGCAAACAAACGCTCATATAGGCTTGGAAACCTATTTGCAAGGTATTCTATACCAAGCCATTTCCAAGGATTTAACTTCGCATCAGGAGCTGCAAACAAAAGTTTTCGAGATTCAATTCTAAATTTAATTGGGCTGTAATAGTTATAGCCTGTTGGATCATCGCTGTATGTAAAGTGATTAAAGCTTCTATATGAAAATGGAGTTTTGTGAGTCAAATCACCAAAATAATTCCAAGAGGAATAATGAGGACACCTGATACGAATTTTTCCGACATCTTTAGCTGTTATACGATGAATTTCACCAAGAATAGAAACTACATCAGCACAATGCTCTAAAAAATGATTAGCAATTACAGTACTAAACTCATCATCTTCAAAAGGCCACGGTATTAAGCTGAGATCATGGACAACATCCACACCTGGCATTTTTACCGCATCAACACCAATGGAGCCCTCGACTTTATTTACACCACATCCAATGTCTAAAACTTTCATATTTCTATTTAAATTACATCATAAAAACCGAGATTTCCAAAATATAGAACTACAATAGGTCTCCCTTTTCTCTTTTCACTAACAATTGCTTGCTTAATTGAGGGAATCTTGATCCCTGAAAATAGAGGTCAAATGTTATTTTATTATTGGGGTTGTATATGGAAATGCTTCAGTGAGTTTTGGAGAAGATATAGCTGAATCTGTAATTTTAAAATTTTAAAAAGCAATTCCATAAAGGATTAGTGCCATTCCTCTGGGCAGTCTTTTTTCCAATCGGCAAATGCCTCATCCAAAGTATATTTATAGTCATATCCATTTTCCACCAAGTAGGTTGGCAGAATATTATTTGAACGAATTAATTTTCTAATTCTAACGGGGCTAAATGGATGCTTTATTCCAAGGGGCTTTGCAATAAAATCAATCAAATAAGCAACAATAAAGAGTAGTGAACTGGGCACATTTGGGATCCAAACCTTCATTTTAGCTATCCGAGCAATGGAATTTACATATTCCTCAATTGATGGACCTGGGTTCATAGACATATTAAACAGTGAAACACCATCAGCTTTTGCCTTTTCACTATTTAGAACCCACATCATCGCTCTGCATAATTCTTTTACATAGATGCCCGCTTTACGAGTATCACGATTAGCCATAAAGAAAAAATAGCGCTTGCGAAGAGCTTTGATTAAGCGTGAAACATTGCCGCCCTCGCCAGGACCAAATACAACACCAGGCCGAACAATGACCAGCTGTCGCTGCTCTTTTTTTGCCTGCCATATTTTATGAATTTTTTCTGCAGCTAGCTTGGAACTCCCATAGGCCGTTGTTGGGACTGGAATAGATCGTTCATCTTTAACTTCCTCACTCGGACCGAAAGGTGCAATCGAACTAGAAAATATGATCTTTTTACAGCCAACGCACTCAGCCCAATTACACACATTTTCAGCGCCTAAAAGGTTGCATTCGAAGTATTCATAGGCTTCATGACCTGGTTCACGATGAACTGCAGCAAAATTAGCTATAAGTGTTACCGACTCCGAAGGAGTCCAATCGACCGGCTTACGAACGTCTCCATTCACCTCATGAATATTTGGGTAGGCGTCTAACATTTTGCGTCTAAAACTTGAACTCTTTGCTGAGACTGGTTCGTTATCATAAAGGTAAACCTTTTCAAAACCTTCTTTTTCAAGCAAATGACTAGCAAAAAAAGTACCAATAAAACCTGTGCCACCGAAAATAACCGCGCAATTCAAAACAGATACCTCTCTCTAATAAGTACTAATTAAAAATAATTTTGGAATGAAACAGAACACCATGACTGAAAAAATTTAAGTATTACAAAAAACATTACTTGGTTAGTATATCTTGATAAACCCGAACGGTCTCGTTGACCATTTTTGATAAAGAATAATTCTCTTCAACAGACTTACGTGCTGCATCCGAACATTTCAATCGAAACTCATTTGATAACATTTTCTCGAGAGCTAAGAGTGCACTCGCGGCATCATCATCTTTAAAAAAAATGCCTTCAATATGCTCTTGCATAACATCTGTATTGCCGACTACCTTTGTAGCAACAACAGGAAGACCCTCAGACATAGCTTCCAAAACAGCTAGCGGCATGCCCTCCCAACGAGAAGTCGAGAGAAAAACATCTGCCTCAGCCATAAATCTGCGCGGATTAGTCGTCTGACCAAACAAGGTTAGAATATCATTGAGCATTTTGTCATCTATCGATTTCTGACATTGATTAAATTTATCACCATCGCCAATCACTAAAATCTTAACCTTGCCATATAAGTGTGAAGTCTTGATGCCATCAGCAATAGCAATTAAAAGTTCTGGATTTTTTTGCTCATCAAACCTATTAACATTCAGTATCTTTAAAGGTGACCGAGGTACTCTAGAATGAATGCTTTTTGGAACCTTCACCCCATTATCAATTTGAATCATTTTATTTGTAGGGACTATACCTTCTGACTTGATACTTTCTAGCTCGCCATTAGATACACAAATGACTGCCTTCGTAAATATCCCCAAAACCCGTTCCAAAGCTATGTAGATATGTTTTTTTAAGTTTGAGTACTCACCAACATGCAACCCATGAAATGTATAAACGCATGGAGTACCTGTTAAAATAGCGATTAGCCTGCCATAAAGTCCAGCGCCTTTACCATGACTATGAATAGCATCTATCTTGTTAACCCTAATAAATTTAATTAACGAAAATAATTTTAAAATATTAAATTTTCTATGGGGAATAATTACGATATTTTCTGATCCAACTATATTTGAATAACGCTCGTAGTAGGGGTAATCGTTGGGACAAGCCAGAAAAACCCTTATATTATGGCTTTCGACCTGATCGAGAATCTGTTGATACACATGCTCAGGTCCGCCACCAAAACCTGATCGAACAGTAATATGTAAAATATTCATTTCAAGATATTTATCAAAAAGTTAATCATAATTATCATTTATACCAATAACTTAAATCCCTATCGAGAAGTGTTCCGAGATTATCTATATCAGTTTTAAAATATTCTTTAATTTCACTCTCTAAGTCCTCATCAATGGATATTCTATTTTTTTTTACATTTAGCTTTTTCTTGACCCAATTTACAAACTTAAAATCATTATCAATAAGAAATCTTCTTAATTTTCTAAAAGGAATTTGTAGCGGCCTTGGTGGGTATAGGATGAGCTTAGCAAAGAGTGGCCACCTTTGAGCATGAGCAGAGTTTATAGGCTCAAAATTGTCTCTTTTGTCATCTTCAAGATTTAGGAAGCGTAAAACTGACTTGTACTCTTTTTCACAATTCTCTTTAAAGTCGTCAAATATGATTATCTTCACCTGATCCCTGGGAACAATTTCAAGTAGTCTCTGAACTTGGTTGTGAAATGAAGCAATTTTTCGGTATAAAACATGATCTGAACCTTTCGCATTTTTAGGAATATTTAACCCTGCTTCCCTCTTTTTCTGGAGCGCCCAGGCTTGAGCGAAGTCAATCTGGTCTTCACGCATAAGATAAACTTGTTCCATATGATATGCCTGAACGACATCAAGAGGATTACGAAGCATTACAATAAATTTAGCATCAGGATTAAACTTTAAGATATTCGGAACTGCTACCAAAGATCTAAGATAACTGGTGCTACCCTCACCAAGGATAGAATGTTGCTTAGGATTTGCATCCTTAAACAAATTTAAGTATTCATCCAATGAGCATGGGCGCAATTCGTGCCCACTTGCTTTAATGTCGTCACTCCAAAAGAAAGGCTCTTTAGGGCTTGAGATCAAAGCATTTGGATGCTCTGATAAGTAATATGCAATGGCAGATGTGCCACATTTTGGCGCACCCACAATAAAAAGATTTGGTATCATGATATTTCTTATGCTATTTCAAAATTAATTTTTAAAATATGATGATTTATGAAAGAGAAGCATTGAGTTTTTTTGTTGGAAATTCAGCTCTTGTAATTGCATACGAAAGAGCAAGGGGCACCCAAAATGACCATTCATTGTATCCAGTTATAAATGTATACATTGAAAGTGTGTAAATAAATACTACTGATGCATAGTAATTTTTTTCAATCGTTTTTGTAAATTGCCAGAGAAATAAACACCAAGTGAGGTAGGCTATTATTCCAAGTTCACCAAAAAATGACATAAATTGATTATGTGCCGGAATTGGCCATCGAGCAAAGAAATATTCTGGAAATGATGATGCTTGAAATAGACCCACCCCAAATATATGATCTAATCCCATATGAGCATGTGCAATAAAAGCTACATATCTTGGACTCAAGCTATACAAAAAATCATTAAATTCATCTGAAAAAAGCCAATACAAATTCTGATATATAAGTGGCTGTAATACTAAAATTAGTACAAAAGCTCTAACAGAAAAAATCCAAAAACGAGAATGGTACTTATAAATGTAACTAAAAACTAACACTGCAAAAAATGAAACTAATAATGCTCTACTTCCTGTGGATAAAGCGAAGAAAAGTGAGATAATTGCCAAGAAAGGTTTTTTAGCCATCAAGCACACAAAAAAACACAAACCAGCAATTGTTGCAGCATAAACATTACCTTGCGCAAAAAGAGTTAGACCAGAGCTTCTACCTCGAGTTTCATCATACAGATAAGCCCCCCCACTTTGAATAAAGTATTCCATGTCTAAATTTAAATAGGCACTCAATAGATCAGGTTTCACAAATAACTCAAAGCAAAAACATGCAATCATCACATATACTAGACTGCTAAATACAATCTTAAGTTTGAGTGGATCTATATATATTGCAATGTAACAGAATGCCAATATTAATACTGACAACTGAACAGAGCGTAAAATAATTTCAACTTTTAAACCATATTCAATTCCACTGAGAAAACTTAGAGGAATTAAAAAAAGCAATATATTAAATGGCTTCAAAATAGAATAGGTTTTAGCTGTTGAAACAATAAACATCAAGGCAGGAATAACCATAAGCACACCAAAATATGTCAAAAAAAGTCCAGAAATTTTTTCAACTGCTGATAAACCGATGGCTAGATATATCATTAAATTATCTCAAGTAAATATTCTTATTAAATGCATTATTTTTTTAATTTTGGAGCTCCAACTAAAAAGGCATTTGGTATTTTTTATTGATTTAAATTTTCCTTTATCATAATTTAAACCAAACCTCTTCAAAATTTGTTTTAAAAACACTGTCTAACCATTTAATATCATCAAGTGAATGACTAATTATTCTTTCTTTTAACTCTGATGGAATATCAGGCTTCGTATTGAGATTTTTATACAGCAATCCCTGCACAAAGCGGTTGTACTTAACGGCAGCAATTATTCGCTGTCCACCTCTTCTCTTTAGCGCTTTTGAAGTGATATTAACTATTCTTGCAAGAGTTTTATTTCTTGGTCTTTGTGCTGCGTTAACCTTACCTATATTAACCGCATCACTTGGAAAATCAGATATGGCAAGAAAATTGGAGATTTTTTTGAGAAGAGTCTCAGGATCGCCACCAATATCTTTGAAGTTAGCAATCATGACATTTTCTTTTGAAAATGTTTCTACATAAGGTCTGATAAGATCAGCATACAATATATCATCCCAATCAAACCCATTATCCGCATAATCCTCGATCGTACCTGAAAAACGGCCATTACGAATGGTAAACAAATAATCAGATAAGAAATATCCAGAGGGTTCTCTAAAAAAAGCTAAAATCTTTATATCGCCGAGATCTTGCTTAATTCTAGAAACTGCTTTGTCGTTATGTACATAGCGATGAGAAATTTCACCAACAATTTGATTTTGTTGAGCATCTTGAAAAAAACTCTCATACCAACCAATTCCACGGTCATAATTAAGATCAAAATAATTAGTCTCTTTCACAGGTGTGACATAAATATCGGGGTGCTTTTGAAGAACCTGATGAAGCCAAGTACTTCCAGCCTTGCCTGTACCTACATAAATGAAATTTGGTGTTGTCATATCTGAGTCCTTATAAAATTATTTAACAGCTTTTATTTTTCGAAAGATTTATTAAAGAAAAACGAAACAATGCTAGTATTTATGCCAAAGATGCGGTATCCATGAAGCGACTGAAGAGAATTACGCAATGCCATTTCAAACATTCGGACCAAAGCGATTCCAAAACTACCCAATGTGGTTGCGGCAAGAGGAAATACAAGTAAAGCTATTATTTGGGTTGAAAATGAGGTTTTTAAAGCCAGGGTTGAGCGTCCAGTCATCTGCAGCAAAACAGCCGCAGGACCGCTTAAGCAGTGAAAAAGATAGCCTACTGAAAGAGCCACAAGCACAAAATAAGCATCTACGAAAATGGGATTAAAGAGCGCCAACAAAAATCGGCCATAAAAAATAATAATAAAGAGTATTGGCAAGACAATCACCGTGCAAAAAACTAAATATAGCCTTAGATTCTGCTGTAAAGTTGAAATATTACCAGCATGATAATATTTTGAAATCATAGGGCCGCTCAACTGATTAATTGCTAGTATTGGCAATGCTAGGACGCTGGCAATCTTCAGGGCGGCAAAATAGGCAGCAATAGTTTCAGCGTCAAGAAAAAAACTAACCAATAACATATCAGCATGTATTGTTAAAGAAAATACTATAGCACCAAGCCAAATTGGTTTAGTCAATCTCAACCACTCAGCCCTATATTCACCAGTAGCGTTTTTGCTACCCTTCAAGATATCCTTCAGGTCAGAGAGAAGAATTTGAAAAACAGTCGCCAAAATGAGAATCATTGCACTGCCAAGCAGTACCAAACTGGCATCAAGAGGGATACCAATAAGATAGGTAGATCCGAATGCTAAAATTACAAATAACCGCCATAAAATATCTTTTGGAACCAATGCCAATGTTAGTTTTCCCTGAGCACGCAATGCAGCTGAAAAGAATTCTGATATCGACATGCTAATGGTCAAAATTGCAATGGAAAAGCCAAACTTAAAGTCATAATGATTTTTTAATTCAGTAATGTCGAAAATCATGAAAATTACAAAAATCAAACCAGCGGGAATCAACGAGACAAATAAAGTCTTTTTTATAGCCCAGACCATTGCCTGTGCTGCTATCTTTTGCTCTCCTCCGACCATGTATTCTGGCCACAAACGCATGATAAGTGTTCCAAGGCCTAGGCTACCTACCACAGAAGAGAAAAGCGCCAGAGAAAAACCAACTCCAAATAATCCAAATTGCTCTGCAGTTAAAACTCTTGCCACAACAAGGAACATTAAGAATGTTAAGACGCCTGAAGACACCTTTATGATAAGAGCTTTTGATGCCATCTTTAAAATTTTATAAGAAGACTTGCTACTAGAAATTTTCGATAATATTTCCATTATTACAACATAAAAGATTTATTTAGGCCTATCTATGACATAGCCTTTCTTACTACTTCTGAAAACTTACTTACAAAAATATCTTTAGTAAATTTCTTAGAGCGTTGAATGCACCTATCTTCAAATTTACTTAAGTCTTGTTCAAACAAATCAATAGAATGCTGCAGGCAACTTACACTTGCATCAGGAAATAGTTGACCAACCTCCTGATCATCGACAATATCCAAAAGCCCACCTTTAGCCAACCCAATAACTGGCCGGCCAGAGGCAAGAACTTCAACAGGAATTATGCCGAAGTCTTCTTCACCGGGAAAAATAAGCGCCTTACATCTAGAAAAGTGCCACTTCAGCTTATTAAAATCCACTTTACCAAGGAATTGAATATTTTCCTTCGCAACAACCTTAAGCTTTTTCAGTTCAGGTCCATCACCTATAACCACAAGCTTCTTACCCGACTGATTGAAAGCCTCAACAAGAATATCTGGTCTTTTGTAAGCAACCAACTCACCAGCCCACAGATAAAAATCTCCGAGCTCAGACTTATCGACTTTACTAAAGTCCTCAACTGCAACTGGAGGGTGAATTACAACAGCATTACGTCGGTAGTATTTCTTGATACGATTGGCCACATGCGAAGAGTTTGCTACAAACACGTCTGTTCGCGCAGCGCTTACCGCATCCCATTGCCGCAAATAATGAGACATCAAAGGCATCAACAATCTTGACATAAACCCAGCACTCTTATGGTAAACATGATAATGATCCCAGATATAGCGCATTGGAGAGTGGCAATAGCATATATGCGTCGCTCCCGGCCCTGGAATAATACCCTTAGCTGGCCCAGATTCACTGGAAATAATCAGATCATAATTATTAAGATCCAAAAGCTCGAGTGCAAGCGGCATAAAAGGAAGGTATAGCTTATATAATTTTTTTGCGAAGGGTAATCTTGATATAAATGTTGTGAACACATTATGTGATCTTATTATTTCAGACACATTATCAGGATCATATACATGGGTGAAGATATCAGCATCAGGATACATTTCGCAGAGAGCCTCTAAGACTTTTTCACCACCGCGCATTTGCAAGATCCAGTAGTGTACAATTGCAACTTTCAAAACTTTGTAGACCCTTTAGTGATAAAAATGCATTGTGTGGGGCAGACTTTGAAAGAGGCCACAATCTTGTTCATAAACCACCTACCATATTCACAACAAATATATTTAATCATACTTTTGCATCCTCAAAATTTTTATGCCAGTTCGACGCGCTTTTAATGATCGAAGCTAGGTTTTTAAAGCTTGGTACCCAACCAAGCATTGAAACTGCTCTCAAACTATCAGCTACAAGTACGGATGGATCACCATCACGCTTTGGAGATATTTCATATTTGATAGATTTGCCAACAACTTTTTCAGCAGCCTTAATCACATCAAAAACAGAAAAACCATCACCATTTCCAAGATTAAAGGCCGAGAATCCTCTATATTTTTGCATATATTCAAACCCCAACAGGTGTGCCTGTGCAAGGTCTGAGACATGAACATAATCGCGCACACAGGTCCCATCAGGTGTAGAATAGTCAACACCAAATACCTTTAAGTTACTCTCATTTGAAAGCGCTGCTTTTAAAATATTTGGAATCAGATGCGTCTCAGGATCATGAGCCTCCCCTATCTCTCCCGACTCATGTGCTCCAGCTGCATTGAAGTAGCGAAGGCATGTGGCATTAAAATCATTGGCCAAGCAGATATCTTGGAGCATATTCTCAACCATCAGTTTGCTTTGGCCATAGGGGTTGATTGGGTTCTTAGGATGATCCTCTGCAATTTTATCTGTTACTGGATGTCCAAAAATCGCGGCAGTTGATGAGAACACCAGGGTATTAATATCATTGTTCAGCATCTCATTGACAAGGTTAAGCGTGCCTATCACATTATTTCGGTAGTACATAGCTGGCTTTTTAACAGACTCGCCGACAAGTGACTTTGCGGCAAAATGAATCACACCATCAAATTGGCGCCCCTTAAGTAATTGAGAGAGCTTATAATGATCAAGCAGGTTCACATTCAATATTTCACAATCCCTTACCGCCCAATCATGACCCGTTGAAAAGTCATCGAGCACAACAACCTCATGGCCATGCTCCTGAGCATACCTGACCATGTGTGAACCGATATAACCTGCACCACCTGGAATAAGTAACTTCATAATAATTTTTTTGTTCGATTAAACAAGATTATATTTCTTTTTTTTAAGTCACAATAGAATCTGAAAACTGCCCTTTAAGATGCAATAAGAGCATTTATTGAAGTGAGCTCTTTGTTGTTTATATATTAACAAACTAAAAAATTATGAAGTTTTTTTACTAAAAGCATAGTGCCTTATAAGAACAAATAAAACACTTAGTATCCCGCCTAATATTGCGCTTAAGATGCAAATTAAAATCCTATTAGGCTCTGATTCTTCTTCCATTACCGCAGGAGGGTCAATGTAATCAAAAACGTAGTATTGATTGGCTTCAATTAGAGTTAACTTTTTGGTTTCTTCCTGCAAAAGTTGGGCTAAGGCTTCTTTAATTTCAGATAAACTAGTCATTAAAATTTGCTCATTAAGATAATTAGAAGCCTTTTCTGATTCTAATTTATCTTTTTGCCTATAAAAACTGTTAACTTCATTAACAATTAACTCAGCCCATTGCTGGGCAACATATGGTGATTGATGTTTAATTGATAGGGTGATAAAGCCAAGTTCTTTATTTTCACTTAAACTTAAGTGTTCAGTTGTAAATATTTCAAAGCTTTCTTGAGGGCTTGGTATTTGCTGCTGAGGATAAGAATAGTCCCTAACCCAGGTTTCACTATCGGTATCGAAAATACTATCATCAAAGATTATTGTATTTGTTTCAGTATTCCAAGATTTTACGGCCATAAGATCTGGCAGGTAAATATTTGTTAGTATGTTGTTTTCAAAAAAACTCAGAGAGCTAATTTTTTGTATTGCTTTTGCAGAATTACCCTCATCACTACCAGATGGGAGATTTATACCAGCAAGCCCTGCAAGGCTTCCATAATTTCCAAGAGCTCCAGAAATTCCACTAGATGGATTTACAGGAACTAGCAGAGCTTTAGATTCATATATATTAGGTAGAAGGAGACTATAAATGACTCCAACGATCGACAAAAAAGCTGTCAGAGAAACAATAATCCATTTTCCCTCAAATAGAACATAAAAAAGTTCTCGAAGATCTATTTCATCATGAAAATCGATGGGATGTTTATTTCTATGATCTTCTTGCATAAAAAATTATGTATTGAGGTACGAATTAAGTTTATCGTATTCTTGTTTCTTTTTGATAATAAATTGCTTTGTAATAGCTGTTTTTTCTTGGATACCCTTTTGCGTTAAAATATACAAATGTTTTGATTTTTTGTTTGAATTATTAACGTTTAGTTTTTTAATGAAGCCTATATCTATTAATGCCTTAAAACAATAATTGACCTTTCCTATACTGAAGCCGGTGTTTTGAGATATTTTTCTTTGAGTTAGTTTGCCATTTTTTTCAATAATCTGCATAAGATCTAATTGATCTTCTGTAATACTTTGAACTTTTGTCATGTGATTGCTAATTCTTTTAGTGGTGATTTATGTATCAAAAAAATAAATGGATTACATAGCTACCGCACGGATTATTAATTAAAATAATTTTTTTAATTATCACCGTTCAATGAGTGAACAATTGTATTATTATGTGTTTTTTTAGTCAATTATTTTAAAAGATAAGGTCTTTTTCTTGGATGATGGCTCTTCTCATGGAGCCAAGAAAATAAAGAAGGATGCCAACTCGTTCTTTCGAAGGAAGCGAGCAAACTTTTACGATACTTCCCGTTAAAGAACCCTTTGCAAGCATTACATCTTGCCCTATTTGTATTTTTGAAGCTACTGGATTTACTTTTGATGCTTCTTCTGCCATTTTCATGGCTTTAATTTCTTCATCAGAGATGCAGGAGATATTATCTCCAAATTTTATAATATCTCTTATACCCAAAGTATATTTAAGTGCTGAGTAATTTTTAAAACTAGTATTAACAAAAATATAGCCGGGAAAGAGCACTTCTACTCTGGTATTAGAATTGATCTTTTTTGTTATTATTTTTGGTAAATAATATTCAAATTTTTGATTTAATAAATTACTTTCTAATTTTCTAACTTCATTAATTTTATATGTTGCGACAAGCCAATTTTTTTTCATGATATATGGTGCCCAGAGCCGGACTTGAACCGGCACGAAGTTAACCTTCGAGGGATTTTAAATCCCTTGTGTCTACCAATTCCACCACCTGGGCAAATTAAGTAATCCTTTTTTTAAAATTTATTCTTTGCTCTTGCTCCCTAGCGTCATCATTATACTTATCTCTAATAATATTGTTAACATCTATCGCAGATTTAAGAACTTTAAAATCCAAATCATTCTCTTTATAAAAATTAAGCAAGGCTATGGAATCTTTAGGCAGACATGCACCTCCGAAACCTTCTTTGCCATCATGACCTGGAACTGACATATGGCTATCACCAAGTCGTGAGTCTTTCTGGAGATAGCTTATAAAGTTATCCCATGAATCATTTGCATTAGCCTTAACAAAAACATTTTTTAGCTCATTAAAAAATGATACCTTTGTTGCAAGATAAGAATTTATTGTATATTTAATTAAGGATGCAGTGACAAGATCAGTTTCGACATAACTTTTGCAAATGCATTTTGTTTGTTCAATATAAAAATCTTTAATTTCATTAATATTTTCTTGCTCACCACCAAAAACTATTAAGTTTGATTTGAGAAAATCCTCATTAGCATGTTTCTCTCGCAAAAATTCTGGATTATATATAAAGTTTTTTACCTTTTTGCTTATTTTCATTAAATGGTTAGGAAGAATTGTGCTTTTTAAGACTATTAAGCTATCAATGTTGTGTTCCAAAATTTCATCAATAACTGAATGAACGATGCTAGCATCAAGGGATAAATTTTCACAAAGAGGAGTTGGAACACAAATAAAAATTATATTTGGTTGAAAAGGAACCAAATCTTTAATTGAGGTATTTAATTTTGGATCAATTTTAAGGGTAGAAACTGAATCATTTATTCCATTTTCGAGGGCTTTACCCACGAAACCATATCCAACTATTCCTACATTCATAAAAGATTTTAAAAATTTATATGACTATTTTAGACTAATTGAAGACTATTATTTTAATTTTCCCTCATCACGAAGCTTTTTTCTTATCTTTGTTGCACTAATTGATGAAATTGATTCATCAAAAGTTTCTTCATCAAATGAATATCCAACTCCTCTTCCATATGTGATATTCACAATATTTGGAACAAGCATGATTTCATACTCCACCCCTCTTCTGAATCCATCTTTGGTCAGGCCAATTTCAATATTTTTACATACCTGATCCCAGTCAAATGGATTATCCTCTTGACCGTCTCCACCAGATGCACCTTGCACATCTCTAACTTGAATTGCAACTTGACCTGTTTTTGCAAAGCATCTTTTAAATAGTTCTTGATGACCATCATGCCATGGTTGCCATCTTCCAAGCATCTGGACTGTAGGTTTTTTCCAATCAAACATATTTTTCCTTTATATCATGTGCAATATTTATGTGGTTCTTTTCATTCCATTCTGTTATGTGAAAATCAACTTTTTTTGGCTTTACAAAAATATTATTAGTATCTTCAAATCTACCTTTTGTAATTGTATCCATCCAAATTGTTATATCAGCTTTAAAGTTTTCTCGAGTTTCAACAGTTGGGCAAACAAAGTCACATATTACAAATCTGCCATTTTCTTTTTCAAAATCAGCTAATGTACGCATTCTATTTGATTGTCTTGTTCTGCCTTCATCTGAAAAGTCCCAGTCATTTGCCATTTCCCTTACTTTATCAGCGTTGTACCAAGCAGATTTTAATAGGGGCTGGAGTCTTTCAGTTAAATAGGTTTTTCCACTTCCTGGCAGGCCCATAACAAGAATTTTCATGAAAATATATACATATAAAAGACGTATTATATAGAAAATTTTCAATATGAATCAATTTTATTATTAGATTAAAAAGTGGAGGCTGAGGCCGGAATCGAACCGGCGTACACGGATTTGCAGTCCGCTGCATGACCACTCTGCCACCCAGCCGCTTATGAGGATTATATACCTAATTTAACTAAATCTTTTTGATTGATAACACCAACCAAGGCATCATCTTGCATAACAGCCAAGCATCCTATTTTCTTCTTGGCCATTATGTCTAGACATTTTGATGCTAAATCATCTGGAGCCACTGAAATGAAGTTTTGACTCATAAAATCTTGAGCTGTCATGTCAAAAAAGTAATTTGATTTATCAATTGCGCGCCTTATGTCTCCATCAGTAATAATACCAACAACTTCCATATTTTCTTTTACAAAAGTTACTCCCATACCTTTTTCAGATATTATTTTAATAATATCTTTTGAAAGCTCATCATGATTAATAATTGGTATTTCATCTCCGGAAACCATAACATCGCTGGCAGACAGAAGTAATTTTTTTCCTAATGTTCCTCCAGGATGTGACTTTGCGAAGTCTTCAGGCTTAAAATCTTTTTTGTTCATCAACGAGATTGCCAGCGCATCTCCCCAAACAAGAGTTGCTGTAGCACTTGAAGTTGGAGCAAGATCAAGTGGGCACGCTTCTTTTTCTACTTTTATCAATTGATGATAGTCAGAAATTTTCGATAGTGTTGATTTATCATTTCCTGAAACGCCTATTACTAAGCAACCTAATTTTTTTATAATTGGAATTGTTTTTAGGAGATCCTCCGTCTCACCCGAGTAACTTATTGCAACAACAATATCATCACTCTGAATCATTCCAAGGTCTCCATGAAAAGCCTCCGTGGAGTGCATAAAAAAAGAGCTTGTTCCTGTGCTTGATAAGGTTGCAGATATTTTCTTACTAATATGGCCTGATTTTCCTATGCCAGTAAAAATGAGACGACCTTTGCATTCACATACAACATTTATAATTTCCTCAAAATTTTCATCAATATAATCTTTTAAACCAATAAGAGCCTCAACTTCATCGTCAATTACTTGCCTAGCTATATCTACTGTTTTTCTATCTTTACTCATTTCTTAAAAGTTGAGATTGTATATTGAAAACCTGTCTGAATTGTAACTAAAAGGGCGATTATAAGAATAATATCAGCAAAGAAAAGGACCATCATATTATTAATCATTAGACCAAATAGATACATTAATATCGACAACATCTGCATCGCAGTTTTTGTCTTTGCTAAAAAAGTCACTTTTGTTTTGTGAGATTGATTATTTCTTGAGTTAATGTCTCTCAGTGCAGCGACCCAAATCTCTCTAGAAATAATAACAGCTGCAATAAAGCCAATTAAAAAACTATCAAGGTTTATGCTTAAGCCAATTAGAACAAATACAATTAATAATTTATCAGCTATAGGATCTAGAATTTCTCCCAATACGGATTCGGAGTTTGTTTTTCTTGCAAGATAGCCATCAAGAAAGTCAGAAAAAGATGCAATAAAAAATAAAAATAAAGCTATAGAGTAGTTGCTTTCTAAATATAACATCAAATAAATTAATATTGCACATAAGATTCTTGAAAGAGTTATGACGTTAAGTATTTTAGTAATCATAATTTTTGTTTAATTTCTAATGCCATTGTCTCATTTATATTTTTGATAGTCATTAGATCATCCTTCGAAGCTTCTTTTATACCTTTGAGACTCTTAAACTCCTTAAGTAAAGCTTTTTTAGTTATTGGACCAATGCCTTTAACAGAATCCAATGCAGAATATTTATTTGATTTTCGTATTTTTTTTCTTGATGCAGTTATAGCAAATCTATGAGATTCATCTCTTGCTTCATTTAAGAGCTTAAAAGATTCTGAATGAGGATCTATTTCTAAAATACCTTTATTTGTATATATAGTTTCAGTGGCCCTTACTCTTCCCTTGCCCTTTGCAATCCCTAAAACTAGAATTTTCTCCATGCCAAAATTCTTGAGTATCTTATTTGTAAAATTTAATTGGGCTCTTCCCCCATCTATTAAAATCAAGTCAGGTTTTTGATCCTCATAATATTTTAATCTCCTTGAAATTATATGCTCCATTGATGCAACATCATTGCCAGTAATATCATTTGGAATGTTGAATAGTCTGTAATCTTTTTTTGAAGGCCCGCTCTCTGAAAATACTACACATGATCCAACCCCTTGCTGCATGTATTGATGACTAATATCGAATGCGTCTACTCTTTTAATTTTTTTAATTCCTAGCTTCTCAGAAAGTTCTTGGTATGCAAAAGCGTATTTTTCTTTTTTACTTAGATGATTTTTAATAATTTGAGCAGCATTATTCTTTGCAAGCGAGACTATGGGCTTGATGAAAGAATTTTTTGTTTTTGGGAAAATTACCCCATCTGAGATATTATCTCTAATGCATTTTTTAATGAGATCAAGCTCATTTTGAGGTGATGCAAAGAATATTTTCTTTGGTAAATTAGCTTTACTTGAGTAAAAATTAAAAACTGCTAACTCATAAAGGTTATTTACGGTTTCAAGAAAAGCATCCTTAACTAAATGGGTTTTTGTTCCTCGTATTTTTCCATCTCTTATGGTTACTATGCATATTCCTGCATAATTATTTACCTTTTCAACTGAGAAAATATCAGCATCAATCCCATTAGGAGTTATGGCTTGTTTTTCATTAATGACTTCAACTTGATGAATCCTATTTCTTATATCTGCTGCCTTTTCATAGTTAAGTTCATCAGAAGCTTTCTTCATAGCTTTTTTTAAATTAGAAACCATATTTCTTTTTGAGGATGTTAGATAATCTTTGGACTTTTCTATATCTTCCATATATTCTTCTTTTGAAATATTTTTCGTACACGGCGCACTACATCTTTTCATCTGAAACTCAATACATGGCCTGGTTCTTGATTTAAACGTTGTATCAGAGCAATTTCTGATCCTAAATATTTTCTGGATATCTTTTATTGAGTTTTTAACAGCCTGAGAACTTATGAATGGACCGATATAGTTTTTATTGACAGAACTTTTTGTCCTTTTGAGATAAATTCCTGGGAATTCTTGATCAAGAGAAAAGTATATATATGGATATGTTTTGTCATCTCTTAAAAGAATATTAAATTTTGGTTTATTTTCCTTTATAAGATTTTGCTCAAGCAATAGTGCTTCAACTTCATTATTAGTGATAAAAACTTCAATATGATCGGTAAGTCTTCGTATTTGATTTGTTTTTCTATCCTTAAGAGACTTTCCAAAATAGGATGAAGTCCTTTTTTTTAGGTTTTTTGCTTTTCCAATATAAATTAGTTCTTTTTTAGAAAAAAATTTATAAACACCTGGTGATTCAGGGATATTCTTAATTTTATCTTTCAAATCTTACAATTGCTTTTTGGTATTAATTTTACCTAATTCGACACCCCATTGGTCAAATGCGTTTGTATTCCAGAAAATGCTATTGAAAATAGTTTTATTTTCCCACAATGATAATAGCTGTCCTATTGAATAAGTAGATAAGTCACTTAACTCAATTTTAGTAACTCCTGAAATATTTGTTTTTTTATGGATATCTGTTTCTTGTCCACTCCCTTGGACTAAAGACTCAATTTGAGCAGCCATTTGTTTGTAATTGAGTTTATCGGACCTTGAGCAAATAAAATATTTATTTGACTGCTTTGTCCCTTGAAATACATGTTGGAAGAATGAGTGTTGTGACTCAGGGCCATAGCCACCCCAAATAATTGAGCCTGTTTGGTAATCAACTTTACAATTACTTGAGTCAGTACTTTTACCATTTGATTCCATTTCAACCTGTTGGGCAAAACTTATAAAGTTTCTAAGTTTATAGTCATAATTCATTACAAGGGTCGTTTCTACATTTAATAAATTGTTATAAATAATATCTTGAACTGAAAGCTGGAAAGCTGGATTATCTTCCGGGCTTTTCAAGCATGCATCATCCATTTCCTTGCCGCCCTTTAAAAAATCTTTATATCCTTTTTCTCCCTCCAATAAACATAAAGCTAAATTTATAGGACTCCAAATAGAGAATCTTCCCCCTGTTGAGGAGTCAAAGGAAACAATATTTTCTTCATGAATACCAAAATCTAAGGCTTTAGATTTGTTTGCCGTAATTGCAAAAGTATTATGATAAAAATTATTACCACAAACCTCCTTATATGATGATAGTGTTTCTAGCGTCCCAAAAGACTTTGAAGATATAACTAGGGCATCATCTTCTTGTATTTGGATACTAGAATATTCATCAGGATCGCTTCCTGTTATGAAGATGATTTCTAAATCATTCTTATTAAAAATATCATTCATTAACGACGGCCCAAGATTCGACCCACCGATACTAAAAATAATAACTCTTTTAAAATTTCTTCTGATTTTTTCTGCTATAGATAAGATATTCCTCTGGTCTTCTAAAAAGTTTTTTTTATTTCCTTTTTTATATTCAAAATGAGTTACTGATTTTTTTTCTGTAAAGTTAGCTATTTCTCCAATAACAATATTATTAAATTTTTGAATTACTTCCTTTACTTCAGCATATTTATAAAATAACTCCCTTCTATCATTATTTATCGGGTGAGAAATCTGATTTATACAAATTACATCGGTAGATAATTGATTGTCAGTAAATTGAGAGTCACCTTTTTCTTTTAAGCTTTCAATAAATGAGTTAAATTTCATAAGAAAAGCTCCAAAGCTTTTCTTGGGTCCTCTGATTTAGTTATAGGTCTTCCAACAACAATAAAATCAGCACCCTTTTTATAGGCTTCGATAGGACTCATCACTCTTTTCTGATCATCATCTGAAATATCATTTCTTATGCCAGGAACAACCTTAAGCTTATTAAAATCCTTCAGTTTATCGAGTTCATTTGGGGAACAAACTACTCCATCAACATTCGTGTTTGAAGCAATAGATATTAAATTATTAAAATAAGCATCGAATTCTGTATGAGTTATTTCAAAAATATCATTCTCAGATAGGCTTGTAAGTATGCTAACTCCAAGGATTTTTATATTCCCTTTTTCTGAAGAGGCTGCTTCAATCATATCTTTGCCGCCATTAAGATGAATAGTGGTAAGAGCAACATTAAAATTGGAAATCTTTCTAATAGAATTTGCCACTGTATTCGGAATATCATGTAACTTAAGATCAAGGAAGATTTCAAATCCTTTTTCTGAGATTAAGTCTAATACTTTCCATCCTTCCGAGATAAAAAGCTCTAATCCAACTTTTACTAAGCACTTTTGTGGGTCTAAATTTTCTAAGAAATTTAATGCTAACTCAGCACTATCAAAATCAAGAGCAACTATTAATTTCTTATTCATAAAATCTTCGTCAGTTTTTTTGAGGGTTTAAAATGTATTGTTTCGGTCTCTCCAAGATATGAAACCTCTTTTGTCTTAGGATTAACAAATTTTCTAGGTTTAACATACTTCTTAGAGAATGTTCCAAATCCTCTTATCTCTACTTTTTCGTCCATAGCAACAGCTTCAACTATTTGATTGATAATAAGATCTATTGAAAGCTTAATTTGGTTGTTGGAAATATGAGGAAGTTGGTTTTGAATATATGCTTCTATATCGGATCTATTAAGCTTATTTGATTTCTTATTCACTCAATTTAAGAGAAATTCTCTCTCTATCAGAATCAATTCCAAAAATAACGCATGTAATTTTGTCGCCTTTTGAAAATTTTTCTAAAGCTTCCTTTGCATTATCTTCCTCAGAAATATCTGAAAGATGAATTAAACCATCAATGTTGCCCTCAAGGCCAACAAAAATACCAAAATCAGTGATAGATTTAATTTCGCCCTCAACATTGTCACCAAGATTATATTTATTATCAAACTCAATCCAAGGATTTGGTTTAGTTTGCTTTAAACCTAAAGATATTCTTCTTTTTTCTCTATCAATTTCTAAAATCATTACTTTAATCTTTTCATCTTGAGAAACAACTTTTGAAGGATGTATGTTTTTTGACGTCCAGTCTAGCTCTGATAAGTGAATCAAGCCTTCGATACCTTGTTCAAGCTCTGCAAAGCAACCATAATCAGTGACATTGCTAACCACTGCCTCATAAATACCACCTGAACTATATTTGGAGTCAATTTCTTCCCAAGGATCATTTTGTATTTGTTTTAAACCAAGAGATACTCTTAACTTTTCTTTATCAAAGCTCAATACTTTTACTTCAATCTCCTCTCCTAGATTTAGTGAATCCGCGGGATTGATGACCCTAGACCATGAAATGTCAGTTATATGCAATAATCCATCGAGTCCACCAAGATCAATAAATGCGCCATAGTCAGTGATATTCTTAACTATTCCTTTAACTATTTGCCCCTCTTCTAAATTTTTAAGTAACTCTAACTTCTCAGCAGAATTAGCTTCTTCTAGTACAGCTTTTCTTGATAGAACAACATTATTTCTTTTGTAATCGAGCTTAATAACTTTGAAGTCTTGAATAGTATTTTCAATATTAGGAGCTTCTTTTAGTGGTCTAGTGTCTACAAGCGATCCTGGAAGGAATGCTTTAACTACATCCACCTCAACTGCAAAACCACCCTTGACTCGGTTTAATATTTTACCAGTTACAAATTCACCAGTTTCTAAAGCATGTTCAAGATTTTTCCAAGTAGAAATTTTTCTTGCTTTCTCTCTTGAGATTCTTGTCTCACCATAACCATCTTCAACAGCTTCTAAAGCAACTTCAATTTGATC
Source organism: uncultured SAR86 cluster bacterium (assembly GCA_902538705.1). Classification (GTDB taxonomy): domain Bacteria; phylum Pseudomonadota; class Gammaproteobacteria; order Magnimaribacterales; family D2472; genus CACNXK01. The sequence continues at coordinate 14,453 of CACBGD010000009.1, read as the reverse complement.
ACCGACCTCAATATTTAACTGGCCATCATTTGTTCTAAATTCATCAATTGAGATTACACCCTCAGATTTGAGACCAACATGAACTGTGACCCAGTTTTTATCTATATCCAAAACAACGCCGGAGACTATTGATCCAGGCTGCATTTCAAGACTTGCAATGCTTTCATCTAAAAGGTCTGCAAAAGATTCACTCATAAAATATTCCTTTCTTTAATACGTTGAAGAGCCTCGGCTAATATAGATTCCTGATTTAAATTTGTAGAATCTAATAATATAGAATCTTCTGTTTTAATCAGTGGAGACAATTCTCTTGTTCTATCTTTTTTGTCTCTTTCAACAATATCATTTATAAGGTCGTGCATATTAACTTCTTGTCCCCTTTTCTGCAACTCTAAATACCTTCTTTTTGCTCTCACTTCAGGAGCTGCATCAAGGAAAAATTTTAAATTTGCATTAGGAAAAACTACACTCCCCATATCTCTTCCATCTGCAATAAGATTACTTGTTTTTGAAAAGAATCTTTGAATAGGAAGAAGTATTTCTCTTGTTGATGGCAAAGAGCTTATTTTCGATGCCTGAATGGCTGTCTCTTCAGTTCTTAGATGCCCTGAGATATCTTCATTTTCAAATAGGACTTGAATACTATTATCAGCTATATTAAAGCTGATCTTCCTTAAATTTTGTTCAATTAATCTCTGATCATTTTCGCTTATTGAGAAATATGCAAAAGCTCTATATAGAGCTCCGCTATCAAGTATTTTCCAATTCAATCTTTCTGCCAATAAGATTGCTAAAGTACCTTTTCCTGATGCTGAAGGTCCGTCAATAGTTATTATCTTATTCATGTTGTTTTTATATCTGCTCCTAAAGACGAAAAGGTTTCAAAAAAGCTTGGAAAGGATGTATCAATATTTTTGCAATCATTTACATGCACTTCTGAATCAAATCTTAATCCAGCAATTAAAAAACTCATAGCAATTCTGTGGTCACCAAAAGAGTCAATATTGACTTCTTTTGAGATATTTAGATCTCTATTTCCCATAATTACAATGTTGTCATTTAAAGATTTATAACTTACGCCTAACTGGTTTAATCCCTCTTCAATAGCCATAAGCCTATCAGATTCTTTAAATCTCAACTCACCAGCACCAGTTATAGATGTTTCACCCTCAGCAAAGCTTGCCGCAATAGATAAAATCGGAATTTCATCAATAATTTTAGGAATAGACTCCTCGTCAATACTTATACCGCTCAAAGCAGAAGAAGAAACCTCAATATCTGCCACCTCTTCACCACAACAAATTGAATGGTTTTTAATATTAATATTTGAGCCCATTTTTTTGAGGATTTCTAATAATGTGAATCTTGTTTCATTGATTCCAACATTCTTAATCGTAATTGAACTATCTTTAGTTATTAGTGCAGCCACTATTAAAAATGATGCTGAGGAAAAATCTCCAACCACTGAATAATCTTTTGCTTCGAGTTTATTATTGGTATCAAGAATGATATCTTGCCCGCCTTCATATTTTTTTGTAGCTATATTTGCTCCAAAATATTTAAGCATCCTTTCGGTATGGTCTCTAGAAACTTTTTTCTCATGCAAAGTTAACTTCATGTTTGATGAAATAGCTGCTAACAGAAGACATGATTTAAGTTGAGCACTGGCAATTGGCATTTCATATAGGAATTCTTTTACCAGATGGCTCTTATTAAAAGTTAATGGGGCACAGCCTTTGTTAGATTCGATCTTGGCACCCATTTCATTTAAAGGTTTTATTATCCTGTTCATTGGACGCTTACTTAAAGAATCATCGCCTGTGAGTTCGGCATCTATTTCTTGACCAGCAATCAAACCTGAAATTAATCTAAATCCTGTTCCAGAGTTACCTAAGTTGCAAGAAACTTTTTGATCTGAAATATCCTTCCTAGAATTCTTAACTGAAACTATGTCATTATCAACTTCAATTTCATGGCCTAGATTTCTTAAAGCGCCAATGGTAGACAAAGGATCTTCAGCAAATAGAAACCCGCTTATTTGAATATCTTCGTCAAGTAAAGAGCCTATTATCACAGATCTCTGTGAAATAGACTTATCTCCCGGACAAGTAACTGTACCTTGTAAATTATTTGATCTTTTTGAGGATGCTTTCACAATTTTTGTTTTTTGTTTCTTATTTCAGCTAGTAATTCTTTGAGAGTTTCAGGGTCTTCAAATAAATCAATAATTCTATACAGATTTTTAATGAAGATTTCTGAGCCAACTTTTAAATTTTTTGAATTTGATGAAAAAATATCTGCCCATAGATCAGGATTAGATTCTGCAATTCTCAAGAATTCTTTTAAGCCTCCAGCTGAATATTTAGAAATATCTACCTCGTCATCTATTGAAAGCATTGTTGTGTATGCAATTAAATGCGGTAAATGACTGGTAAACATTAAAAATTTTTCATGATCATCAAGTGGCATATTGATAATATTTGATCCAATAGAAGACCAAATCTTTTCTATTTCATGAGTCTGATTTTCTTGAAGATCGTTTACATTAACTCTTATGACATTTTTTTGATTAAACAAATTTGGGGACGCATTTTCATAACCTGATTTATGTGAGCCCGAAATTGGGTGTGTAAATATAATATTTTTAATGCCCTCTGATTCAACAAAGTCATTTATTGAGGATATGGAGCTTGCTAGAGATACAAAAAGGGTTTTTTCATCTATAGCTTTCAAAAATTTTAAGTTTTCAATTGTTTTATCAATAGATGAACAAAGCATGATCAATGACAGATCTTCTATTTGGAATATTGTCTCTATTTGATCAATAGCTTCATCAATTGATTTATCATTTAATGCATTTTTAAGACTTAATTGATCTGGATCATAAGCATGGATTCGATATTCAAGCTCACTCTCTTTTATGGCTTTTGCAAGTGAACCACCAATTAAACCTAAACCTAAAATTAAAATACTTTTCATGAATGCATGGGGTATGATCCGAGAACTTTTACAAAACTGCTCACATCTTTTACTTTTTTTATAACTCGTTGCATTTCTTTTTCATCGATATGTCCTTCACTATCAATAAAGAAATCATGAGAGCCTCTATCAGATCTTGAGGGCCTGGTTTCAATCCTGAAAAGATTTATGTCGTATTCATTAAATGGCTTTAATATTTCTAAAAGCGCTCCGGGTTTATTTTCAGTCCTAATCAAAAAACTAGACTTATTTTTTTCTGCAACTTCAGGTTCAAAATTTCCTATTACAAGAAATCTAGTTTGATTATCTTTAAAATCTTGAATTGACCTTGCAATACAATGTAATTGATATTTTTCGATAGCTAAATCACTGACAATCGCAACACAGTTATCGTTATTACTAGCAAACTTTGCTGCTTCAGCTGTGCTGTTCATTGGAACTTGGTCAATATCTCTAAAATTTTTACTAATCCATTTTGAACACTGACCAAGAGCTTGCGGGTGAGAAACTACTTTCTTGATTTGGGAAATTTCAATATTTTTTTTAGCAGCAAGATGATGCTCAATATTAACGATTGTCTCTCCACAAATTTGGATATTGAAGTCGGATAAGCAATTTAGAGTTGTGTTTATTACTCCTTGAGAGGAGTTCTCGAAAGGAACTATGCCAAAATTTGTAGTTCCCATCTCGACACTCTTGAAAATTCCCTCAATTGTATTTTCTGACTGTGAAGTAACAGAACTTCCAAAATGATCTTTTTTAGCGGAATCTGAAAAACTCCCCTCAGGACCTAAATATGATATTGATAGTTCGCCTTCAATCGAAAGACACGCAGAAATAATTTCTTTAAAAATATTTTTTACGTTATTAATTCCTAGAGGCTCGCTATTTTTCTTAGTCAGCCTATCAATTATTTCTTTTTCTCTTTCTGGTTTATAGAAGATTCCGTTGAAATTGGGAGATTCTTTTTTAATTTCGCCTATTTTAGAAGCATGAATAGCTCTTGATTGAATTAAATCAAGTATTTTGAGATCGATTTCATCTATTTTATCTCTTAGATCTTTTACTTTATTTTCCATTCCCAGTATAGCTTCTCTCAAAATCACTCATGAAAGAAACTAAATCCTCCACAGCTTCAAACGGAGTAGCATTATATATACTTGCACGCATACCTCCAACTGATCTGTGACCTTTTAGATTTAAGAGGCCTGTTATTTCTGCCTTTTCAAGAAATGAAGAATCAGCATTCTGATCATCAAGAAGAAAAGGAACATTCATAATTGATCGATATTCTTTCTCAACAGGATTTGAGTAAAAAGAAGAGGAATCTATAAAGTCATATAGTAGCTTTGCTTTTTTTTCATTTTCTTTTTGGATACTTTTTACTCCACCTTTTTTTAAAAGCCATTTAAATACTTTTCCTGCAAGATACCATGCAAAAGTAGGTGGAGTGTTTAACATAGAGCCTGCCTGACTATTTTTTTTATAACTAAGAATGTCAGGAATATCTTCATTAGCTTTTTCTAGAAAATCTTTTTTTATGATTACTAGAGTTAATCCAGCTGGACCAATATTCTTTTGAGCGCCCGCATATACAAGATCAAGGTTGTGAAAATCAACTTCTTCACTTAGTATGCATGAAGACATATCACAAATAACAGGTATCTCAGATGAGATTGGATCTCGGATTGCAAGCCCCTGTATTGTCTCATTCATAACATAATGAAAATAAATGCTATCGGAATCTACTCTCCATTCTTGAGTAGTAGGAACATATGTATAGTTTGATTCTTCTGAAGATGCAACAACATTAACTGAGGCATATTTTGATGCAGCCTTAATAGCTTTTTTTGACCATAGTCCGGTATTTAGGTAGCTTACAATAGAACTTTTTTTAGTGAAGTTTAATGGAACAGATGTAAATTGGAGAGTTGCTCCGCCTTGCAGAAAAAGAACTTCATGGTCGTCTCCAATATTTAAAAGAGCTTTTATATCTTTAGTTGAAGAGGCTGCAACTTCAGCAAATAAATCAGACCGATGACTGACCTCCATGACTGAAGAACCAGAGAGGCCCCACTCCAAGAGTTCGTTTTGCGCTTCTATTAATGCTTCTTCAGGAATTGCGGCAGGGCCAGCACAAAAATTCCACTTCCTCATTCTTCCTCATCTTCAGGGTCTATCCTTACACATTCAAGGATTTTCTCACCCTCTTTTGGAGTAATTATTTTTACACCCTGAGTATTTCTACTAATTGTTGGTATTTGTTCAGCAGAGGTTCTGATCATTGTTCCTTTATCGCTTATAAGCATTATTCCGTCATTATTATCAACGAGAGTTGATGCAACCATGAGCCCATTCCTTTCACTAGTTTTTATAGAAATTACACCCTGACCTCCTCGATTATGTGTTGGAAAATCATCAACTGATGTCTTTTTTCCAAACCCATTTTCAGAAACACATAGAATCTCTTTTTCATTATCTGCAACCATTAAAGAAATAATCTGTTGATCTTTTTTGATACGCATTCCTCTTACGCCTCTAGCTGTTCTACCCATTGGTCTTACTTTCTTCTCTGAAAATCTTATTAGCTTTCCTGCTGAGGAAGCCAAAAGTATTTCATCATCTCCATTTGTAATTGCTGAGCCAATAAGTTCATCATCGACATCTAAATTAATTGCTTTAATTCCTGATTTATATTTTTTTGCAAAAAAGCTTAGTTGTGTTTTTTTAGTTGTCCCCTTTCTAGTTGCCATGAAAACATATCTATCCTCTGAAAACTCATCAACAGGTAAAATATCACTCACCTTTTCATCATCATCTAAATTAAGCATATTAACAAGAGGTCTTCCTTTTGATGTTCTGCTTGCTACAGGGACTTCATAGACCTTCAGCCAATAAACCTTACCTTTTGTTGTAAAACAAAGCATTTGTGAATGACTGCTTAATACATAAAGATTTTGAATAACATCTTCTTCTTTAACTGAAGCAGCAGCTTTGCCCTGACCTCCTCTCCTCTGCTCTCGATATTCTTCAAGTGGTTGAGTTTTTGCGTATCCTGTTCTTGATATTGTTAGTACTCTTGTTTCCTCTGGTATCAAATCTTCATTTGAAATATCTTGTCTTGTATCATTTATATCTGTTCTTCTATCATCACCATAAGTTTCTTTAATTTCATTAAGCTCATCTTCTATAACTTTTTGAAGGACTCCTTTATCATCGATGATTTTTTGAAGTGAGGTAATCTTTTCAATCAAAGAATTAAATTCGCTTGATAGATTATCTTGCTCAAGCCCTGTTAGTCTTCCAAGCCTTAATTCAAGAATAGCTTTTGCCTGATCATTAGAAAGTTTATATGATTTCCCTGTTAGCCCAACGCCTTTTGCTACACCCTTTGGCTTACATGCATCTTTTCCTACTTTCTTAAGAATTGCTTCTACGGGGCCAGCTTTCCATTTCTTTTTGATTAACTCCTGAGCTGCTATCTTTGGGTCCTTAGATTTTTTAATAATCTTTATGATTTCATCGATATTAGCAATGGCAACCATTAAGCCTTCTACAATATGACCTCTTTCTTTTGCCTTTCTAAGCTCGAATTTTGTTCTTTTTAAAACAACGTACTTTCTATGCTTTAAAAATTCTTGAAGGATTTCTTTTAAATTCAGAACCTTTGGTTGTCCATCTACCAAAACAGTGAAGTTAATTCCAAATGACTGCTCAAGTTGAGTCTGAGCAAAAAGGTTGTTTTCTAATACTTCGACCGACTCCCCTTTTTTAACATCGATAACAATCCTAAGACCATCTTTATCACTCTCATCTCTAATTTCACTTATCCCATCAAGTTTTTTCTCTTTGACTAACTCTGCTATCTTCTCGAGAGTTCTTGCTTTATTGACCATGAAAGGTATTTCATAAATGACAAGAGACTTCCTTCCAGTTTTACTTTCTTCTACTTTTGATTTAGATCGTAAATAAATTATTCCTCTTCCTGTTTTATATGCTTCATAAATTCCCATTTTCCCATCGATAGTACCTCCAGTTGGAAAGTCGGGGCCACTTATAGACTCTATTATCTTATCAATCGATAGTTTTGGATTCTCAAGAAGTTTTAGGGATCCATTTATAACTTCGGTAAGGTTGTGTGGAGGAACATTTGTTGCCATACCTACCGCTATTCCCGATGATCCATTAATTAGAAGATTTGGAATTTTAGTTGGCATTACATCTGGCATTTGTTCAGAGCCATCATAATTTTCTGAAAAAGGGACAGTTTCTTTTTCCAAATCAGCAAGAATTTCATCAGAAATTTTTTGCATTCTTACTTCTGTGTATCTCATGGCAGCAGGTGGATCTCCATCTATTGAACCGAAGTTTCCTTGACCTTCTACTAGCATGTATCTCATTGAAAAATCTTGGGCCATTCTAACAATCGCATCATATGCAGCGGAATCTCCATGGGGATGATATTTACCGATTACATCTCCAACAACCCTCGCAGATTTTTTATATGGTTTGTTGTAATTATTTTTAAGATCATGCATTGCATAAAGTATTCTTCTATGAACAGGTTTTAAGCCATCACGAACATCTGGAAGCGCCCTGCCATGAATTACGCTCATGGCATAACTTAGGTAGGATTGTTTTAGTTCATCCTCAATATTGACGGGAAGAATTTCTTTAGCAAAATCTGACATTTTTTGGATTCTTAAAGTAAAAAAATTCGATAATTTTGGATCGAATTTTAATTATTATTTTACCACGAAAATGGCTTGAAATGCCTGTTTTTATTGAGGTTTATAGTAATCGACTCTTTCAATATCTTCTTCGATGCAAGCTTCTCCATATTGAATTTCAATAAGGTGACAAGTTTCGTCAAAAGGATTTGTTATTTGATGCCATTTTCCAAGTGGAACATGATAATCATCAAACTTTTCAAGTTGAATATTTTTTCTATTCTCTGGAGTATCATCACTGTAATTTACAACACATTTTCCTTTACTGACCAACCAAATTTCGTTTCTTTTAAAATGTTTTTGAAAACTCATGCCCTCGCCAGAACTTACAATTAATTCCTTAACCTTTATTTCCTGACCATCTTCAAATAAGTTATAGAAAGTACCCCATAGTCTATCCTCTTTATAGTATTGCCAGTTTTTAAGAATCCAGCTTGAAGAATTCTTTTTATCATCTCCACCTACGCTAAATAAAAACTCTATTCCATCCACCTGCATCTCAGGAATATTTTCTTTATTACGATCTCCACCGTTAGCAAAAATTATCTCTTCATTAGGATACATGGATTTAACTTTTTCTAAACCTTTTATGCAACTTCCAAGATCATCATCTTCAAAATGAATTACTTCATCGACAAAAGTTAAATTTTCAATAATAATTTTTCGCTCATCAAATGGCATAAATGCTTTACCTTTTTTGTTCTCAAGCCAAGCATCGCTATTAAGAGCTATTACTAATTTATCCCCATGTGATCTTGCAGCCTTAAAATAGGCAATATGACCTGAATGTATTGGATCAAAACCACCGCTAACAACTACTATCTTCATGTGTATTATTTTAACATATTGAAAGGCTTTACTAGTCTTTAAACTCTGAGACTAACCCGCTTATTGATTCTTTAGCATCACCAAAAAGCATTCTGGTGTTTTCCTTAAAAAATAAAGGGTTTTGGACGCCTGCAAATCCTGATGACATTGATCTTTTAAGAACGAAAACTGTTCTTGCATTTGCTACTTCAAGAATAGGCATTCCATAAATTGGGCTTCCTGGCTCTTCAGTTGCAGATGGATTAACAACATCATTAGCACCAATTACAACTGCAACATCTACGGTATCCATCATTGGATTTACATCGTCTGGCTCGGCAAGGAGATCATAAGAAACATTAGCTTCTGCAAGCAGCACATTCATATGACCAGGCATCCTACCAGCAACTGGATGAATGCCGTACTTAACATCTGTACCATTTTCCTCAAGTAGCTCACCTAGCTCTCTAACAACATGCTGTGCTTGAGCAACTGCCATTCCATATCCTGGAACAATTAAAACTGATGAGGCATTTTCAAGAATTAAGAAAGCATCTTCGGCGTTGATTGGTTTCACTTCACCTTGTTCAGAGCTTGAAGAGGCAACTGAGGCAGCATATCCAATAAATAAAATATTGCCTATAGTTCTATTCATAGCTTTTGCCATAATGATGGTCAGGATTAAACCACTTGCACCAACCAGAGAGCCAGCAACAATTAATACATTATTAACAAGAATCAAGCCAGCGAATGCAGCAGCAATTCCAGAAAGAGAATTAAGCAATGATATTACAACTGGCATGTCTCCTCCTCCTATAGGAAGAACAAAACCAACTCCTCCAAGCATCACTAATGCAAGATATATATAAAAAATTGTTTCAAAATTTAGAGGCAAACTTCCAATCATTGGTAAAATAAGCATTGCCAATATTGAAATTAAAGATAAATAGAAGAGAGAGATAAATAAATTTGTAACCAAATGGCCTTTCCCAATTTTGAGTCTTTCGGAAAGCTTCCCATAAGCGATCAAACTTCCTGAAAAGGTTACTCCACCAATGTAAACTGTTAGTATTACTAATAGATATTGAAAAAGATTGTCATTTGTATTACTCATCTCGGACCAAGCAATGAAGAAAGTTGCTAATCCTCCAAAGCCATTAAAAAGAGCAACCATTTCAGGTATTGAGGTCATTTTAACTTTCACTGCGATAACTGAGCCTATAAAAGCTCCCAGCAAGATTCCACCCAGTACAACAAGAGGATTAACAATATTAATAGCTGTAACGATAATCGCTATAAACATACCAATAGCCGAAATAACGTTACCTCTCTGAGCTGTTGCCTCTTTTCCAAGCATTTTGATACCTGTTATGAACAATATCGCAGCAAGTATGTAAGCGATGTTTTGTAAGAGTGCTATATCAAAATTTCCCATATTATTTCTTTTTGAACATACTCAGCATCCTATTAGTAACCAAATAGCCGCCAAAAACATTAATTGATGCAAAGGTTATAGCTAAAAATGCAATTACAGTTTGAAGGAAAGTATCTTGTGTCAAGGTTAATGCTCCAACAAGTGCAATTCCTGAGATTGCATTAGCACCAGACATTAAAGGTGTATGAAGAGTGCTTGGAACTTTTGAAATTAATTCAAGACCAAGATAAATTGAAAGAATAAGAACAAACCCAAGCAAAATATATATTTCCATTATTTGAACCTCTCATTTTTTACTTCGCCATCAAAAACTAAAACACTGCTTGAAATAATTTCATCTTCAAAATCAAATGTTATGTTTTTGCTTTCTTCATCATAAAATTCCAATAGCCAGTTATTAAAGTTATTTGATAATGCATAGGATGCATGTCCAGCGACTTTTGATGCAAGATTAGATATCCCAACAATCTTAACTCCATCAACCTCTACAATCTCGTCAACTCTTGAACCTTCCACATTTCCACCAGATTCAACAGCCATATCTAAAACTACACTACCTCTCTTCATTTTTCTAATGGTGCTATTATCAATTATTCGTGGAGCTGGTCTGCCAAAAAGTTGAGCTGTAGTTATAACAATATCTGATCTTTCACAAACTTTTGATTGAAGTTCTTTTTGTTTGGCCAACTGCTCATCGGTCAATTCCTTTGCATATCCTTGACTAGTCTCACCTGTCTCGCCTAAATCGATTTTCACAAATTTTGCACCCAATGACTGAACTTGTTCTTCTACAACATCTCTGGTATCAAATGCCTCTACTCTTGCTCCGAGTCTCTTTGCTGTTGCAATTGCTTGAAGGCCAGCCACACCAACCCCGATTACGAAAACTCTTGCTGGCTTAAGAGTTCCTGCAGCTGTCATCATCATTGGCATAGCACTTGATAATAAAGATGAAGATTCTATTACAGCAACATAGCCAGCTAAGTTTGCCTGAGAGCTTAGAACATCCATTTTTTTGTGCACGCGTAATTCTTGGAACAAATTCCATAGATACTAAATTTATATTTAAATCACACAAATTTTTTAACAAGTCTTGGTTATCAAATGGGTTCACCATCCCCATTAAGGTCTTACCAGCACCAATTAGTTTAACTTCATGATCATCAATTGGGCTCGGAGTTAAAATTATTTCTGCATCGGAAAAACAGCTTTCTCTATTTACTGGTTTTGCTCCTAAATCTATATAAGTTTGATCGCCCACATGTATTCCATCGCCAATACCACTCTCAAAAATAATTTCTATTCCTTTTGAAATTAAATTTTTAATTGTTTCAGGATGTAAGACGGATCTTTTGTCTAAAACATCTTTTGATTTAATAGCTGAAATAATCAATTTAAACCCTTTCTTTATCTTTTTGATATTATTATAAAAAATAATGTTTTTTGATTATAAACTCAATATTAGACTTAAATAAAATTAGTTTTTAGTTTTTTAAAAATGGATAAAAATATAGATCAAAATGAAGTAAATAAGTTTGCTGAACTTGCTGATAAGTGGTGGGATTCCTCTGGGGATTTCAAGCCTCTTCATAATATAAACCCAATAAGATCTGAATATATTGCCTCTAAAATAGATTTAAAAGGAAAAAAAGTCTTAGATGTCGGATGTGGTGGGGGTTTATTAGCTGAGGCACTTTATGACCTTGGTGCAGATGTCGACGGTATCGATGCTGCCGGTCCTGGCATTGAGGTTGCTAGGATTCATGCAGAAAGAGAGGATAAGCAAATTAGTTATGCAACAGCTCAAGCTGAAGATTTTTGCATTGATAAAGAAGGTTATTATGACGTGGTTACTTGTTTAGAAGTTTTAGAACATGTTCCAAGTCCAGCCTCTTTGGTTGAGGCATGTTCAAAAATGCTCAAAAAAGATGGTCTTTTATTTCTTTCTACGATTAATAGAAATCCCAGGTCGTGGATAACGGCAATTGTGGGAGCTGAGTATATTTTTAGTATTCTCCCAAAAGGAACTCATGAATTTGAAAAATTTATAAAACCATCTGAGCTCAGTAAATATATGGAAAATGCTTCAGTGAAACTTATGGAAGCCAAAGGCATGTTCTATAATCCTGTCACTCATCATGTAACCCTCAACAATGATTTAGGAGTAAATTACATGATGTATGGAATCAATGAGTAAAATAGAAGCAGTTTTATTTGATCTAGATGGAACTTTGCTTGATTCTTTCCCTGACTTCTTAGTATCTCTGGAAAATATAAACATAAATAGTTCATCAAAAAAAATTGATGAGAGTATTGTTAGAGCAAATGTTTCTGATGGAAGCTCAAAACTTCTTAAACTTGTCTTTGATATAGATGCCGATGATGAAGGCTTTGATGAACAAAAAAGAAACTTCTTAAACGAATATGAGAAGAACATTTTAATGTATGGAAACTTATTTCATGGAGTTTCTGACTTACTCAACTTTTTATTGGATAAAAAAATTCCATATGGAATAGTAACTAATAAGCCAAGAAAATATACTGAGATCATACTTAAGAAATCAAGCTTACTTAGACAATCTAAAGTAGTTATCTGTTGTGATGACGGCTTCAAATCAAAGCCTAATCCAGAAGGAATTAATTATGCATGCAACATTCTTGGGGTCCCAAATTCAAAATGTATTTATGTTGGAGATCATGAAAATGATTTAAATGCTTCTTTGGCTGCAGGAACAATTTCAGGTGCATGCACTTTCGGCTATGGATTTAAAAAAGGATTAATTATTGACGGTGCAGAGAGCTTTGAATCACCATTACAAATCTTAGATTTTATTAAAAGAAATGTCTGAAGTTGTTAAAGCAAAGAATATTATGATAACAGGAGCAACAAGTGGTATTGGTCTCGAGCTCGTGAAATCATTTTCATCGAAAGGTGCCAACATTATTATGCTTGGGAAAGATGAAGATAAGCTTGATGAACTCTATGATGATATTTCAGCTCATGGTGGTAAAAACCTAATTATCAAATCTGATCTAAGAGAGTTAGATGAGAAAGGTGCAATTCAGATCTCAGATGAGATAAAGAAATACTATGAGAATATTGATGGCTTAATTCATAACGCAGCTATTTTGGGAAATCTGACAAGGATTGAAGACTACCAATCAAAAACTTGGGATGATGTTTTGCAAGTTAATCTGACCTCTTCATTTTTAATCACAAAACATTTGTTAGAGTTGGTGTCTTATTCTAATGAAGCAAGGATTATTTTTGTTTCTTCAGGAGTTTCAAATATTGGGAAAGCATTCTGGGGCGCATACTCAGTATCAAAATTTGCACAAAGGGGTTTGGCTGAGATTCTAAGCGAAGAGACTGAGGTGAATAAAAATATGAAAGTTTTTAGTTTTGATCCTGGAGCAACAAAAACAAAAATGCGTTTTGCAGCAAGGCCTTCTGAAGATCAGGATTCTGTAAAAAATCCAAAAGATTTAATTCATTGTTTTGAATGGTTTTTTTCAGATGAAAGTTCAATTTCAAAGAATATTCATTTTAAATACTCAGATTTTCATCTTCCAAAAGACGCCACATAAATAAGCTTAAATAGGAATTATATGGGCTGAATTGTTTATAAAATTTTTCCTCGATTTTTTTCTTAGGAAATGCAATCTTATGAGCATATATTATTCCTAGGTCCGTTAAGGGCATCACATCGGAATCTCCTAAATAAAAAATTCTCGACATATCCACAGTCCACTTACCAATTCCCTTAATAGACAGGAGAAGCTTTGAAAACTCCTCGGTTGATTTAGTCTTTAATTTTCTTCTGTTAGAGCCTCTAATTTCATCGTTATAGATAATTCCAATCATATAATCTACTTTTCTTTCGGAAAGACCCGCATCCTTTAATTTTTTTTGAAGATTTTTAGTTGGTTTCTTAGGTAACTTTTCATTTAAAATTTTTTCTACTCTTACCCAGATAGCATCTGCGGCCTTTGTAGAGATTTGTTGTCCTACAATTATCTTGCATAAATGATGATCAAATTTGAGTTTTGAAAGCTTAATTTTTAGTGGGCCAATATTTTTTATGTGGCTGTGAAGCTCATTAAATTTATATTTCTTAGTAAGAATAAGAAGGCCTTTGTAGGCTTTTTCACTTTCCATAGGAATACATTTTTTCTAAATCTTTAGATTTTAACTCCTGCCAGTCTCCTTCCTTTAATCCTTTTGGAAGAAATATTGGTCCAAACCTGACCCTCTTAAGTCTGCTTACCTGAAGCCCCTGAGACTCAAATATTTTTCGTATTTCTCTGTTGCGACCTGTGAGCAGGCAGACTGTATACCATCTATTTGAATTTGTTTTATCCCCATCAACAATGTCGCTTAATCTTAGCAACTGATTATCTATCTTTATTCCTCTCAACATATTTTCCTTAATCTCTTCATCAAAATGACCTCGTGCTCTCACGAGATATTCTCTATCAAATAAATTACTTGGATGAGATAT
>CACBGD010000008.1 GCA_902538705.1 uncultured SAR86 cluster bacterium | reverse complement strand
CTGTATAATTTCATCCCTTTTGGGGGCGAACAGGATTCGACGTTTTTTTGAATTCCAAAGCGCATGTCAAGAATGAAGTTTTCTTGTAAAAATTACTTCAAAATTTTAGTTGCAAATAACGACAACTACGCTTTAGCTGCTTAAATAGCTAAACCTGCTGTAAAGAATGGTTACGGTCTGAAACAGCGGTCATTTACGTAGCCTAGTTAAGTTTTGTTTCTCGAGCATAACTTGGTGAAACTTAAATCGAGATCTACCTTGATGTCCTGCTCTTCGGGTTATCAAGGCAAATGAAAATAGAATGAGCTAAGCATGTAGAGGCGAGGTTGAAGAACTAACGGACGCGGGTTCAATTCCCGCCGCCTCCACCATTTAGTATAAAATAATTATATGAAATCAATATTGATTACAGGTTCATCTTCAGGAATTGGGGCTGCCATATGTGAGCACTTTTCAAATATTGGATGGAAAGTTTTTGGGAGTGTAAGAAATGTCAAAGATGGAGAAAAACTTGCAGGGATTTGTGGTGAAAATTTCATTCCTTTAATTTTTGATGTAACTGATATAAATGCAATTAAAGAAGCTAAAAAATTAGTTGAATCTAATTTAGTAGCAAGTGGATTGGACTGTTTAGTAAATAATGCAGGTATTAATATTTCTGGGCCTATGGAATATGTAGATTCTGACGAGGTAAGAAAAGTCTTTGAGGTGAATGTGATGGGTCCATTGAATTGTGCACAATCATTTCTTCCAATTCTAAAAAAATCATCCTCTGCAACAATAATAAATATAAGCTCAATGGCTGGTAAAATTGGTCTTCCGATGCAAGGGTCATACTGTGGGAGCAAATTCGCTCTTGAGGGAATATCTGAATCAATGCGCAGAGAATTACAAATACATAACATAAAAGTTGTTGTTGTTGGTCCAGGTGCTATTGAATCCTCAATTTGGGATAAATTTGAGAAAGATGAGAAAGTAGAGCTGTATAAAAATACAGAATATGCTTCTGCAATAAATCAAATAGATGATACTTTAAAAATGGCTAGAAGCATCGCAATACCTGCAAAAAGTGTAGCTGTTAAAATTGAAAAAATTCTTTTATCTAGAAATCCTAAATATAGGTATGTTGTTGCAGGTATAACAGATAAATTATTAACACTAATACCGAGAAAAATCCTAGATTATATTTTTAAAAAGAGGCTAATGAAATAGTCTTTAAGGGTAGACATTTAAGCTTTAGATGATTAAACTTGCACAACTTTTTTAAAACAAATTATGGCTAATTCAAAACAGGCAGAAAAAAGAGCTAGACAAAATAAAGCAAGATATAAGCTTAGACATAGTCAAAGATCTCAAACTAGAACAGCAGTTAAAGCTGTCAGATATGCTATCGAGGAGAATGATGCTTCAAAAGCTTCAGATCTCTTAAAAACTGCTGAAAAAGTTCTCGATTCAGCTGCTTCTAAAAAAGTTATTCATAAAAATGCTGCTGCTAGAACAAAGAGTAGATTGACCGCTGCAGTCAAAAAGATCTCTAAATAAAAATCTTTCTTGATATGTCGTCTAGAAGTTCTTGAACTCCCTCACCTGTTACCGAAGAAATACCAAAAACATTTGCAAATTCGTTATTATTAAAAGCACTAAAAGTTTTGGATCTTTCTTTCTCATCAATAAGATCAATCTTTGTAACAACTATATAAAACTCTTTCTCTAAAAGTTTTTCTGAAAAATCTCCTAATTCTTTCTTCAGTTTCAGAAATTGATCATGCACCGAAATTTCTGAAAAAGCTTCAAGAAAGAAAAGAAGGATTCCTGTTCTTGATATATGTTTTAAAAACTTAATATCAAGCCCGTAACCATCAGATGCACCTTCTATAATTCCTGGTATATCTGCAATTACAAAACTATTATCGGAGTATTTAATTGTTCCAAGGTGAGGTCTTAATGTAGTAAAAGGATAATCTGCTATTTTGGGCTTTGCCGAAGAGACTGTGTTAAGAAAGGTAGACTTCCCGGCATTAGGGAATCCTACTAAGCCAACATCCGCTAGAGACCTAAGCTCCAGTTTTATATTTATGGATTCGCCATCTTGACCTTTTGTAATTTTTCGAGGCGCTTGATTTGTACTAGATTTGAAGCGTGCATTACCTAAGCCTCCGTCACCTCCCTTTGCAAGCAAGTAGTCTTTCTCTTCATTGCAATCAATTATTAAATCACCAGTATCTGCATCAAGAACAACGGTCCCTTGAGGTACTGATAAAAAAATAGATTCTCCATCTTGACCTTTCATATTTTTACCAGAACCATTTCTGCCATTTTTGGCTTGAATAACTTTTTTATGATGAAAATCAACTAATGTATTTATGTTCTTATCAGCTTTAAGAAAAATATCTCCGCCTCTACCGCCATCCCCACCATCAGGACCGCCTCTGGGAATGTATTTTTCCCTTCTAAAGCTCAGGCAACCAGAACCACCTGATCCTGCTTTAATTTCAAGCATAGCTTCGTCTATGAAATTCATGAATTTACTGTGGAACTATATTTACAGTTTTCCTCTTTCTTGGACCTTTGTAAGTAAATTCAACAACACCTGATTCTTTTGCAAATAACGTATGATCCTTACCCATTCCAACATTTACACCTGGATGAGTGTTTGTTCCTCTTTGTCTGATAATTATTTCACCGGCCTTAACAAGCTGACCACCAAACCTTTTAACCCCAAGTCTTTTGGATTGGGAATCTCTACCATTTTTACTGGAACCACCAGCTTTCTTATGTGCCATTATTTACTCTCAAGTTTAATTCTATCAATCTCTATTTTAGTATATTTAGCTCTATGCCCTTGTTTGCGCATACTGTGCTTTCTTCTTCTAAATCTAAGAATTGATAATTTAGTACCTTTAACTTCGTCAATAATCTTCGCAGTAACCTTAACATTTGAAAGGTACGGTTGCCCGATTTCGACAGTCTTATCATCAGAATATAGAAGCACGTTATCAAATGTAATCTTTTTCTTACTGTCGGATATAAGATCGATTAGAAGAGTTTGACCCTCCTCTACCTTGTGCTGTTTTCCACCTGTTTCGATTACTGCGTACATTATTAAATCCGAAAGTTGGCAAAATATACGCTGATATGCGGAATTTATCAATAGTTAGGTATAATTTTTAATCCAAATCATAAACATGCCTAATTTAAGTAAAAATCTAAAAAAAGATCTCAAAAAAGTTGAAAGCTTGATGAGGAAGAATTTAAGTAAGGAGCCTGTGGTTAAGGACCTTTATGATTATATTTTTGATAAATCTGGAAAGAAGGTGCGAGCATCTATAAGTCTAATTAGCTCTTATGGAATGAATAAAAATCAGCATAATAGAGTAAAGCTCGCAGCTATCATTGAACTTCTCCATACTGCAACACTTGTTCACGACGATATTATTGATAATTCTGACCTTCGTAGAGGCAAAACAACTGTAAATGTTGCTTGGTCAAACTCACATGGCGTGCTAATTGGTGATTTTATATACTCCAAAGCTTTTATGCTGATGAATGAAATAGGAAATTTCAAAGTAATTGATGAGCTAAGCTCTGCTACTAATAAAATTGCTGAGGGTGAATTAATGCAGCTTGCAAATAAAAATAATTTCTATACCTCACTTCAGCAACTAAAAAAAATTAGCTATTATAAAACAGGGAGACTATTTGAAGCCTCTGCAAAAAGTGCTGCAATGCTTTCTAGTAAATCGACATCATTTATTGAAAATATTACAAAAGCTGCAAAACTTATTGGAATTGTATTTCAGGTAAGAGATGACTTGCTTGATTATGGAATAAGCGAAGGAAATATTGGAAAGCCGAAAATGCAAGATATCCTTGAGGATAAAATAACTTATCCACTCTATTACGCGCTTAAAAGTTCAAGCAAAAAAGATAGCTCAAAGATCTTAAAAAAACTAAAGAATAAAGACTTTAGTGAAGAAGAAGTAGCAGACTTTGTTTCTTCTTCGAGTGCTTTTAATAAATGTAATTCTTTAATCCAAAGCTATAGTAATAAAATTAGTAAATGCATCAATAAGATATCTAATAAAGAAATTCGTGATGAGATGTTAAACTTGTCTGAAAGCTTAAAAAATAGATATGAATAAAGTATTTAAACCTAAAGACTTCTATTCAAAAGAAGATCTTGTTGATTGCGGATTTGGTCAACTATTTGGTGAAGGCAATGGCAGGCTTCCAGTTGATCCAATGCTTATGTTTGATCGAATCACTAAGATAAATAATACTGGTGGTAAATATTCAAAAGGCGAGGTTTATGCAGAGCTCGATGTAAATCCAGATCTCTGGTTCTTTGATTGCCATTTCAAAAAAGATCCTGTTATGCCGGGGTGCCTTGGGCTTGACGCAATGTGGCAATTACTTGGTTTCTTTCTATGCTGGAGTGAATTACCTGGGATTGGAAGAGCTTTAGGAGCTGAAAAAGTTAAATTCTTTGGCCAGGTGCTTCCAACAGCAAAAAAAGTTAATTATGTTCTTGATATAAAAAGAGTTGTAAATCGTGGAGCTGTAGTTGGTTTTTCTGATGCTGATATGTTTGTAGATGATAAACATGTTTATTCAGCAGATAACCTTAAAGTAGGCCTATTTGCTGACCCAAGCAAGTTTTAAAATGCGTGAAGTTGTTGTTACAGGCATGGGATTAATTTCTTGTATTGGTAATGATTTAGATACTGTTTCAAAAAATCTTAAGGCGGGTAAATCTGGTATTAAATTAAATCAAGAATATGTGGATATGGGTTTTAGGAGCCATGTATGTGGATCTATTGATATAGATTTGAAGTCGTTAATTGATAGAAAAGTTTTAAGATTTATGGGTAATGCATCTGCATATGCTTATATTGCTGCTAAAGATGCTCTCATGGATGCTGGACTAAATGAAGATGATATATCTTCTCCACGTATTGGTCTTGTTGCTGGTTCTGGAGGAGCTTCTTCTGCAATTCAAATAGAAGCTGCAGACATAACTAGATCTAAAGGACCAAAACGAGTTGGGCCCTATGCTGTTCCTAAAGCAATGGGAAGCACTGTTTCTGCTGTTTTATCAACAGCATTAAAAATTAAAGGTGTTAACTATTCGATTACTTCGGCTTGTTCGACAAGCGCGCACTGCATTGGTCATGGAGCAAATCTTATTCAAAACGGTTTACAAGATATTGTGATTGCTGGTGGTGGCGAGGATGAACATTGGTCGTCATCATCTCTATTTGATGCAATGGGAGCATTGTGTTCTAAATTTAATGAGCAACCAACGCTTGCATCCAGACCATTT
This sequence comes from uncultured SAR86 cluster bacterium, assembly GCA_902538705.1. Lineage (GTDB taxonomy): Bacteria > Pseudomonadota > Gammaproteobacteria > Magnimaribacterales > D2472 > CACNXK01. The sequence continues at coordinate 34,390 of CACBGD010000008.1, read as the reverse complement.
GATAAAAGTAGAGATGGTTTTGTCATAGCAGGTGGTTCTGGGATGGTAATACTTGAAGAAAAAGAAAATGCATTAAAAAGAGGTGCAAAGATTTATGGAACTCTTAAAGGCTTTTGTGCAAATTCAGATGGTTATGATATGGTTGCTCCCTCTGGAGAAGGAGCTGCTAGATGCATGACTGAAGCCCTATCTCAATATGGACAACAAGTAGACTATATTAATGCACATGGAACAAGTACCCCGGTGGGAGATATTGCTGAAATAAATGCAATTAAAGAAGTATTCAATTCTCAAAATCCCTTTTTAAGTTCAACGAAATCCCTTACAGGCCACTCACTAGGAGCAACTGGAGCTCAAGAAGTTATTTATTCAATGATAATGATGAATGAAGGTTTTATTTCTCCTTCAATAAATGTTGAAGATGCCATAGAAGAAATTGGTGATATTAATTTAGTAACTAAAGAAAACAATGAAAACATTAATTCATTTATGAGTAATTCATTTGGATTCGGTGGAACAAATGCTTGTTTAATTTTTAGCAAGGATTAAAAAGCTGTTACTTTTTTTCAATTTTTTCTAGAAAATCTTTTGGCAAGTCCTCTGACACTGAATTTGGGAAGTCAGCAGGTCGTTTTTCCAAAAATGAGGTGACACCTTCCCTAGCATCTCCAGACTTTCCTCTTGAGCTTATGAAAATACTTTCCAAATCATGCGATCTATCAGGTCCATTATCTCCAAGCGAAGTCCAAAATAATCTCCGCGCCATTGCAACTGAAACAGGAGCAGATTTCTTAGCAAGATCTTTACAGTAATCTAGAGATTTCTCAAGCATTTCATCATCTTCAAAAATATAAGAAACAAGTCCAATCTCTTTGGCTTCGTTAGCATCAATAATCTTCCCAGAGAAGCAAAGTTCCAATGCTTTCGATATACCTACTATTTTTGGAAGAAACCATGAACTACTGGCATCATTTACAATTCCTCTATTTAAAAAAACAAATCCAAACCTTGCACTTGCTGAAGCAATTCTAATATCTGCTGCTAATTGTAGAGTTGCTCCTACACCAACAGCGGGACCATTACAGGCCGTTATGATTGGTTTAAGTGACTTATACATTCTAAGTGTCAAAATCCCTCCAGCATCTTTATTGTAATCTTGAGGATATTCTTGTGATGTATCAAATTCTTTAACAAAGGTGTTTTCTCCTCCTGAGAGATCAGCACCTGCACAGAATGCCCTCCCAGAACCAGTAATAAGTGTTGCTCTTATTTTGTCATCATTATCTATGACATCAAAAGCATCACAAAGCTCTTCCATCATGGTTAAAGTAAATGCATTGAGTTTCTCTGGTCGATTCAGTTTTATCAAAGCAACTGAATCTTGAGTTTCTAATTTGATGTGCTTGTAATTCAAAGTCTAGAAAGGGATATCTTCTTCTGAGAATTCGCCATTATCTTGATTTACATCCTCTTCATTCATACCTGAGTTATTATTTTCAAACGAGGATCCTGAAGAATCACCTCTTGAATCAAGCATCGTAAGCTCTTGTCCCAGAACTTCAGTTGTATATCTATCATTTCCAGCTTGATCTTGCCATTTTCTTGTTTGCAATTTGCCTTCAATATAAACTTTAGATCCTTTATCGAGATATTGTTCTGCAATTTCGGCAAGTTTTCCAAAATATACAACCCTATGCCACTCAGTCTTTGTTTTTAAATCTCCACTGTCTTTATCTTTCCATGATTCTGAAGTTGCTAAACTTAAATTAGCTACTGCGGTATTGCTTTGGGTATACTTCATATCTGGTTTTTGACCTAAATTTCCAACTAAAATTACTTTATTTACACCTCTACTCATATTTACCTCTTATAATATTAAAAGTTTAACCCATATTTCTTATTACATACATTTTAAATGAAAAGCATATCAATTAAAGGTGCTCGTACCCATAATTTAAAAAATATCGATGTTGATATTCCTAGAAACAAACTTGTTGTAATTACTGGATTGTCTGGCTCGGGAAAGTCATCTTTAGCATTTGATACCTTGTATGCAGAAGGTCAGAGAAGATATGTTGAATCACTTTCAGCATATGCCAGACAGTTTTTATCTATGATGGAAAAACCTGATGTTGATCAAATTGAAGGGCTTTCCCCAGCTATCTCTATTGAACAAAAATCTGCGTCTCATAATCCTAGATCAACTGTAGGAACTGTTACTGAGATTTATGACTACTTAAGACTTCTTTATTCTCGAGTTGGCACTCCTAAATGCCCAGATCATGATATTGAGCTAAAAGCTAAATCTATTTCTGAGATTACAGACCAAATATGTAGTTTTGAGGAAGGCCAAAAAATAATGATTATTGCTCCAATAGTTAGGGGTAAAAAAGGAGAACATCTTGCTGTTTATGAAGAACTTCGACAAGAAGGTTTTGTAAGGGCTAAAGTTAATGAAAAGATTTATTCTTTAGATGAATTTCCTGAATTAGAGAAAAATAAAAAACATAATATTTCAGCAGTTGTAGACAGGCTTGTAGTAAAAAATAATGAGGAATTTAGGCAACGTGTAGCGGAGTCAGTTGAGACAGCTTCAAACTTTTCGGATGGAATAATTGAGATAGACTTCATAGATGGTAAGAATGAGTCTATTCTATTTTCAACAAATTTTTCATGTCCAGAGTGTGGTTATTCTATTCCTGAGCTTGAGCCAAGAATGTTTTCTTTCAATAGTCCGTTTGGCGCTTGTGATAAATGCGATGGTCTTGGAGTAATTCAATTTATTGATCCTTCAAAACTTATTCCAGATGAAGATGTATCAATAAATAATGGAGCAATTAAAGGCTGGACAAGAAGAAATAGGTTTTACTTTTATCAACTTAAATGTCTAGCTAATCATTATAATTTTTCGCTTTCAGAAAAATGGAAGAATTTAGATGAGGAAATAAAGAAAATTATCCTTTGGGGAAGTGAAGATGTTATAGATTTTTCTAAAAGGTGGAGGAGTGGAAGCAGATTAGTGAGAAAGCATAAGTTTGAGGGAGTAATTACAAACACGCAGAGAAGATTTAGAGATACAGATTCTGAATATATGAGAAATGAACTTTCAAAGCTGCTTTCTGATAAAAAATGTGATGCATGCAACGGCTCTAGACTTAAAAAAGAATCAAGAAATGTTTTTATAAAAAATACACCAATAAATCTTATAACCGAAATGAGAATAAATGAAAGTTTAAAATTTATCTCAAAACTGAAACTTCAAGGAAATAAAAAAAAGATTGCTGAAAAAATTCTAAAAGAAATTAATGATAGACTTTCCTTCCTTGAAAACGTTGGTCTTGGATATCTTGCATTGGATAGGAGTGCTGAGTCTCTCTCAGGGGGTGAGGCTCAAAGAATTAGACTTGCAAGTCAGATTGGATCTGGACTTGTTGGGGTAACATATATCCTTGACGAGCCCAGCATAGGCCTTCATCAAAGAGATAATGGTAAGCTTATTGAGACTCTTAAAAACTTAAGAGATCTTGGTAATACTGTAATTGTTGTTGAGCATGATGAAGATGCTATGCGCGAAGCAGATTACATTATTGACATGGGACCAGGTGCAGGCGTACATGGAGGTAAAGTATGCGCTGAAGGTGATTTTGAAAAAATCTTAAAAGATAAAAACTCAATAACTGCAAAATTTTTATCAAAAAAAAGAGAGATAAAAGTCCCAAAAAAAAGAGCAAAGCCAAATGGTAAGTTTATCGAAATAAAATCTGCATTTGCTAACAACTTAAATAATATTGATATAGAAATACCTGTTGGTTTATTTACTGCCGTAACTGGAGTATCGGGATCCGGAAAATCATCTTTAATCAATCAAACTTTACTACCAATGTCTTCATTTATGCTGAATAGAGCGAATCTAAAAAAAGAGGTTAAATGTAAGGAAATAAAGGGGCTTGAAAATTTAGATAAAGTAATTGATATAGATCAATCACCAATTGGAAGAACTCCTAGATCTAACCCTGCAACCTATATTGGTTTATTTTCAAATATACGAGACCTATTTGCTCAAACTATTGAAGCTAGAGCAAGAGGATATAAGCCAGGCAGATTCAGTTTTAATGTTAAAGGTGGCAGATGCGAGGCTTGTCAAGGCGATGGTCTTATAAAAGTTGAAATGCATTTCCTTGCAGATGTTTATGTGACGTGTGATGTTTGCAATGGTTCGAGATACAACGATCAAACGCTTGAAGTGAAATATAAAGATAAAAATATAAGTGACGTATTAAGTATGACGGTTGAAGATGCATTATCTTTCTTTGATCAAATTCCTGCAATCAAAAAGAAACTTCAAACTTTGTATGATGTTGGTCTTGGGTATATAACACTTGGTCAGTCAGCTACAACTCTATCAGGTGGAGAGGCTCAAAGAATTAAATTAGCAAAAGAGTTGTCTAAAAGAAGTACAGGTAAAACTTTATTTATTTTGGATGAGCCAACAACTGGTCTCCACTTTCATGATATTGAGTTACTACTTAAGGTTCTTCACAGACTAAAAGAACAGGGTAATACAATTATTGTTATAGAACATAATTTAGATGTCATCAAAACAGCTGACTGGATTATCGACTTAGGACCTGAGGGTGGGAGTCAGGGTGGACAACTTATTGCAAATGGCTCACCAGAAAAAGTAGCTAAAGATAAAAAGTCATATACAGGAAAATATCTTAAAGAAATGATTAGCTAGCCAGCTTCAGATTCTTTTAATTCAGGTACATCAGTTTCTGCATCTTCACTCGATCTATCCACCCACTCAACAAAAGCCATGTCAGCCTTATCACCAGGCCTAAAGCCAGCTTTAATTATCCTTAGATAGCCTCCGGGTCTTGAAGATGATTTTGGACCAATCTCTTCAAATAGTTTTCCAACTGATTTATTACATCTTAGCTTATCAAAAACTCTTCTTCTGTTAGCTACTGAATCATTTTTAGAAACAGTAATCAAAGGCTCAAGATATTTTTTTAGCTCTTTCGCTTTTGGAACAGTTGTTTTTATAATCTCATGTTCTATTAAAGCAAGAGATAAGTTCTTAAACAAAGCTTTTCTATGTGCTGAGTTTCTATTTAATTTTCTGCCTGATTTCTGGTGTCTCATTTTTTAACCCATCGGTGGCCAGTTATCTAAAACCATACCCAAAGAAAGTCCTTTTGAAGCTAGGACATCTTTAATCTCATTAAGAGACTTTTTACCAAGATTAGGTGTTTTTAGAAGATCAAATTCAGATCTTTGAATTAAATCACCAATTAGGAAAATACTTTCAGCTTTTAGGCAATTAGTTGATCTTACAGTCAGCTCAAGTTCTTCAATAGATCTGAGAAGAAGTGGATCAAAATCATTTTGCTCTTTTTTGGCTTCTTGTTCTGCAATTGCTTCTAAATCAACAAAAGCTGCAAGCTGCTGTTGCATAATAGTTGCAGAATGCTCAATAGCCATTTTTGCATCGATAGTTCCATCTGTCTCTAACTCAAGAATCAATTTATCCAAATCTGTTCTTTTTTCGAACCTTGCATTCTCCACAGAATAAGAAACTCTTTTCACAGGACTAAATGATGCATCAACTTTTAAGCCTCCTACAGTATTATTTTCGCCATCTCTAATATCTGCAGGTTCGTAACCTCTTCCAGTTCTTACAAAAACTGACATATTTAGTTTAATTTTATCTACAAGTGACACTACATGGTGATCAGGATTAGTCAATTCAACATTTCCAGGAGCCTCAAAAGAAGAGGATGTTACTTCACATGGCCCATTTACAGATAGCTTTAACTCTGCTTCATTTCCTTCAATTAGTTTCACCGGCATATCTTTCAGATTTAAAAGAATATCTATTACATCCTCTCTAACACCCTCAATTGTTGAATACTCATGAGAAATACCATCAATTACAACATCTGTTGCAGCAGCACCAGGCATCGATGAAAGAAGAATTCTTCTTAAGGCATTGCCCAGAGTGTGACCAAAACCTCTCTCAAGGGGCTCCAGCGTAACCTTTGATACAGTGTCTGAAACATTTTCAACTTGTATCTCGGTTGGTACTAATAAATCTATTACTGATATTTGCATAATTACCTCTTAACCTCTTATTTTGAGTAAAGCTCAACTATAAGATTTTCATTTATTTCTGTGCTTAAATCAGTCCTATCAGGAACTGATTTAAATACACCCCTAAAATTCTTTGCATCTACTTCAAGCCAATTGCATTCTTCTCTTTGTGCAGCAAGTTCCAATGCTGATTGGATTCTAAGCTGGTTTTTTTTATTATCTCTAACTTCAACCTCATCTCCCGGTTGCACTTGGTATGAAGGAATATTTACTGTGCTTCCGTTTACAAGAATTGCTTTATGGGAAACGAGCTGCCTTGATTCTGCTCGTGTACATCCAAATCCTATCCTATAGACAACATTATCTAATCTTTGTTCTAAGTAGGATAAGAGGTTTTCACCTGTATTACCTTTAGACTTTGCAGCCTTCTTATAATAATTTCTAAACTGCTTCTCAAGAATTCCGTACATTCTTCTAACTTTTTGCTTCTCTCGCAGCTGTAATCCATAATCTGAAAGCCTTGCTCTTCTTAGACCATGGACCCCTGGCGCAGTTTCCATGTTACATTTGGATTCAACAGCCCTTACTCCACTCTTTAAATAAAGATCTGTACCTTCTCTTCTTGAAAGCCTTAACGATGGTCCTCTATATCTAGCCATTATTTTCTCCTAAACTCTTCTCTTTTTTGGTGGTCTACATCCATTATGGGGTAAAGGTGTAACATCTGTTATGCTCTTTATTTTTAGACCACATGCATTTAAAGATCTAACTGCTGACTCTCGTCCAGCTCCAGGACCCTTAACTTTTACATCTAGGCTTGTCATGCCGAAATCTTCTTTAGCAACAGTACCAACTTTTTCAGCAGCTATCTGTGCTGCAAAAGGCGTACTCTTTCTAGAGCCTCTAAAACCAGAACCACCGGAAGTAGCCCAGCATACAGCATTACCTTGCTTATCGGTAATTGTGATGATGGTGTTATTAAATGACGAGTGAATATGTGCCACTCCCTCACTTATTACCCTTTTAGTCTTTTTACTTTTAGCCATTCTTTATCCTCTCATAGGCTTTTTAGGGCCTTTTCTTGTTCTCGCATTAGTTTTTGTTCTCTGACCTCTGGTTGGAAGCTTTCTTCTGTGTCTAATCCCTCTGTTAGTTCCTAAGTCCATTAGTCTTTTTATGTTTACACTAACCTCTCTTCTTAAGTCTCCTTCTAAAGTGTATTTTGTGACTTCTACACGCACTTTTTCTAGCTCATCCTCTGAGAGATCAGAAACTTTTTTAGAATATTCTAAGCCTAAAGAATCACAGATATCTTGCGCTCTTTTCCTACCAATACCAAAAATATGAGTAAGAGAAATCTCTATGTGTTTATTTTCTGGGATATTTACACCTGCTATTCTTGCCATAATATTAACCTTGCTTCTGCTTATGTTTTGGATCGGTTTTACAAATTACAAATAAAACACCTTTCCTTCTTACTATTTTGCAGTCTCTACAAATTCTCTTTACTGATGCTCTTACTTTCATAATTATCTTCTATAATTCTTTAAATTTGCTTTCTTCATAACTGATGCATATTGACTCGACATCATATGAGATTGAACTTGAGACATAAAATCCATTAAAACCACAACAATAATTAGAATTGAAGTTCCGCCAAGATAAAAAGAAACTCCTGCAAAATTAATTAAAGCAAGTGGCATTAAACAAATTAGTGTTAAATAAATACTTCCAAATACTGTTAATCGGGCTAAAACGCTATCAATATAATTTGAGGTTTGTTCACCAGGTCTTATGCCTGGTATATATGCTCCAGATCTTTTGAGATTATCCGCAACTTCACGAGTATTAAATGTAAGAGCTAACCAGATAAAACAGAAGGAAATAATTAAAGTCGAAAATACTAGTACGTAAAGTGGCTGCCCGGGGTTAAGAGCAAGAGTAAGTGATTGTAAGAATCCAGATGGATCACCTTGACCAAACCATTGAGTTAATGATTGGGGGAACAACAGGAAGGTGCTAGCAAAAATAGCTGGAATAACACCAGCCATGTTTACCTTGAAAGGTAAATGGCTTGCTTGAGCTTGCATCATCTTTCTGCCTTGTTGTCTTTGAGCATAGTTAACAGTAATTCTTCTTTGGCCTCTTTCTATAAATACAACTGCCGCAATAACTGCCATAGCTAATACTCCAATACCAATAAGAAGCAATATGTTCAGATCGCCCTGTCTAGACTGCTCAAGAGCTTGGCCAATCGCACCAGGCATTCCTGACAAAATACTTATAGCAATAATTATGGAGATACCATTTCCAATTCCTCTTTCCGAGACCTGTTCTCCCAGCCACATTAAGAAAATTGTTCCAGCGACTACGGAAGCTACAGTAGATATATAGAAAGATATGAAAGGTATATCTAAGTATTTAAGACCGGATGCATTAAGAGTGAATGCAAGTGCAGATGCTTGAATGAGAGCAAGTAAAACTGTTCCATATCTAGTAAATTGAGTTATCGCATTTCTTCCAGCTTGGCCATCCTTTTTAAGCTCCTGCAGGTATGGTATTGAATTAGAAAATAGCTGCATGATAATTGCTGAAGAAATATAAGGTATTACATTCAAGGCAAAAACACTCATTCTCTCTAAAGCCCCACCAGAGAATAAATTAAACATCTCAAGAATGGTTCCTTGATTTTGAGTAAATAAGTCTTCTAATCTTTGTGGATCAATACCAGGTATTGGAATATGGGTACCAATTCGATATATAACTATCGCTAGGACTACAAACCTAATTCTTTTCCATAAATCTGACATGCTACTATTTGCCATTTTCAGCTAACCTTGCCTCCAGATTCCTCAATTGATTTGAGTGCACCTTTGGTAACACTTAACCCATTGACATTTAATGCTTTTGAAAGCTTATGATCACCAAAGATTTTTACTTTATTAATCTTTTTATTAACAAGTTTTTTCTCTTTGAGAATCTCTAGACTTACTTCCTTCATTCCGTCAAGCATTCTTAAATTGATATCTGTTGATAGATTATTCACTCTAGAAGAGAAACCAAATTTTGGTAGTCTTTGTTGAAGAGGCATCTGCCCACCTTCAAACCATCTAGGTATAGATCCTCCAGACCTAGATTTTTGACCTTTGTGGCCTCTTCCTGCTGTTTTGCCATTACCAGAACCAATACCTCTTCCAACACGTTTTCTGCTTGATTTAGTACCATCACTAGCGAGGGATTTCAGAGAAAGGATATTATTTTCTTTAGTCATCTTATCCAACTACCTCAACCATATCTGAAATTTTGTTTATCATTCCTCTGTTGCTTGGTGTATCTTCAACAGTTAAAATTTGATTCAATTTTTTAAACCCTAGCCCTTGGATGCATAGCTTATGTTTCTTTATTCTGCCAATACCACTCTTTACAAGTTTTATTTGGATAGTTTTGCTTGCAGTCATAGTACCTCCTCTACTTTCTTACCTCTTCTTATAGCAACCGTTTCAGGAGATTCAATTGATTTGAGCCCGTTTATTGTAGCCATAACAACATTAACAGGATTTGTTGAGCCGTAACATTTAGCAAGAACATTTTGGACTCCAACGAGTTCAAGGACTGCCCTCATGGCTCCACCCGCAATAATACCTGTACCCTCTGCAGCAGGCTGCATGTAAACATTTGCAGATCCATGTTTAGCCTTTACTGGATACCAAATTGTTGATCCATTTAACTCAACATCAACCATACTTCTTCTAGCATTTTCCATAGCTTTTTGTATTGCTATTGGAACTTCTTTAGCTTTACCTCTTCCAAAGCCAACCTTGCCTTTACCATCCCCAACAACAGTAAGAGCAGTGAAGCCAAAAACTCTTCCGCCCTTAACAACTTTAGCAACCCTATTTACTTGAACTAGTTTTTCTTCAAGTACATCTCCTTGTGGGTTCATATTTGCCATTTCTTTTGCCATATTGCTATATCTCCAAACCTTTTTCTCTTGCTGCCTCAGCAATCATTTTTATTCTTCCGTGATATCTATACCCAGATCTGTCAAAAATAACTTTCTTAATGCCATTCTTAATAGATAAATCAGCAATCTTTTCTCCTACTTCCTTAGCAGATTGGACGCTTCTTCCTTTAGACTTAATACTCTTATCAAGTGTTGAAGTTGCAGCTAAAACTTTTGAACCACTCGAATCAATTATTTGTGCATAAATGTGTTGCGAAGACTTAAAAACAGTCAGTCTTGGAAGATTCTGAGATTTTATCCTCATCCTTGTTTTTTTTGCTCTTCTTAGCCTTGATTCATTCTTAATACTCATTAGGCACCACCTGCAGCTTTTTTAGCTTCCTTTCTCTTAATTCTCTCATCCGAATATTTAACACCTTTTCCTTTATAAGGCTCAGGTGGTCTGAATGCTCTAATTTCTGAAGCAACTTGTCCTAAAGCTTGCCTATCATGGCTTTTAAGGACTATTTCAGTTTGTGATGGAGTCTCTGCGGTAACACTTTCAGGAAGTTCATATTTTATTGGATGAGAGAAACCTAAGGTTAAATCTAAAGTCTTTCCTGATGCTTTTGCTCTATAGCCAACTCCAACTAGCTCCAATTTTTTTTCAAACCCTTGAGAAACACCCACAACCATATTGTTTAAGATAGCTCTTGTAGTTCCACCCATAGCAATGGATTCTTGATAGTCTCCATATGAAACTAGAACTTCGTTTTCAGAAATATCTATCGTCACATCTTTAACCAGTTTAAAATCCATGGAACCATTTTTGCCTGAGACTGAAACTAAATTATCATTCAGCTCAACCTTAACGCCTTCTGGAATAGTGATAGGTTGTTTTGCAACTCTAGACATTTAAAAAACCTCCACCAGAATCTCGCCGCCAACATTCTTGCTTTTTGCAGCTTTATCAGTCATTAAACCTTGATTCGTTGATAAAACATAAATACCTAAACCAGCTTTGACATTAGATAAATCTTTAGTGCCTGAGTATTTTCTCAGGCCAGGTCTAGAAATTCTCTTTAGATCTTTAATGGCAGGTTTACCATTAAAGTATTTTAGGTTGACGCTAATCTCATCCTTGCCGCCGTTATCAATCTTTTCACAAGAATTTAGATATCCTTCTTCAATTAACACATTAACTAGGTCATGCTTTAGCTGAGAATAAGGAACGATAACAGAATCTTTACCTCTCATAAGGCCATTCCTTATTCTGTTAAGGCAATCTGAAATAGGATCTTGAAAACTCATAATATATTTACCAACTTGATTTAACTAATCCAGGAATATCGCCACGCATAGCGGCTTCCCTTAATTTAATTCTGCTCAAACCAAACTTTCTATAAACAGCATGTGGTCTACCAGTTATTGAACATCTTCTTTGTACTCTTGACGGGCTAGCATTTCTAGGAAGCTTTTGTAATTTTCTATATGCTTCAAATCTTTCCTCATCTGTCTTACTCATATCCAAGAAAGTTTTTTTGAGTTCAGCTCTTTTAGTTGCATATTTAGCAACCGTTTTCATTCTTTTGTTTTCTCTCGCTATAAGTGATTTTCTAGTCATAATTCCTACTTCTTAAATGGGAAGTTTAATTCTTCCAATAAAACTTTTGCATCAGCAGGATTATTTGCTGATGTATTAACACAAATATCCATACCTCTAATTTGATCTATATTGTCATAGTTTATTTCTGGGAATATTATTTGTTCCTTAACACCAAAACTATAATTTCCTTGTTTATCAAATGATTTTGGATTTAATCCTCTAAAGTCTCTTTCCCTAGGAATAGCAACATTGATAAGCCTTTCAACGAAGTCATACATTCTTTTACCTCGAAGAGTAACTTTACATCCCATCGGCCAACCCTCTCTAATTTTAAAACTTGCAACTGATTTTCTTGCATTAGTTACAAGTGGTTTTTGACCGGAAATTGATTGAAGATCATCAACAGCATTGGTAAGGTGCTTCTTATCATTTACAGCTTGTCCAACACCCATGTTGATAACTATTTTTGTGAGTTTTGGTAAAGCCATAACATTGCTTTTCCCAAGCCTTTCCTTGAGTATAGGCACAATTTCGTCTTTATATTTTTGATGCAAACTAGCCATTTTTTATACTACTTTTCCTGTTTTTTTGTTAAGTCTTTCTTTCTTCCCTGTCTTCTCATTTATTTTCATTGAGATCCTGGAGCCTTTTTTTGTTTTTGAGTCCCATATTTGTATATTTGATAAATCAATTGGTGACTCTTGTTCAACAATCCCGCCAGTAATCCCTAACTGTGGATTTGGCTTGGTATGCTTTTTCACAACATTAATGCCTGTAACAAAAGCTTTATTTTTCTTGATACTTGTAATCGTTCCAGTCTTACCCACATCTCTACCTGCAATAACTACAACTTCATCACCAGTTTTAAGTCTTGTTCTTACATTACTTTTCATTTAAAGAACCTCCGGTGCAAGTGATAAGATTTTCATAAAATTACCAGACCTTAACTCTCTAGTAACTGGTCCAAATACTCTTGTACCAATAGGTGCGTTTTGTTGGTTAAGAAGAACTGCAGCATTTTCATCAAACTTTATTAATGATCCGTCTCTTCTTCTTACTCCTTTCTTTGTTCTGACCACAAGAGCATTTACTACTTGTCCTTTTTTTACTTTGCCAGTAGGTATAGCTTCTCTAACAGCAACCTTAATAATGTCTCCAACATTTGCATAGCGTCTCTTGGAACCTCCAAGGACCTTTATGCACATCACAGATCTAGCTCCGCTATTGTCAGCAATGTTAAGTATTGATTGCATTTGTATCATTAGGAATCGCCTCCGCTTGAATCTGATTCCTCTAACATCCAAGTCTTTGTTTTTGAAAAAGGCTTGCACTCTTTCACTGATACGAAATCACCGATATTTGCAACATTGTTTTCGTCATGAGCGTGTACTTTAGTTGATCTCCTCATTATCTTTCCATATAAGGGATGTTTAACTTTTCTTTCCACTTTAACGGTGATAGTTTTATCAGCTTTATTGCTTACAACAACTCCTGATAATATTCTTGGATTCTTATTTTCCATTTTCCTCACCTGCATTATTTTTTTCAGATATAACCGTTTTAATTCTTGCAACCTGTTTTTTGTTTAGTCTAATTTTATGGACTTCATTAAGCTGACCAGTCTTAAGCTTTAAGTTATCTTCAAACTGCTCTTTATATATAGCTTCAAGACTCTTATTAAGATCAGAAACTGACATACTTCTTAACTTATCTAATTCTTTATTTGCCATTTTTAATTCTCTTTTTCCTTAAACAAAGTCTTAACTGGAAGCTTTGCACTAGCTAATCTAAATGCTTCCCTTGCAACTTCCTCACTAACGCCAGACATTTCATACAAAACCTTTCCTGGCTGAACAAGAGCAACCCAATACTCAACATTCCCTTTACCCTTACCCATTCTAGTTTCAAGAGGTTTCTTTGTTATTGGTTTATCAGGGAATATTCGTATCCAAATGTTTCCTCCCCTTTTGACATATCTTGTCATGGCTCTTCTTGCAGACTCAATTTGACGAGATGTAATTCTTCCCCGAGTTTGAGCAACTAGTCCATATCTTCCAAATGCAACAGTATTACCATTTTGTGCAAGACCTCTATTCCTGCCTTTATGCATTTTTCTATATTTTGTTTGTTTTGGCTGTAACATAATTCTTAACTACTAACTCCCTCTTTAATTGGGTCTCCAATAATTTCGCCCTTATAGACCCAGACTTTTATTCCAATAATCCCATATGTTGTTAAGGCTTCAGCAGTTCCGTAATCCACATCAGCTCTTAAAGTATGAAGAGGAACTCTGCCCTCTCTGTACCATTCAGTTCTGGCAATTTCGGCACCATTTAATCTTCCGGAGATTTCCACCCTTACGCCCTTAGCACTTTGTCTTAATGCACTTTGGACAGCTCTTTTCATAGCTCTCCTAAATTGGACTCTTCTCTCAAGTTGTTGCGCGACTGATTCAGCAAGTATTTTTGCATCCAAATCGGGCTTTCTTACTTCCTTGATATTTACTTTAGTAGGAAGATTAACAATCTTTTTAATTTGTCTTTTTAGGTTTTCTATTTCCTCGCCCTTTTTACCGATGATAATTCCCGGTCTCGATGAGTGAATATTCACTACATAAGCTTGAGCAGATCTGTCTAGTTCAACTTTGCTAATTGATGAGAATTTAAGCTTATTTCCAATAAACTCCCTCACCTTAAGATCTTCATTTAAAAACTTTGGATACTCTTTTCCTTTTGCATACCAATTAGCATTATGCTTCTTGATAATTCCAAGTCTCATTCCTGTTGGATGTACTTTCTGACCCATTAAGTTTCTCCGTCTGCTAAAATAATTTCTATATGACAAGTTGGCTTTATAATTCTGTCTGCTCTTCCCCTTGCCCTTGGTTTCATTCTTTTCAATCTCAATCCTTGATTGACAATTACTGACTTAACAAAAAGTTTGTCGATGTCTGCATTTTCATTATGCTCTGCGTTCGCAATTGCAGACTCTAGTAATTTTTTCATAACTTCTGAGCCTTTCTTTTTGCTGAATGAAAGGAAGTCCATTGCTTCTTGAATGGTTTTACCTCTTATCACATCCGCAACAAGACCAGCCTTTTGTGGCGATAATCTGGTTCCTTTTAAATATGCTCTAGTTTCCATTATTTTGCCTTTCTATCTCCTGAATGCATTTTAAAAGTTCTAGTTAATGCAAATTCACCGAGTTTATGACCAACCATGTCTTCATTTATGAAAACGGGAACATGCTGTCTTCCATTATGAACAGCGATCGTAAGACCAACCATTGTAGGGGAGATCATAGATCTTCTTGACCAAGTCTTTATGGGCTTCTTGTCATTATTAGCTATCGCAGCATCTACCTTTTTCTGCAAAGATAAATCTATAAATGGTCCCTTTTTAAGTGATCTTGGCATTATTAGTTCCTCTTACCCCTTCTTCTGACAATTAAGTTATCAGATCTCGTATTCTTTCTAGTTTTGTATCCCTTGGTCGGAACACCCCATGGAGTAGAAGGATGTCTTCCGCCTGATGTTCTTCCCTCACCTCCACCATGTGGGTGGTCAATAGGATTCATAGCTACACCTCTTACAGTTGGTCTCTTTCCTCTCCATCTGTTTGCTCCAGCTTTTCCAATAGACTTAAGATTATTCTCTTGATTTGATACTGTTCCAAGAGTAGCTCTGCAATCAGAAAGAACTTTCCTCATCTCTCCTGATTGCAATCTTAAAGTTGAATAGATTCCTTCTTTTGCTACAAGTCTTGCAGAAGTCCCAGCACTTCTTGCTATCTGCCCACCTTTGCCAGGTTTCATTTCTACACAATGGATATTTGTGCCAAGAGGAATATCCTTTAATTTTAGCGAGTTACCGTCCTTAATATCGGCTTTATCAGAAGAAATAATTTCTGTGCCTATTTCCATTTTACTGGGACATAAAATATACCTTCTCTCTCCGTCAGCATATTTAAGAAGAGCAATATTTGCTGACCTATTTGGATCATATTCAATTCTTTCGACAATAGCTGGTATGTCAAGCTTATTCCTCTTAAAGTCGATTACTCTGTAATGACGCTTATGACCTCCACCCTGATGTCTTACGGTTATTCTTCCATTGTTATTTCTTCCACCTTTCTTAGACTTTGGCTCAATCAGGGCTTTGAAAGGCTTACCTCTATGCAAATTATTTTTCTTTATAGAGACAACAAATCTTCTGCCTGGACTAGTTGGTTTTGCTTTTTGAACAGGCATCTTAGCTCACTCCCTCGAATTGAATATCAGAATCAGGACTCAAAGACACAAAGGCTTTTTTATAATCTGATCTTTTATAAACTCCAAATCTATTTCTTTTAGTCTTTCCTTTAACAACTGAAGTTGTTACCTTGACAACCGTTACATTGAAAAGATTTTCTACAGCTTTCTTAATTTCTCTTTTGTTAGCTCCTTTGTCGACCTTAAAGACAATTTGCTTTAAATCTTGGCTGAGCTGAGAAGATTGTTCAGTTATATGAGGGGCTTTGAGGACTTTATATAATTTCAAATCCATCAGATAAGCTCCTCAATTTTCTTGAAAGCTTCAGGTGTAATTGCAACCTTGTGAGGTTTGAGCAACATAACTGGATTAATTTCAGCGGTTGTTACGACGTTTACATGAGGAATATTTCTAGATGCTAAATGTAAATTCTTATCAATTTCATCAGTAATAATTAGTACATTCTCTAACGAAAGCTTTGATAAGAAACTTACCATCTCCTTGGTTTTTGGGTTCTTTATTTTTGGATGCTCTATTGCAATAAGCTTTTCTTGTCTAAGAAGCTCAGAGAAAATTGATCTCAATGCAGCTTTATACATTTTCTTATTTATTTTTTTTGAATAATCTCTTGGTCTGGAAGCAAATGTAACTCCTCCACCTCTCCAAATAGGGCTTCTAATGGTACCAGCTCTTGCTCTACCAGTTCCTTTTTGTCTATATGGCTTCTTTCCACCGCCTCTTACTTCAGATCTATTCTTCTGCTTATGAGAGCCTTGTCTCATACCAGCAAGATAGGTAACAACGGCCTGATGTACTAGAGATTCGTTGTAGTCTCTGACAAAAGCGTCGGAAAGAATAATATCTTCTTTCTTACTTTTTGATGTGGACAATACGCTTAATTTCATTTCTTAATAGATGGTTTGATTGTTACTTTAGAGCCATTAAATCCTGGTATAGCTCCCTTAATAAATAGAAGATTATTTTCAACATCAATATTGACTATTTCTAGATTTTGAATAGTTTTTCTTTCATTTCCCATTTGACCAGACATCTTTTTACCTTTCCATACTCTTCCAGGAGTCTGGCACTGTCCTATAGATCCATGTGCTCTATGGGATAGTGAATTACCATGAGTAGCATCTTGCATCTTAAAGTTATGCCTTTTTATCACTCCAGCATATCCTTTACCTTTTGATGTTCCAGTTACGTCAACATGCTGTCCCACCTCAAATAAATCTGCTGTAAGATGATCACCAATGTTTCGATCAAAATTCTCACTTAGCTTAAATTCACTGAGTATCCCAGGAGTAACATTTACTTTAGCGAAAAATTCTTTTTGTGATTTAGAGCGATTTTTTTTGTTTTCTGTTTTTGAGACAAGAACAGCGTCGTAACCGTCAGATTCTTTTGTTTTGATACCTGCAACATAGTTACCAAATACAGAAACAATAGATACTGGAATTGAATCTCCATCTTCTTGGAAGACCCTAGACATTCCTGATTTTTTTCCAATTAAGCCTAAACTCAATTTACTCTCCTTATTACGGGGCTTAAAACCCTCTATGGCCGCTTACGCGTTTACTCTTAACTAATACTTATCTGCACATCAACACCCGCAGATAAATCTAGTTTCATTAATGCATCAACAGTTTTATCTGTTGGCTTAATAATATCTAAGAGCCTTTTATAAGTTCTTATTTCATATTGGTCTCTAGCATCTTTATCTTTATGCGGCGAAATCAATATAGTGGTCCTCTCTTTTTTAACAGGCAGTGGAATCGGACCTTTTACCACTGCGCCTGTCTTTTTTGCGGTTTCAACAATTTGTCTTGTAGAGGCATCAATAAGCCTATAGTCAAAAGCTTTTAGTCTTATTCTTATAGCCTGATTTTCCATTTTTTAAACTAAAATTCCTCTGTTAAAAACATACTGCAAAACGCAAAATGTGGCGTATTTTAGGTCTCTAGAGCCCAATATGTCAACAAAAAAGCGATATTTATTTAAATAAAAAAATTAAGCTGTTTTTAACTCTTCTGCGATGCTTGATGGAACATCTGCATATTTAAGAAATTCCATTGAAAAACTGGCTCTTCCTTGAGTTTGAGACCTTAGATCTGTTGCATAACCAAACATCTCTGATAAGGGAACCTCTGATTGAACAGTTTTACCAGAAGGGATCTCATCCATGCCTAAAATTATTCCTCTTCTTCTATTTAAATCCCCAACTACATCTCCCATATGCTCTTCAGGAGTTACAACTTCAACTTTCATTATTGGTTCAAGGATAACTGGTTTTGCCTTTAGTGCACCTTCTTTTAATGCCATAGAACCGGCGATTTTAAAAGCCATTTCGCTTGAGTCGACATCGTGATATGAGCCATCATATAAGGTTGCTTTTAAAGCTAGTAAGGGATAACCGGCAACTACACCATTTTGCATTTGTTCTTGAATTCCCTTATCGACAGCAGGAATATACTCTTTTGGTACAACTCCGCCAACTATTTCATCGACAAATTCGTAATCATCATCAAGAC
Organism: uncultured SAR86 cluster bacterium; assembly: GCA_902538705.1. Taxonomy (GTDB): domain Bacteria; phylum Pseudomonadota; class Gammaproteobacteria; order Magnimaribacterales; family D2472; genus CACNXK01. Next base: position 15,965 of record CACBGD010000008.1, on the reverse strand, counting down.
CCAGTGGCTCTAACTTAAGCCAAACATGCCCATATTGTCCTTTACCCCCACTCTGACGAACAAATTTACCCTCTATATCTATTGTTTCCTTAATAGTTTCTCTGTAGGCAACTTGCGGTTTACCAATGTTGGCTTCAACGGAAAACTCTCTTTTCATTCTATCGACTAGAACATCTAAATGGAGTTCACCCATTCCAGAAATAATTGTTTGACCCGATTCTTCGTCTGTATGGACTCTAAAAGAAGGATCCTCTTTAGCAAGTTTTTGAAGAGCTAATGACATTTTCTCTTGATCAGGCTTAGATTTTGGTTCCACAGCTACGGAAATAACTGGCTCTGGAAAGTCCATTTTTTCAAGAATTATCTGGTCTTTTGTATCGCATAAGGTATCACCAGTTGTAATATCTTTAAGACCAATACAGGCAGCGATATCTCCAGCTCGAATCTCTTTGATTTCATTTCTACTATTAGAATGCATTTGCACCATTCTTCCAACACGCTCTTTTTTACTTCGTGTTGAATTAACTACCCCATCACCAACAGATAGGACACCAGAGTAAACCCTGATAAATGTTAATGTTCCTACAAATGGATCTGTAGCTATTTTAAAAGCAAGAGCTGAGAATGGCTCTTCATCTGAAGAAGACCTAGAGTCAGTTTTTTCTTCCTCGCCGGGGAGGACACCTTGAATTGCTGCAACTTCATTTGGAGCCGGCAAGAATTCAATCACTGCGTCAAGCACTGCTTGAACACCTTTATTTTTAAATGCAGAGCCGCACATAGCAAGAACTATTTCATTGTTGAGAGTTCTTAGTCTTAGTCCTTCTCTTATTTGATCTTCTGTGAGCTCTCCACTTTCAAGATAAGCTTCCATCAATTCTTCATTTGCCTCAGCCGCTGTCTCTAACATCTGCTCTCTGAGCTCGTCAGATCTTACTTTTAGATCCTCTGGGATTTCTTCAAGATCAAAAGTAAGACCTTGATCATCTTCATTCCAGTAAATTGCCTTCATCCTAATTAAATCTACAACGCCTTTAAAATCATCCTCAGCACCTATGTTCAATTGTATGGGGACCACTGTTGATCCAAGTCTTTCTCTTACTTGATCGACAACTCTTTCAAAGTCAGCGCCAGCTCTATCCATTTTGTTGACAAAAACAATTCTTGGCACTTCATATCTGTTACATTGACGCCAAACAGTTTCTGATTGAGGTTCAACACCAGATGTACCACAAAATACAACAACTGCGCCATCTAGGACTCTTAAGGATCTTTCAACTTCAATTGTAAAATCAACGTGACCCGGAGTATCGATGATATTTATTCTATGCTTTGGAAACTGTTGCTCCATTCCACTCCAGAAACAAGTAGTTGCAGCTGAAGTAATTGTTATTCCTCTTTCTTGCTCTTGTTCCATCCAATCCATGGTAGCCGCGCCATCATGAACCTCACCAATTTTATGAGACAGGCCTGTATAGAAAAGCACTCTTTCTGTTGTTGTTGTCTTACCTGCATCAACGTGAGCACAAATACCAATATTTCTATATTTACTTAGTTCAGTTTCTCTAGCCATTTATTTAAAATCTAAAGTGTGAAAATGCTTTGTTAGCTTCTGCCATTTTATGAACATCTTCTCTCTTCTTTACAGCAGCGCCTTTTCCCTGGGAAGCATCTTGAAGCTCACCAGCAAGTCTCAAAGACATAGACTTTTCAGATCTTTTTCTGGCAGCTTCAACAATCCATCTCATTGCTAATGCTTGCTTTCTTGACGGCCTGACTTCTATAGGTACTTGATAAGTAGCACCCCCAACACGTCTTGATTTTACTTCAACAACTGGACCAACTTCTGACAAAGCTTTCATAAATACTTCAAGTGGCTCTTCTTTTGACTGTGTGATGATTCTGTCAAAAGCACCATAGACAATCTTTTCTGCAATTGATTTTTTACCATCTTTCATAAGGTTGTTCATAAACTTAGCAACGATAATATCTTTGTATTTTGGATCTGGTAGAACTTTTCTTTTTTCAGGACTTCTTCTTCTTGGCATTATTATTTACCCTTCTTGGCTCCATATTTAGATCTCCTTTGCTTTCTGTTAGCGACTCCCGAAGTATCTAGTGTTCCTCTTACGGTATGATATCTGACACCAGGAAGATCTTTAACTCTACCCCCTCTTATTAACACAAGAGAGTGTTCTTGAAGATTATGTCCTTCTCCACCAATGTAGGAGGTGACTTCAAAACCACTTGTTAATCTTACTCTGCAAACTTTTCTTAAAGCCGAGTTAGGTTTTTTAGGAGTAGTTGTATAAACCCTAGTACATACGCCTCTTCTTTGAGGACAACCTTTTAATGCAGGAACATCAGTCTTCCTAGTCTTAGGTTTGCGTGATTTCCTTACTAATTGGTTTACTGTTGCCATATTAATTATCTAAAAGCCGTGATTCTATATAGCTCATTCGTTATCGTCAACTGGTTTTTCAGATTCTGGCTCAGATTGATCTTCAACCTCGGTATTTGTATCTTGAATCTCTTGTCTAAGAGCTGCTTCAAGATCATCTGAAGAGAGAGTATATTCATCTGAATCAGGTAATTTAGTTTTTAACTTGTCATGGAAATCCATACCTGTTCCAGCAGGAATGAGTCTTCCAACAACTACATTTTCCTTCAAGCCTCTCAATCCATCTTTTTTTCCAGTAACAGCTGCTTCTGTAAGAACTCTTGTAGTCTCCTGGAAGGATGCTGCAGAAATAAATGAATTTGTTGCAAGAGAAGCTTTTGTAATTCCTAGTAAAACTCTCTCATATTTTGCTGGCTCCTGATCATTAGATTCTGCAATTTTGTTTGCTTCAACTAAATCTGCAAATTCAACCTGGTCGCCTTGTATAAATTTTGTATCTCCACCATCAACTATAAGAGCTTTTCTAAGCATTTGTCTCAGGATAGTTTCGATGTGCTTATCATTGATAGAAACTCCTTGAAGTCTGTAGACCTGTTGAATCTCATTTACAATGAAGTTTGTTAAGGTTGGTATACCTTTAAGTCTGAGAATATCATGAGGACTGTAGGGTCCATCACTAACGATGTCACCTTTTTCTACTCTCTCACCTTCAAATACTGAAAGCGTTCTGTGTTTAGGTATAAGCATCTCTACATTTTGAGATTTTTTGGAGGCACCATCAGGTGTAATAACGAGTCTGACCTTACCTTTGGTTTCTTTACCAAAAGAAACCATTCCTGATTCTTCTGCAAGAACAGCCGCATCTTTGGGTGTTCTAGCTTCAAATAGGTCAGCAACTCTGGGCAATCCACCTGTAATATCTTTAGTCTTCGATCCTTCAAGTGGAATCCTTGCAATAACTTCACCAGCAGTTATTTTTTGACCATCTTCAAGGTTTAATAATGCTGAAGCTGGAAGAGCATATGTGAAAGGTTGATTGTTTTCAGGATGCGATAATTGTTTTCCTCTGCCATCTGTAAGGCTAACTGATGGCACTAAATCTTTACCAGCTGAAGGCCTTTCAGAGCCATCAATGACTTCAATACTGCTTAATCCAGTTAATTCATCAGTTGAAGCTCGAACTGATACACCCTCTTCTATGTCAGCAAATTTAACCTTACCGGAAGCTTCTGAAATTATTGGACGGGTATACGGATCCCATGTAGCAATTTTTTGTCCAAGTTCAACTTTGGCATTATTTGAAACTAATAAAGTAGAACCATAAGGTATCTTATACTGCTCAACAATTTTTCCTTGGTTATCAGAAATAGATAAAGTTGAATTTCTTGAAATTACAACTTCTAGCTTATCCTTATTCTTCACGCTTTTGATGTCGTCTGAAAAAATTACAGAGCCATCATTTCTGCTAATTATTGAGTCATCTTCGGATGAACTTGAAGCAGCTCCTCCAATATGAAAAGTTCTCATAGTCAGCTGGGTGCCTGGCTCACCAATTGATTGTGCTGCTACAACACCAACAGCTTCACCTCTGTGGACAAGATGCCCTCTTGCTAAGTCTCTTCCATAACATTTAGCGCATACTCCAAAACTTGATTCACATGTCATTGGCGATCTGACTTTCAGAGTTGAAAGATTTAAAGGTTCAATCTTCAGCAATGCATCCTCATCTATGAGTGTATTTTTGGGGAAAAGTTCATTCCCATCATTATCAAGGATAGGTTCAGCAATTACTCTACCAAGAATTCTATCAGTGAGATCTTGTATGATTTCACCACCATCAATAATTGCTTTCATTTCTATTGAATCATTGGTACCACAATCATCTTCTGTAATAACTGAATCCATTGAAACATCACATAATCTTCTTGTTAAATAGCCAGAGTTAGCAGTTTTTAATGCTGTATCTGCTAAACCCTTTCTAGCTCCGTGGGTGGAAATAAAGTATTGGAGAACAGAAAGACCTTCTCTAAAGTTTGCAGTGATAGGAGTTTCAATAATTGAGCCATCTGGCTTTGACATCAGTCCTCTCATACCTGATAGCTGTCTAATTTGAGCCGGCGATCCTCTAGCTCCTGAATCAGCATATATATATACTGAATTAAAAGAAGCTTGTTCAACTTCATTACCATCTGAGTCCTCAACGTTGTCTTTACTTATTTTTGCCATCATAGCCTTAGCAACTCTTTCATTAGCTCTAGACCATATATCAACGACTTTGTTATATCTTTCGCCTCTTGTAACTAGTCCAGATGAGAATTGATTTTCTATTTCTTTAACCTCGTCCTCTGCCTTGTCTACAATTTGATATTTTTCTTCAGGAATAACAAAATCATCAACACCAATCGATGAGCCTGATCTAGTTGAGAAGTCAAAACCCAAATACATTAACTGATCTGCAAAAATAACAGTCTTCTTCAAGCCAGCCTTTCTATATGAGAGATCAATTAAAGACGAAACTGCTTTTTTATCTAATGTCTTGTTTACATTGTCAAATCCGACTTCAATTGGAGTGATTCTCCATATCAAGGTTCTTCCAACGGTAGTATCTTCTATAAAAACTCCTTTCTCAGCATTTTCTATTCTAACTTTTATCTTTGCATGAAGATCTATTTGCTCAGACTCAAAAGCTCTTTGAACTTCGTCAGGATTTGAAAATACTCTCCCCTCTCCATGGGAATTTATCTTTTCTCTTGTCATGTAATAGAGACCAAGAACTACATCCTGAGTAGGATTAATAATTGGAGCTCCATCCGCAGGAGAAAGAATGTTATTGGTCGACATCATTAATGCTCTAGCTTCAAGTTGAGCTTCAACTGTTAATGGAACATGGACAGCCATTTGGTCACCATCAAAGTCAGCATTATAGGCAACACATACCAATGGGTGGAGTTGTATAGCCTTGCCCTCTATTAGTAAAGGTTCAAATGCCTGAATACCCAGACGGTGCAATGTTGGAGCTCTGTTTAAAAGAACTGGATGCTCTTTGATAACTTCTTCGAGAGCTTCCCAAACCTCTGGTGTCTCTCTTTCAACAAGCCTTTTAGCAGCTTTAATTGTTGTTGCAAGTTCTTTGTGTTCCAACCTGCCGTAAACAAATGGCTTAAATAACTCTAATGCCATTTTTTTTGGCAAGCCACATTGATGGAGTTTTAAATTTGGCCCAGATACAATTACTGATCTCCCAGAGTAATCGACACGTTTACCGAGAAGATTCTGTCTAAACCTTCCACCTTTACCCTTTATCATGTCAGCAAGGGACTTAAGAGGTCTTTTGTTGGTGCCAGTTATAACTCTTCCTCTTCTTCCGTTATCAAGAAGAGCATCAACTGATTCTTGAAGCATCCTTTTTTCATTTCTTACAATAATGTCAGGTGCATTAAGCTCCAATAGTCTTTTTAATCTATTGTTTCTATTTATTACTCTTCTATATAGATCATTTAAATCAGAAGTTGCAAACCTTCCACCCTCAAGAGGCACAAGTGGTCTTAAATCTGGAGGTAATACAGGAAGAACGTCCATTATCATCCACTCTGGCTTGTTGCCAGAAGCCTTGAAGGCTTCGAGTAACTTTAGTCTTTTAGAAATTTTCTTTAGCTTTGTTTCTGAATTTGTTTGAGGGATTTCTTCTCTAAGAATTCGAACCTCTTCCTCAATATCAAGCTCTTCCAAAAGGAGTTTGACAGCTTCAGCTCCCATTCCTGCTTTAAATTCATCACCATATTGATCATAAGCTTCAATGTATTCTTCTTCAGTAAGGATATCTCCAGTTTCTAAATCAGTCATTCCTGGATCGGTTACAATAAAACTTTCAAAATATAGAACTCTTTCAATTTCTCTAAGCGTTACATCTAATAGTAGACCAATTCTTGAGGGTAGTGATTTTAAGAACCAAATATGCGCAACAGGAGCAGCTAGCTCAATATGTCCCATTCTCTCCCTTCTTACTTTGGCAAGAGTAACTTCAACTCCACATTTTTCACATACAACCCCTCTATGCTTCATTCTTTTGTATTTACCACAGATACATTCATAGTCTTTGATAGGTCCAAAGATTTTTGCGCAAAAGAGGCCGTCTCTCTCTGGTTTAAAAGTCCTATAGTTGATTGTTTCAGGTTTTTTTACTTCGCCAAAAGACCAAGATCTCACCATCTGTGGGGAAGCTAAACCAGCAGAGATAGATGAAAAATCATCTTGGTTTGATTGCAATAAATTAAGTAATTCTTTCAAAATATTTCTCCTATTCTTCTGTATCTAAATCAATATTAATTCCCAAAGATCTAATTTCCTTTGTAAGAACATTAAATGATTCAGGTATGTTTGCATCCATCTGTAATGAGCCATCGACAATATTTTTATACATCTTAGTTCTTCCAGAAACATCATCGGATTTAACTGTTAGCATTTCTTGAAGGGTGTAAGCAGCCCCATACGCTTCAAGTGCCCAAACTTCCATCTCTCCAAACCTTTGGCCACCAAACTGAGCTTTTCCACCCAATGGCTGTTGTGTAACAAGAGAGTATGATCCAGTTGATCTGGCATGCATTTTATCGTCAACTAAATGATTGAGTTTAATCATATACATATAACCAACTGTTATTGGACGATCAAATTTTCTACCAGTTCTTCCATCGAATAAAGTAAATTGCCCGGAAGAAGGAAGACCAGCAAGCTTTAGCATATTTTTAACTTCTGATTCTGCAGCACCATCAAAAACTGGTGACGCAATTGGTACGCCTGCTCTCAGATTATTGGCTAGTTGATCAATATCGCCATTAGTCAAAGAACCTAAATCTTCAAGATTTGCTGCATCCTTGTTATAGAGTATTTCAAGATATTTCCTAATATCTGCATTTGATTCCTTGTTGGTGATCATATCATCAATAATTTTGCCAACGCCTTTTGCTGCGCATCCCATATGCGTTTCAAGAACCTGACCGACATTCATCCTTGAGGGGACTCCCAATGGATTTAATACAATATCTACAGGGTTACCATCTTCATCATAAGGCATATCCTCAATTGGCATTATTTCTGAAATAACACCTTTGTTACCATGTCTTCCAGCCATTTTATCTCCGGGCTGAATTCTTCTTTTAATTGCTAAAAATACTTTAACAATTTTTATAACGCCTGGAGCGAGGTCATGACCTCTTACAATCTTTGATTTTTTTTCATTAAATCTTTCTTTGATTTCATTGAGAACCTTTTTTAGAGCCTTTTCTGATTCGTCAAGTCTTGTATTTACATCAGATTTTTTTGTTCTTATTGAAAAGATATCATTTAAAGACATTTCTTTAAGATCATCTGATGAAATCTTAGTACCTCTTTTTAAACTAGGCGCTTTAGTAACTGTTTCACCATTAAGAAACCCAGAAACTTTAATTTTTGTTGCTTCTTGAACAATTCTAGTTTCATCATCTGCATCTTTTTTTGCCTGCGATAAATGTTCCTCTTCAATAGAAATAGTTCTTTCATCTTTTTCAAGACCGTCTCGTGTAAATACTTCTACTCCTATTACCGTTCCTTTTGTACTCGTTGGCACTCTTAATGACGTATCTTTAACATCGGAAGCTTTTTCTCCAAATATTGCTCTAAGAAGTTTTTCCTCAGGAGATAGTTGATTTTCCCCTTTTGGAGTTATCTTACCTACGAGAATATCTCCAGGATTAACTTCTGCACCTACATAAACTATTCCACACTCATCCAGTTTTGATAATGATCCTTCTCCGACATTAGGAATATCAGAAGTAATTTCTTCGGAGCCAAGTTTTGTATCTCTAGCAACACAAGTTAGTTCTTGAATATGAATTGACGTAAATCTATCCTCTCTTGCAACTTTTTCAGAAATGAGAATTGAATCCTCAAAGTTATAACCATTCCATGGCATAAAGGCAATTCTAATGTTTTGTCCTAGTGCTAGCTCTCCATTATCTACAGATGGTCCATCAGCAAGAATGTCACCCCCAACAACTTTATCACCAACCTTTACAAGAGGTCTTTGATTGATACAGGTATTTTGATTTGATCTTGTATATTTAACGAGATTGTAAATATCAACTTCAGCAGTTTTATTTTTTGCATCTGTAACTCTTACAACGATTCTCCCTGCATCTACACTTTCAACGACGCCCTTATTCTTAGCAACTACGCAAACTCCTGAATCCCTTGCAACAACTGTTTCAAGACCAGTCCCAACCAGAGGTTTTTCTGGCCTTAAGACAGGAACTGCTTGACGTTGCATATTTGAACCCATTAAAGCTCTATTCGCGTCATCATGCTCCAAAAATGGAATTAGTGATGCAGCAACAGAAACTACTTGCTGAGGCGAAACATCCATTAAGTCAACCATATCTGATGACATTAATTCGAACTCATTAGCATGTCTAACTGGGACTAAATCGTCAACAAATCTATTCTTTTTGTCCAATGTTGCATTTGCTTGTGCGATTATATGTTCACCTTCATCAATGGCCGACAAATAAACAATCTCATCAGTAACTGTTCCCTTCACCACCTTTCTATAAGGAGTTTCTATGAATCCATATGAATTAGTTCTTGCATAAGAAGCAAAAGAATTTATAAGACCGATATTTGGTCCCTCCGGTGTTTCGATTGGGCAAACTCTTCCATAGTGAGTTGGATGAACATCTCTAACCTCAAAACCTGCTCTTTCTCTTGTTAGTCCACCAGGGCCTAATGCTGAAACTCTTCTCTTATGTGTTATTTCAGATAATGGATTATTTTGATCCATGAACTGTGATAACTGACTTGAGCCGAAAAATTCTTTTATTGCTGCAGTCACTGGTTTAGCGTTGATAAGGTCTTGCGGGCCAAGCTCATCTGCTTCGGCCATACTTAATCTTTCTCTTACAGCTCTCTCAACTCTTATAAGGCCAACTCTAAATTGATTAGCAGTCATTTCTCCAACAGACCTAACTCTTCTATTTCCAAGATGATCAATATCATCAACAAAGTCATGACCATCTCTTATATCTAATATGCCTTTCATCACAGAAATAATATCTTGAAGATCAAGCACATTAGGATTATCTCTTTCATCTTCTATTTTAAGCCTTCTATTAAATTTCATTCTTCCAACTTCAGATAAATCATATCTTTCAGGATTAAAGAACAAATTTCTAAACAAAGTTTCTGCTGAGTCTTTAGTTGGGGGTTCACCAGGTCTCATCATCCTGTATATTTCAACAAGAGCTTCGAGTCTATTTGATGTAGGATCAGTTCTAAGAGTATTTGCTATGTATGGCCCCTTCTCTAACTCATTAATATAAAGAGTATCAATTGTTGTTATGCTTTTTTCCGAGAGAAGAGACAACACAGATTCATCTATTTCGCTGTTGCACGCTAAAGTAACCTCTCCAGTTTCTTCATCAAATATATCTTTTGAGGTAACTTTCCCCAAAAGGTATTCACTTGAAAAAGAAATTTCTTTCTCACCAGAGTCTCTTAGCAATTTAACATGTCTTGCGGTAACTCTTTTACCAGCTTCGACAATAACTTTGTTCTTAACTTTTATGTCTTCACTAAGAACTTCGCCTCTTAATCTTTCTGGCTTTAATTCAGTTTTTACTCTTGATTTATCAAGTGTATAGGTTTCCGTTTCAAAGAATGACTGCAGAATTTCTTCAGTAGTCATTTCCAATGCTTTTAGGAGAATAGTTGCAGGTATCTTTCTCTTTCTATCTATCCTACAAAAAAGACTATCTTTTGGATCAAATTCGAAATCTAGCCAAGAACCTCTGTAAGGAATAATTCTTGCAGAATATAAAACTTTACCAGAACTATGAGTTTTTCCTTTGTCATGATCAAAGAAAACACCAGGAGATCTGTGGAGCTGTGAAACAACAACTCTCTCTGTTCCATTAATTATAAAGGATCCTGTTGAAGTCATTAAAGGAACTTCTCCCATAAAAACTTCACCTTCTTTTACATCTTTAACTTCTTCAAAATTAGATTCTTTGTCATAAATTACAAGCCTTACCTTTATTCTAAGTGGGGCTGAATAACTTAGTCCTTGAATGAGGCATTCTTGAACATCAAAACTGTTTTTACCAAGCTCATATGAGACGTACTCAAGGGCAGCATTGCCAGAAACACTTGTTATAGGGAAAAGAGACTGAAAAACTTCTTCTAGACCTTTATTTTCCCTTTTATCAGGATCGGCTTCAGCTTGAAGAAACTCAGCATATGAATTCAGCTGGGTTTCTGTCAGCGTTGGTAGATCCATGACTTTTGGAAATCTTCCAAAGTTTTTTCTTATTCTCTTTTTTTCAGTGTAGCTATATGACATATATGTTGCCCTTTAAGTATTAGTAAAATTATTTAAGTTCTGCTGTTGCTCCAGCTTCTGAAAGCTGTTTAAGCATTTCTTCAGCTTCTTCTTTTTTAACACCCTCTTTAAGTGTATTTGGAGCTCCATCGACTAAGTCTTTAGCTTCCTTGAGACCAAGGCCTGTTATAGCTCTAACAGCTTTAATAACTTGGACTTTTTGGTCACCAGCTGCAGAAAGAACTACATCAAATTCGTCTTTCTCTTCAGCAGCATCGCCACCAGCAGTATCGCCAGCACCTGCGACAGGTGCAGCTGCGACTGCAGCAGCTGCAGTAACACCAAATTTTTCCTCGATAGCAGAAATAAGCTCTACTAACTCCATAACTGACATTTCTTCAATTGCTTTAAGAATGTCTTCAGATTTTATTGTCGCCATAATAATTCTCCGATTTAGGCACTAGCCTGTTTATTGTCACGAACTGCAGCAAGAACCCTTGCAAGCTTACTTGGAACTTCATTTAATAAAGTAGCAAACTTGCCCATAGGTGCTTGAAGAACTGATGCAATTAAAGTAATGGCCTCCTCTCTTGATGGAAGTGTTGCCAGTAAATCAATTTGGCTTCCATCTAGCAGTTGGCCCTCAACGCATAATGCTTTAATTTCGAGAGCTTCGAAATTTTTAGCATATGTTTTGAGTAACTTTGCAGCAGCTCCAGGCTCACCAAAAGAAAAAGCAAATAATGAAGGGCCCTTAAGAGCATCTTCTGTGCAACCAAAGTCGGTGTCTTTAAATGCAAGCTTTGCAAGTGAATTTTTGATCACTTGTATATGCACACCTTTTTCGTTTGCTTCCTTTCTTATTTCAGATAGTTCAGAAACTTTTAAACCTCTTGCATCAGATATCACCAATGTAGATGCATCTGCAACAACAGCTTTTACTTCTTCAACAATCCTTTCTTTTTCATTTTTGGCTAAAGCCATACAATTCTCCTATTTTGACCTTTTGGTCATTTTGGCGACAAACTGCTAATGCAATTGAGTCACCACCTGCGTAGGAAATTAAGCAATAAAGCACCTACGGTCTTCGACGGCTGCGAACAAACGCAACAATCTAGAGTTTTTTAAAAACTCTAAAAACTTATGCCAGCTCCGATATATTTAATTTCAATCCAGGCCCCATTGTGCTACTAATTGAAATCCCTTTTATATATACACCCTTAGCGGATGCTGGCTTTAATCTTTGTAATTCTTCAACAAGTGCAGTTAAATTTTGACTTACCTTACTATCATCAAACGAAACTTTGCCAATGCAACCATGAATAATTCCACTTTTGTCAGTTCTAAACCTGACTTGTCCAGATTTTGCATTTTTAATTGCATCTGCAATATTCTCAGTTACTGTTCCAGTCTTTGGATTTGGCATAAGACCTTTGGGCCCTAAAACCTGGCCAAGCTTACCAACGACTTTCATAGCCGCTTGTGTCGAAATTACTACATCAACTGCAATCTCATTTTTAGTAAACCTTTCACTTAAATCATCCATACCAATAAAGTCGGCACCCGCAGATTTTGCTTCCTCAGCTGCATCGCCATCAGCAAAAACAGCAACAACTACTTCTTTTCCAAGAGAGTTAGGGAGTGTTATAGCCCCTCGAACATTTTGATCAGATTTATTACCATCAACTCCGAGCTTGATAGCAACATCAACTGATTCATCAAATTTTAGTGATTTATGATCTTGTAAAATCTTAACTGCATCGGTTACGGAGTAATCCAATGTACTGTCAATGCTATCAAGAATATTTTTTTGTTTCTTTGTAACCATAATTATATTTCTACATCCACACCCATGCTTCTAGCTGTTCCAGCAATAATTCTTACTGCATTATCAAGGTCATTGGCGTTAAGATCTGGCTCTTTAGCTTTGGCAATTTCTTCTAATTGCTTTCTTGAAATTTTTCCGACCTTTTCTCTGTTAGGCTCTCCACTTCCTTTTGGAATATTTAAAGCTTTTCTTATAAGCACAGCTGCTGGTGCTGTCTTAACAATAAAATCAAAAGACTTATCCTCATAAACATTTATAACAACTGGAAGAGGAACACCCTTCTCAGAGTCCTTTGTCTTATCATTAAATGCATTACAAAAGTCCATAATATTAAGTCCAGCTTGGCCTAAAGCAGGACCAACAGGCGGACTTGGATTAGCGGCACCTGCAGGTATCTGTAATTTTAAAACATTAGCGACTTTTTTCTTTTTTGCCATTTAAGTTTTCTCTATTTGCATAAAATTTAATTTCACAGAGGTTGACCTTCCGAGTATTTGAACAGAAACTTTAACTGAGTTTCTTTCATAATCAACTTCCTCTACAACGCCATTGAAGTCGTTAAAGGGCCCATCACATACTCTGATAACTTCACCTGGCTCAAACATTGTTTTTGGTCTTGGGGCCTCTTCACCTACTTCAATCCTATTAATAATACTATTGACCTCTGCATCAGAAATTGGGCTTGGTTTCTCTCTTGTTCCACCAACAAATCCTGAAACTCTTGGAGTTTGCTTAACCAATTGCCAAGTATCGTCATCTAGATCCATTTGAATAAGTATATAGCCTGGAAAAAATCTTCTTTCTGTTGTCTTCTGTTCACCACTTTTTAGTTCTACAACTTGTTCAGTCGGGACAAGAATTTCTCCAAACTTCTCTTTTAAATCTGCCAAAATAATTCTTTCTTCCATAGCAGCTTTAACTTTCTGTTCGTATCCTGAATATGCCTGAACTACAAACCACTCCATTTCTTATCCTAAAATTAATTTCGTTAACCAGCTTAATAATGATTCTAATCCCCATAAAAGTAAGCAAAGAACAAGTATAGAGACAAAAACAACTAAAAATGTCTGAGTTGTTTCAACCCTTGTAGGCCAAACGACTCTTCTCAGCTCAGTTCTTGACTCCGTCATTAGTTTTATTGATGATCTTCCAAAATCAGTAAGCGCCATAAAAAATATACCTGTGCCAATAAGTCCTACAACTCCCAAAACTCTATATAAAAAAGCTACTTCTGTGTAATAACTATTTCCTACAACGGCTACAACAAAGAAAGATAATGATATTAACCACTTTGCTTTGTCTAAGAATTTAAATGACTCTTGCTTACTCATAATTCTTCCTAAACTCTTCCTCATTGGCAGGCCAGGAGGGAATTGAACCCCCAACCCCCGGTTTTGGAGACCGGTGCTCTACCAATTGAGCTACTGGCCTAAAAATGTTGTTTACTTTTTTCATTAAAAAAGCATGCCAAGACACCTATGTCTTGGCAATTGCTTAAATTCCTTTACTTAATGATCTTAGCAACAACTCCAGCACCGACTGTTCGCCCACCTTCACGTATTGCAAACTTTAGACCTTCGTCCATTGCAATTGGAGCAATCAGTGTTACTGTCATTTTGACATTATCGCCTGGCATTACCATTTCAACTCCGTCTGGTAATTCGCAAGCACCTGTAACATCAGTAGTTCTAAAATAAAACTGTGGTCTATAACCTTTAAAGAATGGAGTGTGTCTTCCACCCTCATCCTTTGAAAGAACATAGATCTCAGCTTCGAATTCTGTATGAGGTGTAATTGATTTAGGAGCAGACAAAACTTGACCCCTCTCAACTGCCTCTCTGTCTATACCTCTTAGGAGAACTCCACAGTTCTCACCCGCTCTTCCTTCGTCAAGAGATTTTCTAAACATTTCAACACCTGTACATGTTGTTTCAGTTGTGTCGTTAATACCTACTATTTCAAGGGGATCACCAGTTTTAACGATTCCTGTTTCTATTCTTCCTGTTACAACTGTTCCTCTTCCTGAGATAGTGAAAACATCTTCAACAGGCATTAAGAATGGCTTTTCTGTATCTCTTGCCGGTTCAGGTATTGAAACATCAAGTTCTTCAACTAATTTCTGAACAGCTGGAACGCCGATATCTGAAGTATCTCCTTCTAGTGCTTTTAATGCACTTCCAACTATAATTGGTGTATCGTCACCTGGAAATTCATATTCGTTTAAAAGTTCTCTTATTTCCATTTCGACAAGCTCCTGTAGCTCAGCATCATCAACTTGATCAGCTTTATTAAGGAATACAACAATCTTAGGAACACCAACTTGTCTCGCTAGGAGGATATGCTCTCTGGTTTGAGGCATAGGACCATCAGCTGCACTTACTACAAGTATTGCTCCATCCATTTGAGCAGCTCCAGTAATCATATTTTTTACATAGTCTGCGTGACCAGGACAATCAACGTGAGCATAATGTCTTGCGGTTGATACATACTCAACATGGGATGTTGCAATTGTTATACCCCTCTCTTTTTCTTCAGGAGCATTATCAATACCATCAAATGCAACCGCTTCACCACCATAAACCTCAGCACAAACTTTAGTTAACGCTGCAGTTAAAGTAGTTTTTCCGTGGTCAACGTGACCTATTGTTCCCACGTTAACGTGTGGTAAATTTCTTTCAAACTTTTCTCTTGCCATTTTTTGCCTCTCTAAAAAAATTGCCAATATTGGAGCTCATAACCGGACTTGAACCGGTGACCTCTTCCTTACCAAGGAAGTGCTCTACCGCTGAGCTATATGAGCCCGAATTATAGTTCCAAAATTTAAGGTGGCGTATTATCCCTCTAAAACTTGATAAACTCAACCTTTTTAAGGAAAAAAAATATAACAAAAAAAAGGGTCAAATTTGGTGGAGGGGGAAGGATTCGAACCTTCGAAGCACGAGGCGGCAGATTTACAGTCTGCTGGGTTTGACCGCTCCCCAACCCCTCCATTTAAAGGTGTGTATTTTTGATCTAGAATAGCATTAAGTCAACTTATTTTTTATTTTCATGCAATTTAATGAGGAAATTATCCTAAAAGGCCTAAATTTGGCTAATTTTGAGCTCAAAATTCATCAATTAATAGACTCAACTAATGATGAGTGCAAAAGAATAAGTTCAAATAAAGATATTCTAGTAGTAACTGCAGATAAGCAAACTAAGGGGAAAGGCCGAAAAGGAAAGAAATGGCACAGTCCAGAGGGCAATATTTCTCTTTCCATAGCCTTTGCGGATAGAGAATTTGACGTACCAATAAGTATTGCTACTGGTATTTTAGTTAAAGATGCCCTCACAGAAGTATTCAATCTAGACTCAATCAAGCTTAAGTGGCCAAATGATCTTGTGTTTGA
>CACBGD010000007.1 GCA_902538705.1 uncultured SAR86 cluster bacterium | reverse complement strand
TCTCAAGAGTGACATCATCCCATTTTTTATTTGTGCAGAAACTTAGTAGATCCTTTACCTCAAGATCTTTTATAGATCCATATTTTTTTTCATAGGCTGCAACACCAAGTGTTCCACTGATAGTTTTAGTTAAGAATATGCTGGTAATAAGATATCCAAACAGAATGGATAATCTCCTGAGCGGGTTTTGCATGGTCCAATAAAGTGATCTTGGCCATCATAGAAACCATATGTTGTAAGTTCATCATCATCAAATTCACTGGAATCTGCAAAGGAATTCATTTCAATATCAGAATATTTCTTGTAAATATCATCAAACTCTCTGATATTAAAATCATACTCATATTCAACAAAATTTACTTCCTGCTCCACAAAGTTGGATTCAAAGATTGCAACGTAGTTAAATTGAAAATAAGCACAAGTCTCTGATGAAATTTGGAATATAGCTTGAGATGAATTAATCGTTTTATTTAAAGCAAAAATTAGTATTCCGTTATGAGTACAATTTGCATTTTTTTGTAAAAGAGCAAACGGTATTGATATATAGATATTTTGCTTATCATTCCAAGCATTACCATTTGTAAAACTTAAATCCCAAAATTCATGTTTAGTCTCAATTATTCCCTTATTCTCAATAAAAGCTTTATTGTCTTTAACTGAAATATTTAACATAAACTCAGGAAACTTTCTAAATAACTCATTTGTATTCCGAGTCTCAAATATTTCTTCACTCTTTAATAGATTGACACCTAGTCCTTTTGGATATGGATTAATTGAGAAAATACCTGAAATATTGTTGATGCTATTTTTTTCAAATTCTGAACTAATAAAATCAAAATTTATAGGGCCAGAAAGCTGCGTTTCACCCCATAAAATTTTGTCCAGGTCTTGTGAGTAAAGACCTGGACAAATCAAAATTAAAAGTAGAAGCTTTTGCAAAAAAAATTTAGAAAGTTTTATCTATTGATATTCCAACAGTTCTTGGAAGGGCAATAAACTCTCTATCATTGCTGCCATAAAAACCAGAAGAAGGATCAGGTCCAAATGCTTCACTCTTGAACATACCTGTTACTCCTCTTTCATTAGCAACATTTTTAATAAACAAGCTTATATACATATCATCATTAAATAATGTCGATGAAATATCTAAAATCGAAAATGATTCTAAGTCTTGATTATAGCTTTGACTTGTACTCAAATGATTCTTCATATCACTTTGATGATATAAATTACCCCTGTGAACAATTCCCCATCCGTTATTAAAATAAGATGTGTAAGCTAATCCTGCATTAAGCATATTCTCTGGAGTTCCAGGTAGGCTTGTTCCATTTGGAGCATATAGCAATGGAGTTGATGCAGGAGTAAATAAATCTCCTGTTAGTTCTGATTTATTTCTTGCATAGCCGAAATCCCAATCTAGCTTGCCAATAGTTCCTTTAAGCTCAACATCAATTCCTTGAGTCTCTGCCTTATCACCATTAATTACAGCATAAAAACTATAATTGGGTGTATCTGTATTAAGTTGGGGGTCTTTCCATAAAACTTTATAAAAACTTAAGTTGTAGTAGATATTACTATCCGTAACTCCTTTTCTTCCGAATTCATAGTTTAAGACTCTGTCAGAATCAAAAGGAACCCAACCTTCTTCTTCAATAAATGTTCCCTCAGTTGGAACTGCATTTATACCACCTCTTCTAAAGCCCTCAGAAATTGTTGCATACCATGTCTGATTTCCTTCTGGCATATATGCAAGGTTCAATTTGTAAAGTGTATCCTGTTCTTTGTTTTCATGAAGACCAGATGAAGGAGCTAATCCATATAATGCAAAAGTCATATCAGAATTACCGGTTGCATCAAGTGAAAAGTGTCTAAAGCCTAATGTCACATCTAAAACTTCTGATGTATGGAATGTAAATTCACCATAGAGAGCTTTCTGACGGATAGTTTCTGAGACAACATAATCAAAGTCTTTTTCTAAAGGATCGACTACATAATCTACTCCGTAATAGTAGCCATTCCAGGCATTTGTTCCCTTAATTAATGTCTGCTGCATTCTTTTTAGAGAGTCCTTTTGGATAAACATACCAAGAACAAAATCCATAGTGTCAGACTTCTCGGAGATTAATCGTGCTTCGAAAACATTTCCATTATTTTCGTATTGTCTATTCGCAGCCACATATGGTCTTGGAGGTACCCCAAAAATCCCACCTACTCCAAAATCTGAGTAATAGCCAGCAATGTCACCTGTTAAAAAACCTCCATTTGCAAAAAATCCAGTATTATCAGTGATGCTATCAGACTCTCTTTCATAGTTAGAAAGAGATATCTCTAGATCTGCTCTAGATCCATCAATATTAAATTCAAAAGAATTTAAGGTAACTTCTCGTTGAGAAGGCTCTAGCATAACTGCACCATTTTCATAATCTCCGTATGCAGATTGAGAATAACAATCAACAGCAAAGAGATTTACACAGGAATCATTTAGCATATATCTTGTTCCAGTTGATGGAGATCTTCTTCCACCAATCATATCTTCTTGTGTTGTAGAAGTGATAAGTAACTCAACATTTTCAGAAAGGTCAATTAAAACTTTATGTCTAAAGAATTCAATTTCTACGGTATCAGCATCTTTCACTCCATTTATAATCGGTGGTGAAGTCATGAAATCAAAAGCTGTTCCAAAGCCATTTTTTAAAGACGGCACACCAACTGATCCACTAATTAAACCTATGCCATAAGGATCAAATGCAGGAAGGTTTGTGACTTCATGCACATTTACATAATCTGTAACCCCAGGGTAGTTTGCATTTGATGTAACTAATCGATATGCAATATTACTTAAAATAGGTATATTGATTACTACATCAACGTTATCTCCAATATCGTCAGATCCGTCAACTTGGCTACCAGTTAGATTCACTCGTGAAGAAAAATTTTCTAATGAGGGTTTATTTGTGATGTATCTGACAGTACCACCTAAAGATCCTGAACCATAGAGAGTTGATTGAGGCCCACGCAATACCTCTACTCTGGTTAAGTCTTTTAGAAGAAAATTTGCAAAGACAGGTGTTTTGTCAACATATGTAGATACCGAGGCTGCTGCGCTTACAGGATAGTCCTGGAGAGCATTTGAATCAACGTTTAGACCTCTGATTCTAATATTATTTACTGTTCCAGCATTCCTTGAACCTCTATCGATTGTACTGATACCAGCAAAACTTCTTAGAAGTTCAGCAGTATCTAAAATTCCTTTAGAATCTATGTCAGATCCGGATACAGCTGAAATATTATAAGGTACTTCAAAAATACTCGTTTCTCTTGAAGTAGCTGTTACAACAACTTCCTCAATTTCATTTGCAGATTCATCTTCAGATTCTTGTGCAATAAGATTTAGATTAAGAAAAACTATAGGTAAAAGTAAATATAAAAAATGTTTCATAGTATCCTCATGGTAAGGGTTAAGATTGATTGAATTCATTATAGTATTTTGATGAAAATATAACAAAATTGGAAAATGTTTTTAGATTATTTAAAAACCAATTCTTCTGGGTAGAAAAAAGGGAAATACTAAAGTAATTTATATCGTTTTTGGAAAACCAAAGAATTTCTCAATCAGAGGAATGAAGTTTTCTAATGGTTCAGTATCATACTCAGGATCAAAGGCCGCTTGATCCCACTCGTCAGTGAATTGTTTTGCTTTTTCGAACCAGGATTCATTCTCAAAATTTTTGCGTAAATCTCTTGGTTTACCCAAATAATGATAATAGTGTTCGCCCTGAAAATCTTGATGAGTTCGAATAATATTATATGCATCATCACTTACATAAGGTTTGATAATTTCAGCACATATCTGTCCATGATTAGGAACATTTACAACTTTACCCATATCATGAATTAGACTAATCAAAACCATTTCGTCATCTGCACCAGCTCGTTTTGCCATAGTCGCAGTTTGTAAGGCATGATGTAATTGATTGGTACCAAAACCTAATGAAAGACCTTCTAGCTGTTTAAGCATTTCAACAACTCTGGAAGGCATATCCATGATGTGTGGTGCATGCTCTTGGCTAATATGATCCCATTCTTCTTTGGTACCATCTGACATTTTCTTAAACATACTAATATTAGATCATATAAGAAAATAAGATTTCAAATTTTTTTTAAATAAAGATAAATTTAAGATATGTTAAAATTTTAATGATGATATATATAGTTCTATCGACTATGCTTATTTACTTGTTGCATATAGTGCTTCCAAAGATACTTACCTACAAAAATCATCGTGACTTTTCTCCTATACAAGTTCGTTTAGCCAGAGATCCAAATATACCCAGTTATGTCGGTAGAATGCACTCCGCAACTCGAAATTTACAGGAGAGTTTACCAGTCTTTTTTGCTTGTGCAGTTCTCTCAATTGTAACTGGTGTAGATTCTACAAACTATGGTCTTGCCTGGATAATATTCAGAATAGTGTATTACTTTTGTTATGTTTACAAACTTAATCCCTACAGGACTATTGCTTGGCTTGGATCACTGATATGTTTGATCTTAATGGCGTTAAATTTAATTTAATAAAGATTCCAATGCTTCCCTTACCAGCTTATTAGGAACTTCTTTATTATCAATATTTAAACCATCTCTTAGATATTCATTTTCACTTAATGCTATATCAATGCCTTTATTTGTTAACTCATGTATATAACTAATTGTTGCTCTGTTTAGAGCATTACTTGCTGTAAGTGGAACAGCGCCTGGCATATTAGTGACACAGTAATGCACTACGTCCTTATAAGTAAAAGTAGGATTATCATGTGTTGTTGGTTTAGATGTTTCGAAACAGCCTCCCTGATCAATTGATATATCTACCATTACAGTTCCAGGCTTAACTGAATCAAGCATATCTTCACTGACAACTCTAGGAGCATTTTTACCTAAAGAATACACTGATCCCAGTATCAAATCTGACTCTTTAATAGATCTTGCAATTTCATCAGGTGTTGAAACTATATAATTAATTTTATCTTCGCCATATTTGGTTTTTAATTCATCCAATCTTTTTTCGGATAAGTCAATTAGATTAACTTCAACACCGTTTCTGATTGCCTTTTGTAGTGATTCTTCCCCAGCGACACCGCAACCAATAATAGTAACTAAACCCAAATCTACTCCATCTAATGTTCCAATAAGTACCCCTCTTCCTTTATTTTGTTTTAATAAAAAATAATTACCAACATTAAAAGCTATTTGTCCTGCGATAGCACTCATAGGAGCAAGAAGTGGGTAAGTATTATCTGGACTGGTAACTGTTTCGTAGGCAATGCCTTTCACACCAGTATTTATTAGCTTTTTTGCTAAAACGGGATTGCCAGCAAGATGAAGATAAGTAAAGAGTGTTACATCTGAATTAAGATATTGGAATTCAGATTCCATAGGCTCTTTAACTTTTACTACTAGCTCAGACTTTCCATAAACTTCTGAAGCTGAGTTAAGTATATGCGCTCCAGCAGCCTCATATATTTCATTTGTAAACCCGATTTCTTTTCCACAATTATTTTCAATAAAAACTTCATGACCATTATCTGTAATTTCTTTGACCGAGTTTGGAGTTAATCCGACGCGGTGTTCATTATTTTTAACCTCTTTTGGAAGGCCTACAATCATTTTAAGTGCCCAAGTTTTGTAAGTTCATCCATTGTTTTCTTGAGGGAGTCTTCAACAATATCGAACATATCATTTATCTGGGAATCATTAATAATTAAAGGTGGACAAAACGCAATTACATCTCCAATTGCTCTAACTATCAAGCCATTATCTTTTGCATTATCAGCAAAAATCTTTCCTGCTATACCCTTCTTATCAAAACCTTTATTAGAGTTTTTTTCTGAAACAAACTCCATTGCACCTATAAGACCTATTCCTCTTGTATTCCCAACTAGATCAAAATTATCACATGCTTTAAGCCTTCTTATAAAAGTAGGACTTACTTTATTTACATGATCAAAGGTATTTTCTCTTTCATATATTTCAAGAGTTTTGACAGCTACAGCACAAGCAACAGGATGTCCTGAATATGTATAACCGTGACCAAATATCCCAAGTTCACCACTTTTCTCAGCAACGATGTTATAACAATCATCAGAAATTATTACTGCGCTTATTGGAAGATAAGAGGATGACAATGCTTTTGCAACAGTTATTGAAACTGGTTTCATTCCAAAAGTTTCTGCTCCCCAAACATTTCCAGTTCTTCCAAATCCACATATCACCTCATCATCTATAAGTGGTATTTCATATTTATCAAGAATAGGTTGAATTGTTTCAAAATAATTTTTCGGTGGGATGATTACTCCACCTGCTCCCATAAGAGGTTCAGCAAACATCGCTGCTATAGTTTCAGGATCTTGTTTAATAATATGATCTTCTAAGTCTTCGCCTAGTCTTTGAACAAAAGAATCTTCCGATTCTCCTTCATGTTTATTCAAAAAATAATTTGGAGACATTGCATGAGAAAATTGATTTTGAGGTAAGTCAAAGTTTCCATGAATTGTGGGTAGTCCAGTTAAGGATGATGTTGCAAGAGTGACACCATGATAGGCTTGGATTCTAGATAAGAATTTTTTCTTTTTAGTCTTACCAAGAGCATTATTTATATACCAAAATAATTTTATTTGAGTATCGTTAGCATCTGAGCCAGAACTACCAAAAAAAACCTTTGCTTTATCAAATGGTGATAACTCAACCAACTTTTCAGCAAGCTCTATCGCCGGCTCATGACTTTTTGAAGCAAATAAATTTCCATAAGGAAATTTCTTAAACTGTTCCATAGCAGCTTCAGCTAATTCTTGATTTCCGTGGCCAAGAGCATTGCACCATAGACCTGCCATACCTTCTATATATTTATTGCCATCGGTATCATAAACATAAATACCCTCACCTCTTTCTAAAATAAAGGGTCCTGAATCCTGATGAGCGACTAAATTAGTGTTAGGATGAAAGAGAAAATCTTTATCTTTCTTGGTTAGTTTTTGTGTGAGACTATTTGGCCTGGACATTTTATTTCTTTTAATTGATGTAAGTGAATTATACATAATTTATACTTATCGATAACACAATTTAATTATGAAAATTCTTATATATTCAGTTCTTTTTCTAACTCTTCTTGTCTCAATTTTTATATTTCCTAAAGCATTAAGAGTGCATAAAGTAAAAACACTTTATGACAAAGATAAAATTGTTTACAACTTTTTAAATATGGACAAAATATTTCCAACAAGAGAAATTAAAGCTTCTAAAAATCCAAAACCTTTAAAAAGAAATATAAAGACTTTACCTGAGACATTTTTCTTTGAGGGTGAAGAAAAGAATCTCCAAGAGTACTTAGACTATTTTTGGTCAGATGGGATGATTGTATTACATAAAAATGAAATGGTTTATGAAAACTACTGGTTGGGAAATAATGAAAATAAAAGACATATTTCCTGGTCAGTTGCAAAATCATTTATATCAGCGCTTGTTGGGATTGCTTATGAAGAAGGCTTGATAGATTCTTTGGATGATCCAGTTACAAAGTACTTAGATGATTTTAAAGAAACTGGATATGATGGTGTAACTATCAAAGATATTCTACAAATGTCTTCAGGTGTTCTTTTTAATGAAGACTATGCAGACTATGATTCTGATATAAACAGATTTGGAAGAGCTGTAGCGACTGGAACTTCTATGCGAGATTTCTCTAAAACTTTAACTAGAGAACGGGAGCCTGGAACTTATATGCACTACGTGAGTATTAATACACAAGTTTTAGGTTTTCTTTTACAAGAGGTAACTAACAAATCTATTTCTCAATACTTGTACAATAAAATTTGGAATCCCCTAGGGATGGAAGATTCTGCCTACTTTATTTTGGATGATGTTAAAGACGAATTTGCTCTTGGAGGCCTTAATGCAACTTTGAGAGATTATGCAAAATTTGGTCTTTTGTATCTTCAGAATGGTCGTTGGAACGATAACCAAATAATTTCTAAGCAATGGATAGAAGATTCTCATAGCACTGACGGAATTCATCTTGTTCCTGGAGAGAGAGAAACGTCATCAAACCCTTGGGGTTATGGATATCAGTGGTGGGTGCCAGGATTCCCAGATACTGACTATACTGCTTCGGGGGTTTACAACCAATATATCTATATTGATCCTCTATCTGAAATAGTTATAGCTAAAACCTCGTCTAACTATAAATACACATCCGAACTGCAAATGTCTAAAGATATGCATATGGCAATGTTCAGAGCAATCGCAAATCACATAAGTTCCATAGATTAATATGGGAAAAGATTTTTTTGATGCTGTAATTGTTGGAGGCGGTCATAATGGATTGGTCTGCTCTTATTACCTAGCAAAAGCTGGGCTTAAAGTAAAAATACTTGAAAGAAGAAATATTGTTGGCGGTGCAGCAGTAACTGAAGAATTTCATCCTGGTTTTAAAAATTCAACTGCAAGTTATACGGTTAGTTTATTGAATCCAGATGTTATTAAAGATATGCATCTAAAG
Source organism: uncultured SAR86 cluster bacterium (assembly GCA_902538705.1). Classification (GTDB taxonomy): domain Bacteria; phylum Pseudomonadota; class Gammaproteobacteria; order Magnimaribacterales; family D2472; genus CACNXK01. The sequence goes on along the minus strand of CACBGD010000007.1, from coordinate 31,787 downwards.
GAAAATGGTCTTGAAATTATCAAAAGACCTATTTCTAATTTTCTTCCAGTAAATGATAAAGATTATATAAAAGTTGGTGGATCACTTGAGGAAACACAAAAAGAATTTAGAAAATTTTCAAATCATGATGCAAATGTTCTTCCTGAATATTATAGACGTATTGAAAATGTTGCAGATGTTTTAAGGGACTTAACTACCAAAACTCCACTAAACCTAAAAGGTGGATATTTGAATATAGCAAAAACAGTTTTTGATCTTGTCCCCATTGCAAGAAAAACGAATGAGCTTCAGGAGGATCTTTTTAATCTTTTCACGAAAAGCGCAAAAGATTTTTTAGATTCGTGGTTTGAAAATGATCACATAAAGGCATGTTTTGGATTTGACTCTATTGTTGGCAATTATGCAAGTCCTGAAACGCCGGGATCAGCTTATGTTCTGCTCCATCATGTATTTGGTGAAATTGATGGAGAAAAAGGAGCATGGGGTCATGCTTTGGGAGGTATGGGATCAATTACACAAATTATGAGAACAGTTTGTGAAGAAATAGGAGTTGATATATCAACTAATGCTTCTGTAAAGAGCATAATTGTTGAAGATAGTGTTGCTAAGGGAGTCATTCTTGATGATGGTTCAAAAATTTTGTCTAACAAAGTAATTTCTAATCTTAATCCTAAACTCTTGTTTAGTAATCTTATTAACCATGATGATGTAGATAAAGAATATCTTAGGAAAATACTAAACTATAAGTGTGGTTCAGGTACGTTTAGAATGAATGTTGCACTTTCAGAACTTCCCAATTTTAATTGCCTTCCAGGAAAAGAGATAGCAGAGCATCACAAATCAGGAATAATTATTGCACCAACATTAACCTACATGGATGAGGCTTTCACAGATGCCAAAAAGCACGGCTGGTCAAAAAATCCAATTGTTGAAATGTTAATACCTTCAACTGTCGATCAATCTTTGGCACCTGAAGGAAAACATGTAGCTTCTTTATTTTGTCAACAATTTGCTCCCATGTTACCAATGAATAAATCATGGCATGATGAGAAAACAAATGCTGCTGAGACAATTATAGATACAGTAAATAAGTATGCGCCTAATTTTAAGAAATCAATTATTGGTTCATCAATACTATCTCCTCTGGATCTTGAAGAAAAACTTGGTCTTCTTGGAGGGGATATAATGCATGGAGTTATGACGCTTGATCAAATGTGGGCAGCTAGACCAGTTTTTAACTATGGTGATTATAAGACTCCTATCAAAAATCTTTTTATATGCGGATCAGGATCTCATCCTGGTGGAGGAGTGACTGGGCTACCAGGTAAGAATTCTTCAAGAGAGATTCTTAAGTCATAAAAAAACCCAGGACTAGCCTGGGTTTTTTTTCAGAAATCTACTATTAAGAGTCTGATACTGCAGCTGCCCAAATTACCACACCAAAAGCAGTTTTATTAACTAAATCTGCTAAGTTATAGATAATGTTGAGAGCTTCAGAACTACCCATTAGATAACCGATAGGATAAATAGCCCAGCCAACAAGAACAATCATTCTGATTGCTTTGAAAGCGTATTGGCTAGCTGCATTACCACTTGAAGCATTTACGTTGGCTGCTTCGCCAAAGAAAATTAAGTAGATAATGTAAGCCCAACCGATCATACCAATGACGAATGCAGGCATTTTTGCCATGTATCCGGCTTCACCCATATATCCACCGACTAACATAACCAGTGAACCAACAAGCAGTTTCCAGAATAAGCTTCCACTTACACTAGTAACAGCTGCTAGGATGAGGTAGAACTCCACTATTTGAAGTGGAACAGTAATCAACCAGTCAATATATCTGTATACAGTTGGTGAATCTCCAGTAGTAATCCATACACCTCTCATGTATAGATAATGCCAGAAAGCAACACCTGTAACTAAAGCAGCAACAGTCAATGAAGTTTTCCACTTACCTCTTACATTGTCCCTTTCAGCAAGAAAGAAAACAGTAGAAGCAAGCATAATTGCTGTAGCAAGCCAAAAAGAAATACCGACAAAGTCGTCTTGTGCTAGTGAGTATTCCATTTAAACCTCCTCTAAGTTTAATATTGAAATTTCAACATTGTCCCCCCACTGAAAAACTCAAATGAGTAATCCAATTTGAGAATAACGAATTAAATATATCCAATACTTAGAGTAAATTCAAATTTTATGAAAATTATAAAAGTTTATACTTGACAATTCTTAATGATTAGCTCTTAAAGGAATTTTGCAAAAGTTTCTATATCTTCCCTCGGGGTTCGATAGTTATTTATTGGATGATCATTATTTGGATATCCAAGAGCTACTCCACACCATAAAATCTCAGATTTATTGTAGTTTGTAATCTTTTGAACAGTTTCAGGATACATAGACCAACTCTCTTGAAGGCAGGTTCCTAATCCAAATTTAATGGATGAAAGACATAAATTCTGGATAAAGTGTCCCACATGACCCCAACCGTTTAGGTCTACCTCCTTTTCAACAGTTATAAGCATTCCTACAGGAGCTCCGAAAAAAGAAAAATTTTGTTTAAGTTGATTGAGCCTTCCTTCAATATCATCTTTTTTTATTTCTAAGGCACCATACATCAACTTACCGCATTCCTTTACCCTATTTTTAAGATGATCTGACATGGGTTGTGGGTATATTGAAAAATTTGGTTTTTCGCTAATACCATTATCTAGATTATTCAATATTGCAGATTCTAACTCTTTCATAATATTTTGATTTAAAACATACACTTTCCATGGCTGTGTATTTCCACCAGATGGAGCATACTTTGAAATATTAAGTATTTCCCTTACTGTTTCTTGTGAAACTTCTCTATCTTTGAAAGATCTTATTGACTGTCTTTTATGTATTGCGTCTATTATGTCCATTTTTTACCTATATTTTGTAATTTTAGTTATCTCCAAAAACAGTCATATTATTGGATTTTCCTGCTTTATATATATATTATATGACTATATCGCATAGTTAATTACTTATTTATAAACATTAAGGGGGATAGATTATGGATAATTTTAAAAGAATAGCCTTCGCTTTTCTGGCGACAGCTATATTTACAAGCTTTAATGACGTCACTGCTCAAGAAGTAGAAGTTGAGGAAGTTGTTGTTACTGCTACCAGGAGAGAAGAATCACTACAAGATGTTGCTCTATCTGCTCAGGCTCTTACTTCGGAAGACCTTGATGCAGCTCAGGTTACTGAAATGTATGACCTTGGTGAACTAACACCTGGAATTTCTTTTGCACCTGCAATTGGTTCTGGTTATTTTATCGCTGTAAGAGGTGCTGCTACTGAGGCTATTGGTGCTTCAAGTACTGCTTCTACACAAACAGCAATTAATGGCCATGTTGTTACTGCTTCTGCATTTGGTGATATTGGGTTTTTGGATGCTGAAAGGATTGAAATCCTTGCAGGACCTCAGGGAACTCTATATGGAAGAAATGTTACTGGTGGACAAATAAATCTTATAACTGCTAGACCAACAGGAGATTCCTCTGGTTATGCAAAAATGGATTATGGAAATTTTGGTCAAACAAGAATTCGTTCAGCTATTAATATTCCTATGGCTAGTAATGTTGCAGCCCGTGTTGCATACAGTTCATATGTTCAAGATGGAACAATTAAAAACTTAAATCTTGGAACTGAGATTGATAATAGAGATGCTGAATCATTCAGGATGTCTCTTGACGTAGATGTTGATGCATCTAATACAATTCAAATAACTCATGAAGAGCATGAATTTGAAGATTCAAGATTAAATTGGGCTAGTAGATTTTGTAATAGAGAAGTATTTTTAGGTTGTGATCCAACAGTGAGAGGTGCTTACAATACAGGAGCACATCCAGCTGGAACACTTGCTGCTGGATTTGCTGTACTTACATTTATGCAACCAGACAAGCTTTATGATTCCTATGCTGGTGCGTTATCATCAGATGATTATAATGAAATTTATTTGGATCTAGATCCTGCAAGAAGTCAGCTATTAAAGTTCTCAACTATTGAATGGATTAATGCAAGAGAAAATGGAGATTTAAAAGTTAAAGCTTCTTATAGTGTAAGAGACTACAATCACATAGACGATAATGATAAGCAGATTTCTGGTCAAACCGCTTTCTCTAATGCGTTAAGTGGTCTACTTGGACCTTTTACAGCTGATCTTGAGTATGATTGTTGGGGAACCCAAACAAGAGGTGCTCCTACTAATGTTGAGTGTTCATCAGCAGATGAGGATACGACTCAAATTGAGGTAAATTGGATTTCAGATAACGACGGTCCTCTGAACTACACATTAGGCGCATATCGTTACGAAAGCAAATACGCAAATGACTATCAAGTTCAAACTGAAGGGTATGTCATGAATGGTGACTTTAGAATGCATCCATATAGTCAGTCCCTTTTTGGTGGTCAACTTGATGGATATGGTGGTGTTTCTTTTTGGGGAACTCTCGGCGCATTAGTTCAAGCTGGTCTTCCAAGTTTTCTTGGTGGTCAAATAACACTTGATCAACTTGTTGGTTCCATTGTTGGTAATATAAACTTTCTTAATGCAAATGGATTAACGCTAACTGCAGATGGTCCTGTGCCAAATCCTTTTGGTCCAGGTTACATGCAAAGTATTCTTCCAAATGAGTTAAGAGGTCTTATTAATTCAGAACATGGAAACCAAGAAAGTACATCATTCTTTGGTGAAGTTTATTATGAATTAAACGATACAACTAAGCTTACAGCTGGTCTCAGATACGATGAGAACAGTAACTATTTTATGTTGTTAAACACTCTTGGTGATGCGACTGCAGGTGGAGCATTGGCGGCAGCATGTTCAAGAGCCGCTGGTGGTGCTTTTATAAGATCAACAGATTGTGGTTATGCTGATGGAACACAAAGTAATGATGCCGTAACTGGAAAATTAGCAATTCAAAAAAATCTTTCTGATGATGTAATGGTATATGGACTTGTTTCAACTGGTAATAAGCCCGGAGGTAATTCACCAAATGAAAGTGGAGATGTCCTTCCTTACGATGCAACAGATGGAACAAATATTGAGTTTGGTCTTAGAAGTACACTTGCAGGTGGAAGAGTATTGTTAAATGCTACTCTCTTCCAGCATACTCAAGATGACGGTCATAATTCAATGATCTATGGTACGAGTGCTATTACTAATACTATTGATTACACTCATACTGGTCTTGAAATTCAATCAAGATATCTTCTAGGTGAGAATACATCTTTAGATATTAATGTTTTTGCACTTGATTCAGAGATTGGTGATGAGAATCTATATGATCCTGCTAACCCATTTGCTCTTTCAAGTGGAACACCTCTAGCATTATTTACTGATGAAGAAGGTCTTGGACTTTTCTTTGCAAACGCTCTTGGTAGTCTTCCTGCTGGACAAGCTACAGCAGCAGCATTATATAGTGGTCTAGCTGCAGCTGGAGTTCAGACACCATTCTGTAACTGGGGTCTATTCACAGAAGGACTAGTTGCCAAGTGTCAAGGTGTATTTGTAGTGAATCCTGCGATTATTGGTAATCCAGGTTTTGCTCAAGTGGTTAGACAAGATCTAAGTGGAAATAGAATGCCTGCTACAAGAGAGCTTGATTATAATATCTCTCTTAATCAAGCATTTACTACTGCAAATGGTGTTGTTGATTCAAGACTAACAATGGCACACAAAGGTCAGATGTATGCAAGTTTATTCAATACTGAAAGATCGAGCGTACCTGAGCAAAGATACTTTGACTTAATAACTACTTATCGTCCTAATAATGGTGACTGGTATGTTGGTGTTTATGGTAAAAACCTAGCTAACAAGAGACCTCTTATTGGTATCGATAGAGGTTCTGAAGTTGAAGGAAGTGTTCTAAATGCTACCATTGGTTTCCCAAGAACTTATGGAGTAAGTTTTGGTATTGACTTTTAATTTATAACCCTAAATGTTAAAGCCCGGTTTTTACCGGGCTTTTTTTTATCTATAATAAAATAATGAGATGGATATTAATAATAAGTTTAGTACCTCTATCCTTATATACTTTAACCTATGATTTTATTGAGATACCTCATACATCAGCAATCCAAAATGTTGGAAAGTTAAGAACAGTTTGTGGAAAAGTTCAATCTACATATATAAATTCAAATACTGCATCTCAAAGAATATATTTAAATATGGGTCGAGAGTATCCTAATCATACTTTCACAGGTCTCATATGGTATTCATCTAATAAAGACAACTTCGATGGAAGGCCAGATAAAAAATATAAGAAGAAAGATATATGTATATCAGGTGTTATAACAACTTTTAATGAAAAACCTCAAATACAAATTGATTTTGAGAATCAGATTGAGTTGAGGGAATAACTACAGATCAGTTCTTTTAAAAGGATCCTCGAAAACTTTTCCATTTTCCAAGCTTGTTTTGAATACATTTTTATTTTTACCAAAGTTGATTGCTTTATATGGAGTATTATCTCTAAGGTGAAGAGCACAATTGCCCTCAATACTAAAACAATGGTCAATTAAGTTATTTTCCAAAGCTGATTTCACAAAAGGTATCCTAGCAGGCTCCTCATCATAATGAGGACAACAAACACCATCAACAAAACCCAAACAATCTAAAACGGCAAGATCATTTGCCCAAGAATCTGTAATACCTTTTTCAAACCAGCAAATAGCACCAGCACTAACCCCACTCATGACTACTCCTCTTTCATAGGCTTCTTCAAGCAAAATATCCAAACCCCAGTCTCTCCAAACTGCAAGCATGCTCTTGGTGTTACCGCCACCAACGAAAATTATATCTTGCTTGGAAATATGAGTTGTTAAGTCAATTGTTCTTTTAAAAAAATCTATATGTGTTGGATTGCAATTAAATTTAGTAAATACATCATAAAAATTAACTTTGTAAGCATCATTATCGCCAGTGGCAGTTGGTATAAAACAAATATTTGGTTTTTCTTTTTTTGATATTTTTAAAATATATTCCTCAATTCTTAAGTCCTTAATAGTTCTTCCAAAGCCTCCGCCGCCAATTGCTATAATGTTTTTCTCAATACTCATTGACTTTCCATTAGTAATCTAATTTGTTTTGTATGCTCAACAGTAGTGCCGCAGCAACCACCTATGACATAAGCTCCACTTTTTACCCAGCTTAATGCAATGATTGCATATTCTTCAGCCGATATCTTCTCTGAATTATGATGATGAATAGCATCAACATCCTTTGTTGCTATAGATAAGTCTACTTCTTTAAATGTAGATGAGTTAGCAAAAATTCCAAACTTTGGTGCCCTTTTTAGATCCTTTATTGAGTTACTTGCCATGTCTGCATGTGAGCAATTAATTAATGTACATTCAACCTCGGCTTCTATAGAAAAATCAACAGCCTTAGATAGAGATTCTGTACTTGGAAGTTGATCCGGCTGATGGCCTCTATTAGTCCAACTTAACCAGACTCTGTCAGAAAATTCTTTAGCTACTTTTGATGCATGATTACCTTCAAAGATAGATGACATACTCTCACATAAGATGATATCAACATTATTTTTATAAATTTTGCCAAGAGTTCCATAAAAATCTTCTAGCTCACTTTTAGTACCCGTTAAATCAGGCCTAAAACTAACATTTATAGGAGGGAATGATCCTGCAATAAGGGCTTTTTTTCCTGATAAATGAATAGCTTCTCGAGCCAGTTCAAGTGCTTTTTTTGTAAGCTCTTTGTAGTTATGGATATTAGAATCTTTTGCTAATATTATTGGCGTAGCATAATAATTACTTGTTGTTATAACGTCTGCTCCGGCTTCAAGATTATCAAGATGGATCTTTAAAATCGCTTCTGGTTTGTGTATTAGGGCATGTGCTGACCAGATTGAATTCTTCCAGTCAGGTAATACTTCTCCATTTACAGCTAACTGCGTACCTAATGCAGCGTCTAGGATTAAGGCTTTCATGTTTCAGTGCTCCTTATGAGTGCTTCTTATGAAAATTAATAAGTCTTTGTTTCCACTTTTTTGTATAATGGTCAAATTCACGATCTTTTGCAATAAATTTTTTAAATTCCTGGTTACGATCAACCATAAGAATAACTATTTGATTTATATTTGTTCCATACATAACATTATGAGCATTAGCATAAGCAGAACACTGCAAGAAATAATCTTCGATCCATTCTTTAGGTTTTACTTTCTTAGCAGTTTTAAAATCAATTAAAGACTCTTGTCCGTTAAAAATACCAATACAATCTGCTGTTCCTGCATAAAGTCCATCTAAAATTAAACCAGCTTCAAGACCCCAGACTTCATTTATTTCACTAATATGATTTTTAATAAAGCTATCAAGAATAAGAATAGAAGTTTTTGATACATATGAACCGTCATCAAATATTTCCCATTTTTTATTTTGTAAATAATTTTCTAGAGCATTGTGGACAGTTGAGCCAATTGAAGTACTCTCTTGTAATATTCTTTCTGCTTCTTCCAAGCCTACTCTCTGTTTCCATTTATCAATTCCCGATTGATCAGATGTGGAAGATAGAACATTTGTGACTGATGGAACTTCCTTGCCTTTTGAGTCTATATAAAATCTTCCTAGCTCGCTCTCAACTCTTTTGAGGTCCGGATACTTATATTTATCGTTAATTAATTTCATCAATAATTTTTTTTAGTGGATTTAGATGCTTTTCATAGTTTTTCCAATAATTAAGACCAGATTTATATATCGGCTGTCTGACTTGTTCAGCACTTGGGGTTTTAACTGGTCTTGAAGACTTATAAAACTCAAGACATTGTTTTTCAAATGGGAGCTCGCAATAGTCTATTAACTCTTTAATTGTCTCTTCAGTATTATTAATTACATTATCATAATGGACAGTAAATATATCTTTTCCAAAAACATTATGCCAATGATTCATCGCCCTAATGTAATCAGTATAATAATTTCCTAAATCTTCTAAGCTATAAGTGAAAAGCTGTCCTCTAGCAAAGAATTGTTTATAACAGCTGAAACATGTGTCCATTGCATCTCTTCTAGTATCAACAATCTTTGCATTTGGTAAAATTGTCTTGATCAATCCAATGTGAATAAAATTATTAGGCATTTTATCAATAAAGAAAGGTGAATCATCTCTTGCCCAAGAAGTTTCTGATAAATATTTTTTACCTAGTTCACTAAGCTCATTATTATTAAATTCATTAAGGATTTCAGGATAAGAATTTTTATTATTAGCATTTAATTCAGCTGCTATTTTAATGATATTAGGTAATTCTTGGGTACCATCGACCTTGCTGTGTGATGAGATAATTTGATCTATGAGTGTTGAACCAGATCTAGGCATCCCTAGAACAAATATTGGATCTCGATCATTCGTGCTTGATTCCGCAATGTTTTTGATATTTTCAAAACTAAAAAAACTTAATATTCTTTTCGTATTATCGGTTGTATCTTTTGAAGAGTATTTAATTTGTTCTTTTTTTATTCTATTACCTTCAAAATAATTTTGAAAAGAGTTATCAAAGTCTCTTTTGGCTTCTAAGGCTTTCCCAAGCGCAAAATGCATTTGAGATCTTTCAACATCTGACATATCTTCTTTTAAAGTTTGTTCCATTTCTTTAATCTCATTTTCTGAAAAGGAATATGTTTTAAGATTAGCTAAACTCCAATAAGCTTCACCAGACAATTTATTTTGAGAAATAGTATTTTTATAAGAATCAATTGATTTATCTATTTCCCCCATTGTTTTATATACATGACCTAAGCTTAAATGCACTCTTGGACTATCAGGTTTAAAGTCTAAAGCTTTTAAATATGCCTCTTTTCCATCTTTATAATTTGCAAGTTTAGTTAATACAGTTCCATATTCAGCCCAAATCAAGCCATTATTTGGTTCCATATTAAGAATATTTTTAAAAGACTTCTCAGCTTTATCTAGCTGACCTGTAACACTATATACTTGAGCTAAGTTTGCCCAAACTAAGCTATAAGTTGGATCAAGCATGAGTGCTCTAACGAGCATCTTTTCAGCAATATCATGATTCCCAGATTTGAATGCAAGTATTCCCATAAACCTCAATGCATCAATATTTTTATCATCTTCTTTGAGTACTTTTTTGAAGGCATCCTCTGCTTTTCTATATCTAGATGCATGTAAATGTCTGACGCCTTTGTATAAAAGACCATAGTCTTCATTATTCTCGAAGAAATCTTTTATTAACTCATCCGCCTCCTCCGATTTATCTTGTCTGACCAATAGATTAGATAAATGCTTTAAAGCACCTATATCTGAAAATTTATTAATATATTTTTTTAAAAGATAGATACATTCTGAATCTCTCTCAAGAAATTCATTAAGTCTAATCTCTAAATGCAAAAGCTTTTTGTCATCATTTTTTATGTTTAAAGCCTCATGAACAGATTTAAGTGCTTTAGTAGGCTTATTTAATTTTATATAACAATCTATCAACAAATATATTGAATTAAGCTCATTTGGAAAAACTTTCAAAATCTCATTTAGCTGTTCAGAGGCTTGTATATAATCCTTTTTATCAATTAAATCTGTAGCATTCTGGTATGCTATCTGTACGGAATTATTTTTACTCATATGATTAGGAAAAACCTTCTAAATAAAGATTGGAATCCCTCTTTAATAATTATCCCTATTTTACTCTCATTTCTCATTTCTTTATATGTTCTCATTGATGTTGATAAATCAACAGAAACTCTTGGATATTTATATTCAGCTGCAAGCATTAAGCTTGAAAATATATATGAGCTAGGAGCTTTTGGAGTAATAGTATTTTTGTTTATGTTATGCATATTTCCAATTGGATCAAAAAAAATATTACTAAATGAACGACCAGTTTTTGGCAATCTATCTTGGGGAGCAATGATGTTTGTTGCTGGAATGGGCGCATCAATCTTATGGGCAGCACCGGTGGAGTGGGCTTCAACAATTAATTCTAATCCATTTGGACTTGATATTTCATCTGAAGGGATTATTGAATATAGTCAAGCTTATCCCTTGTTTCATTGGGGATTTGTAGGCTGGGCCTTATACGCCTTACCTGGAGTTGCTTTTACTGTTGCTGTTTTAAAAAATCCAAAAGTCCAATTATCTTTTGGTGGTATTTTAGTCACAGGCAATAGTATTTCAAGCCGAGTTATTAGAAATATCTTTGATATTGTTTTCATTTTAGCGATTCTTGCAGGCGCTGGTGTAGGAATGGGTGTGTCTTTTCCTGTAATTGCTGAGATGACGTCTTATTTGATAGGAATAAATAACTCTTTCCTTTTCCAAGTCATAATTTTATTTATTTGTCTTGGTATATTTGGGACTAGTGTTTATAAAGGTCTTGAGGGTGGCATAAAAAGATTAAGTAACATAAATGTAGTACTAGTTCTTGTAATGCTTATGGTAATTCTGCTTATTGGGCCAACACAATTCATCATAGATAACTCAATTGAATCAACGGGTTTTATGATAAAAAAATATATTCAAATGAGTTTTTTTTCTGAGAGTTCTTTTGCACAAAGTTGGACAGTATTTTATTGGGCTTGGTGGATGGCTTTAGCTCCATTTGTAGGTACTTTTATACTTCAAATATCTAACGGTAAAACTATAAGACAAATGATTCTTGGAACAGTATTTATAGGCTCTTTTGCTACATTTATTCACTTTTATGTTCTTGGAGGACTTACATTAAATCTATATGAACGAGGCATAATGGACATTCCTGAAATGGTCAAGACTGTCCCCAGTGGAAGAATTGCACTTGAATCATTACTAACATTGCCTTACGGATATATCTTAATTATTTTATATGCTTTCATAGCAACAATATTTCTATGTACTACATATGACTCATGCTCTTATGTATTAGCTTCAACTGCAATGAGGCAAGCCTCAAAACGTCCAAGTAAATCTTTAAGATTGGTCTTTGCTTTTTTGCTTATTATTCAACCAATATTAATAATGTCACTTGAAGGCATTGATAGCATAAAATATATTTTAGTTTTATCATCTGTTCCTTTAATTGCAATATACATACTTATGATTTTTTATATTTCTCGAAATGTTTTTAAAAAATAACAAAGGTACCGCATATATTCATAATTACGACCTTCTTGATGCCAACAAAGAGGTAGTCTTATTTATACCTGGTGCAGGTATGGATCACAGGGTAGCAGATCTTATTTCACTTAATCCTAAAGTTTTTAATAAAGTATTATCAATTGATCTGCCTGGGCATGGTGGATCAACTCCTACTAAAGCAAAAAGCATCAAGGAGTATGCAGAGTTTATTTCAGATTGTATTGATGAGGCTAATTTATCAAATATACATTTGTGCGGACATAGTATGGGTGGTCTAGTTGCAATGGAGTTAGCATCTTCAAAGAGAAAGTCTCTTAAAAGTGTTGTTTTATTTAACTGTCAATATCCACTTTTTGTAGGTTCGGCCTTGCTTGATGGATCCTCAAGAAATCTTGATGGTGCAGCTGATTTTCTTACTAAATATGGTGTGCATAAATTACCAAAAATGGAAAAACCTAAAAAAACTTTTGGAGCAATGGGAAGTAGCTTTTATAAAAAAACAGATGGAAAAATTATTAGTCCATATGGATCAAAAGAAATTAATGATCTTGATAAAGAGATTGCTCTCTATAGTTTGAAGAAACTCTTTAATCAAGTATCAAAGGATATCTTATCTACCGATATGAATGCATGTATGAGTTATAGAATGGATGAAAATGATATTAAAACAATCAAAAATATTCATATACTTATCGGCGAGATGGATAAGCTTGTATCAAAAAAGAAGATAGATGCAATGCTAGATATGTTTGGTAGTGCTAATCTGAATGTTATGGAAGGTGTTGCACACTTCCCATTTTACGAAGACCCAAAAGTACTCAATAAATCTTTAGAAGATATTTTTAGTACTTATATCTGATTCTTAATCCAATTACTCTTGGTTGAGAACTAGTCTGTCTAAATTCACTAAAATCATTATAAAGCCCTAAAACAGGTCTTGTGTCATTTGCATTATTTATGAAAATTTCACCTGATACACCGCCGCCAAATTCCATACCAGTTCTTAAGTTCATTAATGAATACGACTGCATTGGTGTTGTATTTGTCTCGTCATACCAACGCTCGCCAGTATATGAAGTATCCATACTAAAGTAAGCTGGTTTACCCTTTACAGTAAAATCCTTATCAAGGGTAAATATAAATCTCTTTTCTGGAACATAGGCTAATGTATTTCCTTTGTTACCAAGAACATCTCCCCCCGCATCGACAATATCATCATCCATTGTAGGGTCATTGAAATTTGCCATTAAAGACATTGAAAAGGTGTCAGATATAATGAAATTGGAACTAAGCTCAGCTCCTTCTACAGTGGCCATACCTACATTATCAACATATGCCACTGTCAAAAGATCATATACATATCTAGTAGACTGATAATCCTCCCAATTCATAGAATATACTAAACCGTTAAATATGACTTTTCCATCTGCAAGTGTGGATTTCCATCCTAACTCTAAGTTTCTTAAAAGATCAGATGTATAAGTATCAGGAACTAGCTCAGCAGTTCTTCCCGTAGTTCTATTAATCCCACTCGGTCTAAAGCCTTCTGAATATGTAGCATAGACTAATAGATCATCGTTTGGTCTATGAGCAATATTAAATTTCGGAACTACACCACTATCATCAAATTTGTAGGTATTTGTTCTTCCGACATAACCAAGATTAGGATCAGTTTCATAGTATCCAAAATAACCATCTTTAGCATCGAAAGTATTTTCAGTATCATATTTCCTAAATCCAACGGTAATATCAGTTTTATCGGATGCAGGAATTGTGACCTCACCAAATACAGCTTTTTGCACATCATCTCTTATATTGTCTTGTCCCCACCAGCGGTTATCAACTACTGTAAGAGATGTCGATAGCTGTCCCATAAAATCATAGTAAGTTTGATATTCATGATCATTGGTTTCATGAAAGGCTCCCAAAATCCACTGATAACCAGAATCTGTTACTGATTGAATCCTGAATTCGTTAGAATTTCTTTTATAGTCATCAAACTGAGTATAGAAAACTCTAGGATCAGTTGATGCATAATAATCATATTCATAATAGTAAGCAGCATAATAGTCATAGCCGTAATAATAAACATATTGTGTATAGTCATATGTATAGGCAATGTCTCGATCAAACATTGAACTTGTAAAGCTAAAATCAATATTTTCTGTTAACGGGCCGGTCAATGTTACAGATGCTTGAGTAAAGTCATCAGCAAAAGTTTCAGGAGTATATCTAGAAACTTTTCTTGCACCTTCAGCTGGATCTGTTTCCCATGAACCATTTGAAAAATAATCTTGTTGGAGAAAAGAAATATCTAAATTAAGTCCGTTATCGAATTCATTCGAGAATCTTAATCTGTAACCCTCTTTATCACTTGAGTTATAGTCATCTCTTAATTCAATATAGTCAGAATTTGTATGGGATCCAAGATAGGTAAAATTTTGAGTTGTCTCAACGTTATCTATCCATCCACCTGAATGTAAATCATATGCACTCAATCTTAACGCAGCTGAATTACCTAAAGGTAGATTTACAAAAGCTTCAAGCGACCGATCCGGAGTTCCATCATGAACATCTCCATACTCAACATCAAACCCAAATTCAGTAGAGTCAGGATTTGGTTTTTTTGTAATAATACGAACAGTTCCTGATTGAGACGATGAACCATAAAGTGTTCCCTGAGGACCAGTAAGGATTTCAACTCTTTCAACATCATATACATGAAGGTCGGGGTTGCCTCCAATTGTTGAGAGGGGTTGCTCATCAATATAAAGAGCAGTTGAAGCTTGAGCTCCTGCCCTATTTCCGAATCCTCCATCTGAAACACCTCTTATATAAAAGTAGGAGTTTCCACTACCACTATCATCAACGGTAATGCTTGGAACAAGATTAGCTATGTCGTTAAAGTCTGAAATATTTTTAGCTTCTAGCTCTTCTGATGTAATAGCTTGAACTGACATGGGTAAATCTTGAAGATTTGATTCTCTTTTTGAGGCTGTTACTATAACTTCTTCTATATTTTCCTCAGCAGAAACAGTATTTACCTCTGAAAACCCTAAACCGATTGATAAGGCCCCGAGATATGACATTGCATTTTTGTTCTCTTTGAAGATATCTTTCAAAAGCAGAGTTAAAGGATCACTTTTTTTCTTAAAAAGTGGTTTTAAGATTACTTTGTTTGTGTTCATTACGTCCCCCCTAATACCAAAAGCATAATATGTAACACTTACAAAAGTATAACAAAAAGGCTATGTTTAGTTAAGTAAACTAGAAAATAACAGTTCTAGCCCCCAGTTATAGGGCTTAGGCCAATCATGTGTGTTTTCATGATCAAGAAGAGAAGTTATTGTTACACCATCATCGCAATCTGAATAGTGCGTTTTTGTTATCCTAGAGGGTAGATTTATCTCCTCGACTTCTTTTTTGGAGCAGTTGAAAGCATTTTTCCATTCATCAACTGTATTTGGCATGGGTTCATAGAAATATCCATCTGAGGCTACAATCTCAAGAGGTGGAACTGTTGTATCTTTTTTTGATCCATATATGACCATTGATGTTGGCAGATAAGGTATACAGCTCATTCCCAGTGACTGCATACCGGCAATATTTATAACGCCGTCTACTTTGTCTGGAATACTGCAACCCACTGCTTGAGCTATCATTCCACCATTACTCATTCCTGCTACAAAAACATTATCTATGTTGTATTTACTCTTTACTTCGTCAATTACTTTCTCAAGAAAGCCGATATCATCCCCACAACTTGCCCATGAACATCTATGGGGCTCCGAACAATCTGGAGGGTATGGATAAAAATCTCTTTCGATGTCACATATATCTCCCTTAGGTCCTTGCCCAATTGAACCTGTTAGGTCGTTCCAAGAGCTAAAAAATCTTCCCTTGAAATAGAATGATTTACCCACGGGATAAACACCAATCATTTTCTTTGAGGATAGAAAGTTATTAAAATCAGCATCACCTGTTCTTATGAATGATTCAGGTGTACCCGTGTAGCCATGAAGACCAACAACAAGATCAATATTTTCATTAAGATTTTCAGGGACATGAATATAATACTCTCGTAAAGAACCGTCATGATAAATTGTATGTGAATGCATCTCATCATAGACTTTTGAACATCCTGCAATCAAAAATATAATTACTAATAAGATTTTTTTCATTCTTTTATAAACTTAATAAATGATTCAAGTAATTCGTCTTTACAATACTCATTAAGTATTTCGTGTCTCATTCCATCATATAAATCTAAATAAACATTTTCAAAAGAATCATTAAAGGCTTCAAATAGTCCGTTAATTCCACTCCCGGTCTGAATGCATGGATCATCTTTCCCAGCTGCTAAATAAATTCTAATCTCTTTATTAAGTTTTTTTAAATCTTCAAAAGCCATAATATTTTCATTTCCAGCTATAAAATCACACCAAAGAGAGTTAGTACAATCAAATCCACAATTATTATCTGCAATATAAGCATCAACAACATCTTTATCTTTCGCCAGCCAATCAAATTGAGTTCTTGGATTCCTAAAGAATGAGTTAAGTCTTTGGAAATTAATCTTATGCACTCTGCTTACATTATTTCTAGACGAAAATAGTCTTTCAAATCCTAATAAAAACTTTAGCAAATAAATTTCAATTTTTGTTGGCAAATAAGTGCCTGTTAAAAATATACCTTTTAGGTTCTTAATATTATTTGCTACATTCATCGAAATGAATGATCCCATACTATGTCCTAAGAGGTAAGATGGTGATGATGGATACAAATTGTAGAAATGATTTGATACAGCTGTTGCCTCTTTAATTACTTTATTCCATCCGTCAGATTTTGCAAAGATACCTTTTCCTTCTGCCTGATTACACCCATGTCCTAATTGGTCATATCCAGCCACACTATAGCCATGATTATTTAATTTTTTGGCAACATAGTCATATCTCTCGATATGTTCAGCCATTCCATGATGAATGTAAAAGATTCCCTTAAGGTTTTCTTTATTAGTTTTCCAAAAATTGACTAATATTTCTTTATCTTCTATTTTGACTGATATTTTTTCCATAAAGTTATAAAATATAATCACTTTTTTGATTGAAAAATGCAAAATATTTATATCACTGGTACTGGGTTTTGGATACCTGAGGATGGTTTAACTACCAACGACGAAGTTGTGAATTCTTATAACGCTTTCGTAGATAACTTTAATGTAGCAAATTCAGAAGCTATATCTGCTGGATCCATAGAAGCTATGTCACACTCAAGTTCAGACTTCATAGAAAAAGCTTCTGGTATTAAAACAAGATACTTATTTGATAAAGCTAATTGTCTTGATCCAAAAAGAATGAAACCAAAAACCAGACCAGAGCTTCCAAATAATACTTCAATCCTTGCTGAGATGGGAATTGAGTCTGCTAAAAAAGCTATTGAGAGTGCTGGTATATCTACAAATGATATAGATGGTGTTATTTTAGGCACTTCTCATTCTGCTAGAAACTATCCAGCAATTGCAATTGAGATCCAAGAGGCTTTGGGTATCAATGGATACGCCTATGATATGTTGGTAGGTTGTTCCTCTACTACTTTTGCAATTAGCAATGCTTACAGTGATATAGCATCTGGTTTAGCCTCTACAATTCTTGTGATCAATCCAGAATTAACATCTCCAGGTAATGATTTCAGAATAAGAGATAGCCATTTTATTTTTGGTGATGCATGTGTGGCAACAATAGTCCAAGGAAATTTAGATAATCCCAAGGATATTTTTGAAATAAAAGATAGAGAACTTATTACTCAATTCTCAAATAATATTAGAAGTGACTTTAGCTATATGAATCGAACTGATGATTTGAATAGAGGTGATGAGGTTATGTTTAGGCAAAATGGTAGAAGCGTTTTCAAGGAAGTATGTCCTATGGTTGTTGAAATAATATCTAATCAGCTTTCAAAACTTCAACATAGCGCTGATGATGTTAAAAGATTCTGGTTGCATCAAGCAAATGGGAATATGATAAATTTTATTGCAAAAAAACTTAAGGGAGAGGATTATGATCCTAAAATTGCACCTATGGTTCTGGAAAAATATGGCAATGTTGCCTCTGCTGGTTCTGTGATTGCTTTTCATGAAACAAAAGGCGACTTTGTATCTGGTGAGATAGGAGTTATTTGTTCTTTTGGGGCTGGATACTCAATATGCTCTCTAGTTGTAGAGAAGGTTTAAAATATGGATACATCAATTATAATTTTCATAATAACTCTAGTTTTTATGAGCTTTTATATTTTTAATGAGGCTCGTCCAGAAGGTTCTAAATTTACAGAAACAATCAAAGAAACTTTTAAAAGATTTTTTAGAAAAAGATAATGGTATCTCTTAATTCATGCAGGGTAAGAAGACTTACTCTAATAGTGGCTGTTATTATTGCTGCTGCTATCGGGAGCATGGCTTCAACAAGTACTGGCACTGATTCTTGGTACTTATCACTTAATAAGAGTGAGCTTAATCCTCCTAGTTATGTCTTTGGTATAGTTTGGCCAATTCTTTATATATTTATGCTGGTTTCAGCATTCCTTGCTCATAAAAAGATATTTTCACTCTTTTTTGTTCAATTATTTTTTAATGCAATATGGTCGTGGCTATTTTTTAGATTTCAAATGCCTTTGGTGGCTCTTTTAGATATTTATTTACTTATTGTAATAAATATTTATATCTTAAATTTAATGTACAAAGAGAATAAGCTGGCATTCTTTTTATTTGTCCCATATGTTCTCTGGATATCTTTTGCAAGTTACCTTAATTTATTTATTGTTATAAATAATTAACAAAACCTATTACTAGACCTGTCATGCAAGATGCCAAGGTTGCTCCTATTAATGCTTTAAGAGATACACTTACTAGGTCATTCTTTCTTTCGGGAGCCATAGCCCCGACACCTGCAACAAGAATACCAACCGAAGAAAAATTAGCAAAACCACAGAGAGCATAAAGCGTAATTAGTTTTGATTGCTCTGACAGAATCCCAGGTTCTAAGTTTGCTAATCCTGCATATGCAACAAATTCGTTTAGTGCAGTCTTAATTCCTAATAATTGTCCTGCAACAATTGCCTCTTCCCAAGGGATACCCATTAGCCAACAAATTGGAGCAAAAATAAATCCCAAAATAGCTTGTAAAGATAAATCCTCATTTGCTAACCCTAACAACGAATCAACTAACGCAACTAAGGTAATAAAAACTATTAAGATTGCACCAACACTCAAAGCAATCTCAAGTCCGTCTCTGGTTCCTTTAGTTATTGCATCCATTGAGCTGTTATAAAGTTTTGGTAGTTTTGATTCGTCAAAAGTAGTAACTACGTTTGATGGCATCATAATATTTGAGTAAATAATCGCTGCAGGAACTGATATAACTGAAGCTGTTATGAGATGTTGTATCAAATTAATATCAGGAAATTGGCCACCTAGAATTGTTACTAAGGCAACCATAATAGAACCAGCAACTGTTGACATACCAGCTGTGAGGAGAATTAATAACTCCTTATTGGTTAGTTTTGAAAGATATGGTCTTATTAAAAGAGGAGCTTCAACCTGACCAACAAAAACATTAGCGGCTGCTCCAAGGCCAATTGGGCCTCCAATATTAAATAGCTTCTGGCAAACTTTTGAGAAAGCATCAACTATTACTTTTAATACTTTAATATGCCATAGCCATGCTGTTAAAGCAGACATCACTAAAATAAAGGGCAATATACCAAAAGCAAAATAAGCTGATTGAACCTGAGCTGATGGATCGGATTGCACAAAGGGCAATCCAGGACTAGATAAGAATCCAAATAAGAATGATGTTCCTTGCTGGGTAGCATTTTGAAGAGCAATAACACCGTCACCCAAAGACTTAAAAAAGGTTACGATAAGTGGTATTTTTATTAAAATGAAAGCTAAAACTATTTGAAATAAAATTCCAACACCAATATTTCTATAATTAATTTCTCTAATGCTTGAGGAAAATGGAATTGCTATAGCTGTAAGTCCAATAAATCCAATTAAAAGCTGAAAGTAGTAAAAGTCCATATTGTTAATATAGCTTTATAGCCTTGATTCTTTCTTCAAGAAAATCATGAGCTAAAACACCTTCATCATTTTCATTAAATACAGACTTTAGAACTACCTCTGGTGATGGATGCAGGAAGAAAGGCATGCTGTATCTTGATTTAGAATCATTTGCACTGTACTCAACCACTCTGTGAGGTGTACTTTTTAGATTTCCCTCCGTGATAAGTTGCATCATATCTCCGATATTACATACGATACTTTTTGAATTTGGTTTTATTTGAATCCATTCATCATCCTTATTTTGAACTTCGAGACCGCCCTCTTCGGCACCGACAAGTAATGTAATGAGATTTATATCTGCATGAGCTCTTGCTCTTAAAACGTTTTCGTCTGATGCAATTGGTGGATAATGAAGAAGTCTCAAAGTTGAATTACCTCGTATTACTTTTTCCTCAAAAAAGTTTTTAGGCAGATCAAGTACGAGCGCAATTGACTCAAGTACTTTTATACCAAGCTGGTTAAGTGATGTAAAAAGGGTATTAAAATGAGTATTAAAGTCTAATAACTCATGTACTTTAATATTTTCATGTATTCTAGAGTCAAAACTAGTATTTATTTCAGGACCTAAGTGCCAAAACTCCTTGAGATCTGCTACGTTCTCACCCAAAGCAGTTTCCTTACCAAAAGGTGTATAGCCTCTTGCTCCTCCAATTTCTGGTCTCGCATATTGATTCTTAATTTCATCTGGTAAATCAAAAAATTCCTTGGCGCATGTATAACTGTCATCTAATAAAGAATCATCAATATCATGGTCAGTGATCGTAAAAAATCCATGAGAGTTAAGAGCCTCTTTAAGTATTTTTAAATCCGATTGGCTTTGATTTTGTAAGGATATAAGAGATATTTCCGGAACTTCGGTACTCATACTTCTATTCTATCAAAAAAAAGGGCGGAAAAACCGCCCTTTTAAAGAATACAATTCTAATTAGAATTCGTAAGAGAATCCTAGCTGGAATCTGTAAGAAGATGAATTGTTATCAATGAAAGAACGGTCATCTCTTATTCCGGTAATAATCCATCTACCCTCGTCATCTAGGCCATCAGTTTCTAAGATTTCAGATGTAAACCCTTTGAAATATCTTAAACCTTCAGAATCATTGAAGAAATTAAGAATATTGACAGCATCAAAATAGATAGTGAATTTATCATCATCCATAAATCCAGGTATTTCTTGTGCAATTCGCATATCAAGAGATCTATAATAATCTGCATTACCTATATTTCTTGGAGCAATTTGCCCAGCTAGTCCTGAAAGTCCAAGCCTTTCAATATGATCAAGGACAAGGTTTTCACTCACCCCACTATAGACTACATTAGGATCACCAGGACCAGGAATGTAAGCTAAGACATTATCATCGTAATCAAATAGATCATATCTGTACCATGTATAACTATATGGTCTTCCAGATTGGGCATTCCAGAATAATGAAAATGTTGTAGCTTTTCTTGAACCTTCGTTCATAACATAATCAAGTCCAGCAATTAATCTATGATCAGTATTCCATGCAGATTTACCCATAGATGGTTGGAGAGCAGCCGCTCTAGCAGTTCCTCTATAAAGAGACTGAGCTCTGGCTTCTGTTCCATCCCAAAGAGCTGATGAATCAACAGTTGTATAACTTGCAAAAGCATTAACACCATTATCAAACTGCTTATCTATAGAAAGACTAAATGACTCCATTCCGCCCTTACTTGTATTACTCATAACAGTATTTTGGGTATATCCATTTTCATAAATTGCTCTACCATCTGCTGAAATTTGAATCGGCTCTTGAGCTTCAACACCAGCATCTGTGAAATTGATCGCATCAATTACTTCACTCTTTATATAATTTGCAGTAAGTCTTGCTCCACCTCTTAAATATAGGGTTAAATCCATAGATAATTTGAGATCAGAAGGCACTTGGAAATTAGGATGATTTGCAACAGCTGGTCCAGCACCTGCATAAGCAGATAGATCTGAATTTGGACCATATTCATTTGCTGCTGAATCAGGAAGAAGAGCTTGAAGGTTTAAGCCATCATAGTAGTCTCTGATATCAATTCCTGTGAAATCCATCATCCAGCTACCAGCAAATATGGTTGCAACACCCGTGTTAGCAGCAGGGTTAGTCATCCAAACCTGTGGCACCCTTCCAGAGAAAACTCCGATACCACCAGAGAGTTCAGCACCCTCTACTCTGTCCATACCGCTTATTAACTTACTACCACCAATATCAAGCTTATATCCAAACCTTGGTTGAATTACAGTTGATTCAAGAGGAGCAGTGTTAGAAAAACCTGTTAAGCCTTCAAATGCTGCGTTATAACCTCTTGTATTTTCAGGCTGATCGATGTTGTCAACTCTAACTCCAAAATTTAGGGTTAAAATATCACTTACATCAACAACATCTTCAATATAAAAAGTAGACATATCAATATCAACAATTGCAGCACCAGTCATGAGATTTCCATCAACTGGCTTAATAACAAGCAATGTATTTAGACCATCAAGGTTACCACTTACAAAATCATCTACGCTATCCCATCTCCATCTACCATTTTCGAAAGCTATAAATAGATTAGATACAAATTTGTCATGCTTATCATAACCAACGGAAATCGTATGGTTTCCTCTTAAAAGAGTAGCTTTAAGATTTAAGATTTGCTCATCAATATTTGTTTCATTTGCACTTCTATATTGCTCACTAGTTGGGTAAGCATATTCGCCACTTGAAAGAGTAATTCTATGATGTCCAAAGTTTTCTCCACCAAGGGAATCCTGGTCATTTTTATAAACAATATCTGAATATTTCATTTCTACTGAAAGGTCATCACTTATGTCACCAACATAGGTAAATGTATTTTTCTCCCTATCAATAGGATATACATAATAGTGAGATGAAAAAACATAGTTCAGATTAGGTCTGTCATATTCTCTTATATTTATATCCTGAGTTTCTTGATAGATATATTCAACTCTATGATTATCATTGATGGAATAATCTAACTTGATGAGCGTCTGCTCTTGTGTTTCAGGTGGTGCATTAAAAATTGGCCATCCTGAATCATAGTTATATCTTGATAATAAAAAGTCCTGAAGCTGACGAAGCTCTGCTTCATCCTCTGCAGCAATTGGCTGAGAATTACTTGGTGAGAATCTTTCTGATTCTTCATATCCTACAAAGAAGAAAAGCTTATCTTCTATGATTGGACCACCAAAAACAAAACCTTTAGTTTCATCAGAGAATTGGTTAACAGGTTCTCCTAAAACATCACCAACATTTGTTTGATCAGTATCATAGCCATAGACTTTTCCTTCAAACTCATTAGTTCCTGACTTAGTTACAGCGTTAATATTAGCACCACCAAAGTTACCTTTAGTAACACTGTAAGGTGCAAAATCTACTCTGATCTGAGCTAAGGTCTCTACACTGATTGGGTTTCTAACTGAAGCAAATCCATTAGCATTCAATCCAAGCGGATCATTTGCAGCAACACCATCAATTGTAAAGTTGTTATATCTGTTATTTGAACCTAAAGCAGAAATCTGAACATCTCTAAAGGTACCTTGGATCGCAAATCTTGAATCACGTTTCAAGAAGTCACCAATACCCTTATCAATAGATGCTGTTAAAGCTATATCATCAGCTGTTATTGTAGAACCAGGTCCAGAAGAAGAAATTCCAGATCTTACTCCTGTGACAACAACATCTTCAATTGCAGTAGAGCTTACAAGCACTACATCAAATGAATTTGATTCAGCTAGGGTTAAATAAACATTATCAACCCTTTCTGTATTAAATCCAGCAGCACTGGCAGTAATTACATAGGGGCCACCCGGTCTTAAACCGGAAAAATTAAAATTACCAGAATCATTAGCGGCTGAAGACTTTGTGCTACCTGTTGGAACGTGTTCTACAGTAATTGTCGCTCCTGGAACATTGATAGAACCAGAAATTGAAGAAGACGTGTCATTGGCAGCAAAAGAAAAGCCGATAAAGAAAACTGATAAAGAAATTAGAATTTTTTTCATAATACTCCTCTTAGTTATCCGTTTGGGGTTATTAATATTCTACGCCTATTTCAGATACCTTCAACAAGAAATTTAAACAATATCGTGACAAATTGCTATTTAACCTTAATTACCTCTTTATTAAGGTACTTTTGAAGAGGTTTTGGGATGAGAATTAATTCTTTTTCATCATATAAGTTTTCGATTAAAGCAATTAATGTTCTTCCAACCGCCAATGCTGATCCATTAAGCGTATGTGGATGAACTTTATGTCCATCATCATTTAATCTTATTTTTGATCTTCTAGACTGGAAATCTGTGAAATTTGAGCATGAAGATATTTCTCTATACTTATTTTGACTAGGTAACCAAACTTCTATGTCATATGTTTTTGATGATGAAAAACCTAAGTCACCACCACATAATTGAACGACTTGGTAAGGTAACTCTAATAATTGAAGTACTTCCTCAGCATTGCTTAATAAATCTTCAAGTGCTTCATCGGACTTTTCTGGATGAACAACCTGAACTATTTCTACTTTTTCAAATTGATGTTGTCTTATCAGTCCCCTGGTATCTTTTCCATAACTTCCAGCTTCTGATCTAAAACAAGGAGTATGAGAGGTAACCTTTGCAGGGAGACTATCTTTTTCAAGCAAAGAATCAGCAAAGAGATTTGTTAACGGCACTTCAGCAGTTGGAATAAGATATAAGTCATCCGATACTTTGAAAAGATCATCCTCAAATTTCGGTAACTGTCCTGTGCCAACTAAACTCTTCGAATTTGCAATATAGGGTACATACCTTTCTTCATACCCATTCTTTTCAGCGATATCAAGCATAAATGAAATGAGAGCTCTATGAAGTTTAGCGATATCATTATTAAGGACTGCAAATCTTGATCCAGCAATCTTAACAGCAGACTCAATATCTATATCTGATGAAATATCAAGATGATCAATCGAGTCTTTTTTTTGAATATCACCGAATGTCCGTATTACCTTATTATCCTCTTCGCTAGATCCAGGCTCTACATCTTTATGAGGTATATTTGGAATATCAAGCAAGAAATCTCTTAAACCTGAAAGAATAGTGTTAAGAGAATCTTCTTTTTCTTCAAGTCGTTTTTTTATTTCTTTTAACTGATTTGATAACTCTGACGTATCTTGATTATTCTTCTTCAATTCTCCGAATTCTTTGGACAAGTTATTTTTTTGACCTTTTAAATCCTCAACTAAAACTTGCAGCGTCTTCCTTTCAGAGTCTATATCTCTAAATAAATCTATTTTCAAATCATAGTTTTTGATTTTTAACAAATCCCTTACTTTTTCTGGCTCTGCTCTGAGAAAATTAATATCAATCATTTTGAAAAGACCATTAGTCCTAAATATGTAGCTAATATTGTAAAACTAAAAGTCAAAATAACATAGATAATGCCATTTATCGTATTGGTAGTTAATAATTCAAATGTTTGAATTGAAAATGCCGACATGGTCGTAAAAGAGCCAAGAAATCCAATGATAAAAAAGAAATACATCGGAGATGATTTACTTGCAATTAAACCTGCGACACATCCTATAACAAAACAACCTAACACATTTACAGAAAGTGTTCCTAAAGGTATTAAGTTAGAAATATTATTGTTTATATGTTCTGTTAACAAAAACCTTAACACCGCTCCAAGCCCTCCTCCTAAAGCAATATATAAAAGACTCATGACAATTTGTTGAGGAATATTGAGTTACCGACTCCAAAATTATCTTTAAATTGAATAACTAAAGTTGCCTCCTCTTTCAAAGAAATTTTGAAAACCTGCTTAGTCATTTTATCAGTAACATACACAGAGTCTTCAACTGAGAGTATATTTAAAGAATCATCACCTTGCGGTATCTTCTTTTTAGAAATAATGTTGATGATTGGAAAATCATTTTCAGAGTACTCAAAGGTTCTCTGTTGAGAGAAATCTATATCGTTATAGGTAATAAAGTTTTTGCTTATTAAATAGCTTTCTTTATATGGAGTGATAATTTCTAAGTAAATTTGGAGTTTATCTAAAATTAATTTACCTGATATAACTTCATTTGAGTTTTCTGTAACCTGTTCATACGAAAACCTATCAGCATCTAGAAAGTTATTAATATCATCGATTAAAGATTTTGCAGAAATATTAAATGATAGAAAACAAAGAATTAAAGCTTTCAAATACATCTAATTTCTTTTTGGGACCAAAACTTCTCTTGAGCCATTTGAGCTCATCTCGGAAACTAATCCTGCTGCCTCCATTGATTCAATAATTCTTGCTGCCCTGTTATATCCAATCCTTAACTTCCTTTGCACAGCTGAAATGGAAGCTCTTCTGGACTCAATAACGAAATTAACAGCCTCATCATAGAGGTCATCATCTTCTTCACCAGATGATCCAGATGCATTAGACCAGCCCGGTATTGGTCCAGTGTCCTGAAGATCTGAAGTTATCTCATCTACAAAATCAGGAGTGCCCCTTTTTTTCCAATCATCAACAACTCTATGCACCTCATCATCACCAACAAAGGCACCATGCACTCTTGCAGGAACTCCTTGGCCTGCAGGAAGATATAACATATCTCCATATCCTAAAAGCTGTTCAGCTCCTCCTTGATCTAAGACTGTTCTTGAGTCTATTTTTGTTGAAACTTGAAAAGAAATTCTTGTTGGAATATTAGCCTTAATTAATCCTGTAATCACATCTACTGAAGGTCTTTGAGTTGCAAGGATTAAATGAATACCAGCTGCTCTAGCTTTTTGAGCAATTCTCGCAATAAGATGTTCAACTTTTTTTCCAACCAACATCATCATATCTGCAAACTCATCAACTACAACAACGATTGATGGTAGTTCCTCTAAAAAGTCCTCATCATCTTCTTTCAATGGATTCTGAATTGACTCACCTTTGACAGAAGCTTCTTTGATTGCTGAATTGAAACTTGCTAAATTCCTTACTCCCATTGCAGACATTAACTTATATCTTCTATCCATCTCAGCAACACACCATCGCAATCCATTTGCTGCATCAGACATATCTGTGATAACTGGTGTTAGAAGATGCGGTATACCATCGTAAACAGAAAGCTCTAACATTTTAGGATCTATCAATATCAGCCTCACATCCTCAGGATCAGATTTAAATAATAAACTTAACAGCATTGCATTAATCCCAACTGATTTTCCTGAGCCAGTTGTTCCTGCAACAAGAAGATGAGGCATCTTTTCTAAATTAACAACAACAGCTTTACCAGCAATATCCTTTCCAAGGGCAAGAGATAAATGTGACTTCGAGTTTTCAAAAGCTGAAGATGCAAGAATCTCTTTCAATCGGACCATCTTTCTATTTGTATTTGGTATCTCAATACCCACAACAGATTTACCTTTGATAACTTCAACAACTCTTACACTGCTAACCGCAAGTGATCTTGCAATATCTTGAGCAATATTTGTAATTTTATTTGCTTTAGTACCTGGGGCTGGCTGAATTTCAAATCTAGTAACAACCGGGCCAGGTAAAACGGAAACAACCTCTGCTTCAATTCCAAATTCATCTAACTTGATCTCTAGAAGTTCTGATAAAGATTCAAGATCCTCTTTACTGAGGGAGTCTCCATCATCTAATGCTCTATCAAGAAGCTCGGTACTTGGCATTTTTGTAATAGGTACTTCATTTACACTCATATCAGAATTGGATAAATCTATTTTTTCATCTGGCTTTTCATTCTTAAGATTTATTACACTTTGTGTTTTGGGAATAGTTTTTATTTCAGGAGTTTTTTTAGGTGTAGATTTTGCTGACTTAGTATCTAAAGGCTGAGTCTGTTTATTTTTTTGGATATTTTTTAAGTTTTGTATGAAGCTTTTAAAGCTCCTGATAAGAGCTAAAATTAACTTCTCTAAAAGCTTAAAAGAACTTTCAACCATTAATTTTAAAAATGTAGATAATTTAAAAATTAGTTTTCCAATGAATGAAAAAAGAAATGGCCAATGAATATTTAATGCAAGTGTCAGGGATGGGATCAAGAAAATAACTAAAAATAAAAGACTACCTATTAACCCAAAAACCTTTACTAAATTTAAGAAAATAAACTTCCCGACAATTCCACCAGATGATCCTTGAGGAAAAGACTCACCAGAGATATAAAATTCGCTTAAAGCCATAAAGCAAACTAATGAAATCAACCCACTAATTAGTCTTATAGGACCTGCGAATGATAATAGTGATTTTGCTATTGATTCAAAAGACCACAAAGAAATTAAGGCAAGCAAAAGGTAGGATCCTATTCCAATTGTTGATAATAAAAAATCAGATGTTACTGCTCCAAGTGGTCCCCCAAGGTTCAAGATAACCGGATCATTTGTTTGATAATAAAAGCCAGAATCTGCAGCATTGTAAGAAAGAAGAGAAATAAATATGTAAATAGAAAAGCCCAGAAGCCCAAAACCAAGGAAGCTGGTTGAAAAGGACCTAAATTGATTATCAGTTTTTACTTTTTTGATAGCAATTATTATTCTCCTAAATATCAATTATATTAGTTCTTTAATATAATTTCTTCATAATTGAACTATAATTTTATTTCTTAAGTTATGACAACTAATAAACTAATAATTCTTGGATCTGGACCTGCAGGGTATGCAGCATCAATTTATGCAGCAAGAGCTGGATTAAATCCTGTTATTATTGCTGGAGCTGAACCAGGTGGACAATTAACAACAACCACTGAAGTAGAAAATTGGCCGGGAGACAGTGATGATCTTCAAGGACCTGATTTGATGGAAAGAATGAAAAAACATGCTGAAAAATTTGGGGTCGAAATTGTCAATGATCATATTTCTAGTGTAAACCTTGAGCAATCACCATTTCTTCTGAAGGGAACAAATACTTATGAGGCTGATACACTGATAATAGCTACTGGTGCTTCCGCTAAATATCTAGGTATCCCGTCAGAGCAAGAATTTCTTGGCAGAGGTGTCTCTGCATGTGCAACTTGTGATGGTTTCTTTTATAAGGATCAAGAGGTAGCTGTAATTGGGGGAGGAAATACTGCTGCAGAAGAAGCGCTTTATTTGGCTAATATTTGCTCAAAAGTTCATCTAGTTCATAGAAGAGATGAATTAAGAGCAGAGAAGATACTTCAAGACAGAGTATTCAAGAAAGCTGATGAGGGAATTATTGAAATACGCTGGAATAGCGAATTAGATGAAGTGCTCGGAGATGCTAGCGGTGTAACAGGTATAAAACTAAAAAATAAAGATAGCTCAATGTCATCAATTGATTTGCATGGAGTTTTCATAGCAATTGGCCATAATCCAAATACCGAAATATTTGATGGCCAATTAGAAATGAAAGATGGCTATATAATAATAAACTCTGGCTTGGATGGATCTGTTACTCAAACATCTGTGCCTGGCGTGTTTGCTGCTGGTGATGTTGCAGATAAAATTTATAGGCAAGCTATAACATCTGCAGGATTTGGTTGCATGGCTGCATTAGATGCTGAAAAGTTCTTATCTGATTAAATTACTGACCTGATACCCAAAAAAGAGCTGCAGCTACAAAACAAATCACTAACACTAAAGCTACTCTTGCATCTGATTTAGAATCTTCATTAGATTCTTTATCTTCATAAAACTCTTCAAAATCATCTGACATATTAATCTCCGTGTTTAATAACTACTCTTCCAATTTGAAGTCCATCTAATATCTTATCAATTTCAGAATCGAGTTCATTTAATTGTATAGTCTTTGTCTGTTCAGATAAATCTAACTTCCATTCACCTGCTAGCATTTCCCAAAGATATTTTTTCAATTCAATTGATGATTCTGCTGAATCAATTCCAAGTAATGAGATACCTCTGAGGATAAAAGGAAATACAGATGATTGAAATGACGCACCTGCTACGTTCCCGCAACAGGCAACAGAGCCTTTTTGCGCAGTTTGTGAAAGAATTTTTGCAAGAATATCTCCCCCAACTGTATCAACTCCGCCTCCAAAAGCAGTTTTATCTAATGGTCTAACGCCTCCCTCTAAAAATTCATCTCTATTAAGGATCTGCTCACATCCGATTTGCTTTAAAAAGGCTTCTTCAGAAGATTTGCCAGTTATGGCTGTAACGGAAAAACCAATCTTAGTTAAGATGCCGGCTGCTACTGAACCTACTCCGCCAGTCACGCCTGACACAGCCATTGGTAATGTTTCGACAACACCTTTATCCAAAATAGATTTAATACATGCAGCTGAAGTCAAACCAGCAACACCATAGGACATTGCTTCAAAATCTGACATTGAGGTTGGAAGAGGAACAACCCAGTCCGAGGGGACACAAATGCAACTTCCAAAGCCACCATTTACATTCATGCCAAGTTTATAACCAGAACAAATTACTTTATCACCCTCTTTGAATTCATCAGATTTCGATTTAGCTACAGTTCCAACAGCATCAATTCCAGGCACAAAAGGATAGAAAGCAGCAACGCCCTTAACTCCCTTAGCACAGAGCGCATCTTTGTAATTTAAAGAGGAATAAGAAACACTTACAAGCAACTCACCATCATTAGGCTCTGGTATTTCAAGTTCTTTAATAGACGAAGAAAAAACTCCATCATTTTCTTCAACGTAATAAGCTTTGTATTCCATTATCTAGGTTTCATCCTCATTCCCGAATCTAATCTAATTGTTTCACCATTGAGATAAGAATTTTCAACTATATGAGAAGCAAGTTGACCAAATTCACTTGGTTGACCGAATCTATGGGGGAACTGTGTTGATTCAAGAAGCGGATCACGAATTTTATCAGGAGCAAGTTGCATCAATGGAGTATCAAATATCCCAGGTGCAATAGTACAAACTCTTATTGAGTGTCTTGCTAGATCTCGAGCTGCAGTAATAGTTAAACCAATAACTCCAGCTTTTGAAGCACTATAAGCTGATTGACCAATCTGTCCTTCATATCCTGCAACTGAAGCAGTATTGATAATAACACCCTTTTCACCTCCATCATCAGGTTCATTTTTATCCATTAATTCTGCTGCAATTCTCATAACATTAAAGGTTCCAACAAGATTTAAATTAATAATAAATTGAAAAGCATCTAATGGGTGCGGCGCTTCCTTACCCAGGATTCTTCCAGGATACCCTGTTCCTGCACAATTAACAGCTATGTGAAGCGCTCCATGTTCTTCTTTAATTTTATCTACTGCCGATATTACAGGATCCTCCTCCATAATATTGGTAGAGATAAATGAAACTTTGTCAGCGCCTAAGTTTTCGATTATTTTATTAGCGTTATCTTCATTTATATCAAGGATTACCACTTTTGCACCAGAGGCGACAAAATCTTCAACCGTTGCTTGGCCTAAACCTGATGCACCACCGGTAACAAGAGCAATTTTATTTTTAAGATCCATAAGTGTTCTCCAAAAAATTTATTTTTACATTTTAATTGAACATGGACAAAAAAACATTAACAAGAAACAAAAATGAAACAAAATTGAAAATTATTGAGGTTTTTTTTAAAAAACTGTTGCTAATAA
>CACBGD010000006.1 GCA_902538705.1 uncultured SAR86 cluster bacterium | reverse complement strand
ACTTTCATAACACTATATATATTTGGTAAAGTTACTTAGTTGTAAACTTTACATAATAAATTTTAGTTATAAATGAGAGATTATTCAAAATTTTCTGCCATCATAATTGGCGCAGGTGCATCTACCGGGTCAGCAATTACTCGAAAGTTTGCTGAAAAGGGATACCACGCGTGTCCTGTTAGAAGAGAAAGAAATTTTTCTGAACTAGAAGAGTTAGCTAATGGCATTAAAGAAGCTGGTTATCAAGCAACTCCATTTGGTGTTGATGCCAGAGATGAGGATGCAATAGCAAAATTATTTAAAGAAGTTGAAGAGAATATTGCTCCAATTGATGTTGTAGTATTTAATCCTGGTGCAAATGTTTTCTTTCCCATTGAAGATACAACTGCAAGAGTCTATAAAAAGGTTTGGGAGATGGCTGCATTTGCAGGATTTTTAACTGGAAGAGAAGCTGCTAAATATATGAAAAAAAGAGGACATGGTTCTATATTTTTCACTGGTGCGACTGCTTCTATAAGAGGAGGCGCAGGATTTTCTGCATTTTCAGGAGCAAAGTTTGCACTAAGATCTTTATCTCAAAGCATGGCTAGAGAGCTTGGACCTCAAGGTATTCATGTTGCACATTTTATTATTGATGGCGCTATTGATACTCCATTCATAAAGGAAAACTTTCCACAGACTTACGCCTTGAAAGAAAAAGATGGTATCTTACAACCTAAGGAAATTGCTGAAGCATATTGGAACATTCATGCGCAGCATCCTTCAGCTTGGACTCAAGAAATGGATCTAAGACCATATATGGAAAAATTTTAATAGGAGAAATTATGAGCCTTAAAGATAAAGTAATATTTGTATCTGGCGGAAGCCGAGGAATTGGACTAGCAATAGCGAAAAGAGCAGCTCAAGATGGAGCAAAACTCGCTCTTGCAGCAAAAACTGCTGACCCGCATCCAAAACTTCCAGGCACTATTTATACTGCTGCGGAAGAAATTGCTAAAGCTGGAGGAGAAGCTTTACCTCTAATTTGTGATATTAGAGATGAAGATAATGTAAGAGAAGTTGTGAATCAAACAGTTGATCACTTTGGTGGTATTGATATATGTATTAATAATGCATCAGCTATCCAGCTTACCAATACAATGGATACAGAAATGAAGCGATATGACTTAATGCATCAAATTAATGGAAGGGGAACATATATGGTCAGTCGATACTGTCTACCTCATCTCCTTAAAGCAGAGAATCCTCATATATTGAATTTATCACCACCACTTGATATGTCAGCAAAATGGTTTGCTGGTCACACTGCATATACTATGGCGAAATATAATATGAGCATGTGTGTTCTTGGTATGGCTGAAGAATTTAAAGATAGAGGAGTTGCAGTTAATGCTATATGGCCAAGAACAGCTATCGCAACAGCAGCGGTTCAAAACCATCTCGGAGGTGATGAAATAATGCGTCTTTCAAGAACGCCTGAAATTATGGCTGATGCAGCATACGAGATCTTAACTAAAGATTCAAAAGAGTTTACTGGAAACTTCTGTATTGATGATGTTGTTCTTCATGAAGCAGGAGTAAAAGATTTCTCAAAATATGCATCTGTTCCCTTTAATGAGCTTATGCCAGATTTCTTTGTACCTGACGATACCCCACTTCCGGAAGACGTAAAGAATAGTTAATTGAAAGAATCACAAATACGAGAAATTGCCAAAAAGTGTGATTTAAGTTTTGATTCCATAGCTCCCCTT
This sequence comes from uncultured SAR86 cluster bacterium, assembly GCA_902538705.1. GTDB lineage: Bacteria > Pseudomonadota > Gammaproteobacteria > Magnimaribacterales > D2472 > CACNXK01. The sequence continues at coordinate 41,126 of CACBGD010000006.1, read as the reverse complement.
AAAGATGAAGCAAGTGGAAGATCATATTGGAGAGTTTCACGTGGCAAAGAGTCGTTTGTTTTATGCTATTTAAATCCAAATCTTGGCGATCATGACAGTTTCATTTCAGTGGCTGGGCAGTTAAAAAATCATAATATCAATGTCCCTAAAATAATTTCTCATCATCCGACAATAGGTGTAACAATACAAAATGATCTTGGAGATGATGATCTAATTTCATTAATGAACGATCAAAACAGGGAGTTTCTTATAAATAAAAGTATCGATCTCTTAGTAGATATTCATAAGGCAGATATTGAAGGGCTTGTGCACCTGAGTTCGAGCGATCTTAAAGACCAAATGAATAAATTTAAATATATATTCTGTGAAAGATTTTTAGATATTTCTGCTGATGAACCTGTGAATGATTTAATAATGAACGCGTTAGATAATTTACAGGAATGCCCAAAAAATAATTGCCATTTTGATTTTGAGCGAAGAAATCTTATTTTAGATGAGCATAACGAAGTAAATGTTATAGATTTTCAAGATATGTGCATTGCACCAATTGGAATCGATATTGCTGGTATTTTATTAGATCACTATATGAGTTTTGATAGATTAACTATTAAAAAAGATCTAAAGTATTTTCTTGATCACTCATATATTTCCTTATCAGAAGATGATCTTTTCGAATTTTTTAGATGGTCTGGGATTCAAAGAAATATGAGAATATTGGGCACATTAGCGAATTTATATTGTGATGAAGGACGAGACTTTAGATTAAAGGATTTACCAAATATCCTTTCAAATCTAACAAACCTCATACCAGATAAACATTATTCAAAGTCTTTCTTTGAAGATAAAGTTAAAAATAAATTAAACGAAAGGTTAGCGGCATTATGAAATGTATGATTCTTGCAGCAGGTTATGGCAAGAGGATGATGCCATTAACTAAAGAAACTCCTAAACCTCTTTTAAAGATAGGAAATGAGACTCTGCTTGATAGAAATATTAAACATGTTCTATCAAATGGTTTTGATGAAATCATAATCAATGTCTCGCATCACGGAGATAAGATAAAGGAACATTTAATTAAAAATTATAAAGACCATAAACTAACCTTAGTTGAAGAACCACATCCATATGGGACCGGTGGCGCCCTTGTTAATGCTAAAGATTATTTAGGAGATGAAACTATATTAATCATCAATGCAGATATTTTTCACGATTTTGATTTATCAAAACTTAATAAAGAAACTGAATGTATTCATTTGGTGGGTATAGAGAATCCTGATCACAATAAAGACGGAGACTTTAATATTGGACCAGATGGAAAAGTATTTTGTGACGATATAAATAAACTAACATGGTCAGGAATTTCTTTATTGAATACTGATATTTTGTCAAAGATTGATAATAATAATTTTCCATTTGATAGCTGGTCAAGCATTGTTTTACCTCAAATTAAGGAGGAAAAAGTAACTGGAGAAATTTACTCAGATATCTGGTTAGATGTTGGAACAAAAGATAGACTAGAGCTTGCTAATAAGATAATAAGGAAAGAAGATTAATAAATGAGTGAAATAATTATTGCACCATCAATCTTGTCTGCAGATTTTGCAAGGCTTGGTGAAGAGGTTGAAGAAGTACTAAATGCAGGGGCTGACTGGGTGCATTTTGATGTTATGGATAATCATTATGTACCAAACTTAACCATTGGCCCAATGGTTTGCAAAAGTTTGCGCGAATATGGTATTGATTCTTTTATAGATGTCCATCTCATGATTGATCCTGTAGATGGGCTTGCCCAAGATTTTATTGATGCAGGCGCTTCACTTGTAAGCTTTCATCCTGAGGCTTCAAAACATGTCCATAGGTCAGTATCAGCAATCAAAGATAGAGGTTGCAAAGCCGGATTAGTTCTTAATCCTGCAACTCAAGTAAATGTATTAGAAGATGTATTAGAAGATTTAGATCTAATCTTAATCATGAGTGTCAACCCTGGATTTGGTGGACAGTCTTTTATTGAGTCATCGCTTAAAAAGGTCGAAAAAGTAAGGAAAATGATTGATTCGTCTGGGAAAGACATTAAATTAGAAATTGACGGTGGCATTAATAAGGATACTATTGCATCAGCATATAGCGCAGGAGCAGATACATTTGTAGCTGGCTCAGCTATTTTTAATAGCAATAATTATGAAGAAACAATCTCCTTATTTAGAAAGCTGGCTTCTTAGCTTTGCAATATTGGTTTTTTTCAATACTGAAGTAGCAGCTTCAAAAGAAGTAAATATTGAAAAGCTTCTATCCAATATGGAGATTGCCGACAACTATTCAAAACGTAAGAAAGGCTTAATGTATAGAGATAATATAGATAAAGATTTTGGTATGTTATTTATCTGGGATAAAGAAGAAATACAATGTATGTGGATGAAAAATACTTCTATTCCTTTAAGCATTGCTTTTATCAAAGAAGAGGGAGTAATCTCAGACATTTATAATCTTTACCCATTTTCGACATTATCCGTATGCTCAACCGATAAAGTTAAATATGCTCTAGAGGTTAATAGGGATTGGTTTAAAAGAAATGAAATAAATCGCGGTGATACTGTAATAAGCTCACAAATAAAATGATTACAAAAGAAGAATTTAATACTCTACAAGATAGAGGTTTTAACGTAATACCAATTGTGAAAGAAATATCTCTCACAAATGCTTCACCATTATCTGTTTTTAATACTTTTCTAAGAACAAAGAACTCTTTTCTATTAGAGTCGGTTGAGGGAGGAAATAAGTGGGCTCAATACTCAATTATTGGTCTTGACTGTCATGATTATTTCAAGATTTCTGGAAATAAAGTTGTTAGCTTTGAAAATAATCAACAAACTTCTTTTCGTACTGAAAGTCCATTAGATCTTATAAAAGACAAGATAGAAAAATATAACTGTGCAAAATTTGATAATTTGCCTAGATTTTTTGGTGGTTATGTAGGCTTCTTTGCATATGAAAGCTCTAAATATGCAGAGAAAAGGATTGAAAGCTTGAAAGAAAAGCCATCGAAATTTGACGAGAATATGCCAGATATTTACCTTGTGAAGGCAAAAAAATTAGTTGTTTTCGATAACTTTAGCAACAAAATAAAAATAATAATTAATACTTTTTTAGATACTGAATCATATGATCAATCAATTGAAGAAATTGCCCACATTGAAGATGAGCTCAAAAAAGAAAATAACTTTGAACCAAAAGATTTCTCATTAAAGTCATCTGAGGAAGTTTATAATTCAAATTTTTCCAAAGCTGATTTTTTAAAAGCTGTGTCTGTAGCTAAAGACTACATTGTTGATGGTGATGTAATGCAAGTTGTTCTAGCCCAAGACTTTTCAAAGGAATTTACTCATGAACCCTTTGATTTATATCAGGCGCTGAGATTTTTAAATCCATCACCTTACATGTATTTTCTAAACTTTGGAATCTGCCAAGTTGTAGGAGCATCTCCAGAAATCTTAGTAAGGCTGCAAGGTGATAAAGTAACTCTGAGACCAATAGCAGGAACAAGAAGAAGAGGCTCAAACGACATTGAAGATGAAGAAAATGCCAAAGATCTACTTTCAGACCCCAAGGAATTAGCTGAACATTTGATGTTAATTGACTTAGGAAGAAATGATGTTGGAAAGATTTCTGAAATGGGAACAGTTAAAGTTTCTGAAAAGATGGTTATAGAAAAATATTCTCATGTTATGCACATTGTTTCCAACGTAGAAGGTAGTAAAAAAGAAGATTTAAGCTTTATTGATGTTTTAAAATCTGCTCTCCCGGCTGGAACTTTGTCTGGAGCACCAAAAATAAGAGCCATGGAAATTATTAATGAATTAGAACCAAGCTCAAGAGGCATATATGGAGGAGCAATTGGTCATATATCTTGGGATGGAGACATTGATACAGCAATAGCTATTAGAACTGCAGTCATTAAAAATAATAAAATTCATGTTGGAGCTGGAGCAGGGATTGTGGCTGATTCAATACCCGAGAATGAATGGAATGAGTGTCTTCAAAAGGCTCATGTTTTCTTAGATGCCATTGAGATAATTAAATGATTTTAGTAATAGATAATTATGACAGCTTTACTTATAACCTAGTTCAATATATTGGAGAGCTCGGATATGAAGTAGTAGTTAAAAGAAATGATGAAATAACTTGCGAAGAAGCCAATGCACTCAATCCAGAAAAAATAGTTATTTCGCCTGGACCATGTACGCCTTTGGAAGCAGGTATATCGGTAGAAATTATTAAGAAAATTGAAAAACCAATTTTGGGAGTTTGCTTAGGTCATCAGGCTATTGGAGTAGCTTTTGGTGGTGAAATAATTAAGGCAAATGAACCAATTCATGGCAAGCTCTCATTAATTAATCATAGTGAGAAAGGAGTTTTTAAAGATATTAATAATCCCTACAGTGTTGTTAGATACCATAGTCTAATTGTTAACCCAGAAAATCTTCCTCATGAGCTTGAGATAACAGCGACTTTAGTTGAAGATGAAAATATGATCATGGGCCTATCTCATAAAACAAAACCTATAGTTGGCGTGCAATTTCATCCGGAATCTATTGATACAAAGTTTGGTAAAAAACTTATTAATAACTTTCTTAATTCATGATTGATAAAGAATTACAAAAACTAAGAGGAAAAATTGATTTAAGCAGGCAAGAAATGCTCGATGTGATGAATTTAATAATGTCCGGTAGCTTACAAGATAATGAAATAGAAGAATTTCTTTTAGTCATGAATGAAAAGGGCGCATCCATTAATGAAATATCTTCTGCAGCTTCAGTGATGAGAGATAAGTCTCTTAAATTTAATATTGGAGATGGGACTCATATCGATACATGTGGGACAGGAGGAACTGGACTTCATATTTTTAACTGCTCAACAGCATCGGCTTTTGTTGCTGCTGCATGTGGGGCAAAGGTCACAAAACACGGCAATAAGAGTGTTTCAAGTAAAACTGGGAGCGCTGACTTTCTTTTAGAAGCAGGAGCAGATATTTCTCATGACAGAAGTTTATTAGAGAGTATTTTTAGAAAAACTGGCTTTATATTCCTTTTTGCTCCTTTGCATCATTCGTCAATGCGATATGTAATGCCAGCGAGACAGAAAATTGGAAAGAAAACTATATTCAATCTTTTAGGACCACATACCAATCCTTGCTCTGCTCGGAAACAGCTAATCGGAGTTTATAAGAGATCACTAGTTGAAACTTTTTCAAGCGTAGCAAAGGAACTTGAAATGCAGCATGTAATTGTTGTCCATGGGAATGATGGATTAGATGAAATTTCAATTACCGATGATTCTTCTGTTAGCGAACTGAAAGATGGAGAAATAAAGAACTATGAGATATCACCCAAAGATTTTGGCCTTAGTTATGGGAAATTTGAATCCATTAAGGCTTCATCTCCTCAAGAAAGCTTTGAAAAAGTATCTTTAGCATTTGCAGGCAGGGAAGGTTCTGTTCAAGATATGATTGCTATCAATTCAGCAGCTGCATTAAAGCTTTCTGGCATCATTGAGTCTATGAAAGATGGCGTTGAACTTTCTAAATCAGCAATGAATGAGGGGCTAGCTCAATCAAAACTAGAAAGTTATGTAAAAATGTCTAATAACTTATGAATATCCTAGATGAAATAGTTTCAAAGAAAAAGACAAGAGTTAATGAAGCTAAATCAAAAGTACCCATTGAAGATATTCAAAATCAATTAGTAAAAATATCTTCTTTAAAGAGCAATTTTAAAAAAAGATTAGAAAATCAAAAACAATCAATAATTGCTGAGATTAAAAAGGCATCTCCAAGTGCGGGAATTATTGCTGAAGATTTTAATCCAATTTTAAAAGCACAAGAATATGAAAAAATGGGCGCAAAAGCATTATCTATATTAACTGAGGAAGACTTTTTTCAAGGAAGTAATAAAGTTCTTCAAGATGTTAAGAAAGTAACTAATCTCCCCATCCTTAGAAAAGATTTTATTATTGATGATTATCAAATATATGAATCTAAGCTCATAGGTGCTGATTGTATTTTGTTGATTACAAGCATACTTTCCGATGTGCAGATTGAAGATTATGTATCTAAAGCAGAAGCCATAAATTTAGATGTTCTTATTGAAGTGCATGATGAGGAAGAACTCGCAAGAATTTCAAGATTTAAAAATGCTTTGATAGGAGTTAATAATAGGAATCTTAAAACTTTTGAAGTAGATCTTATGAACGCTGTCAGGTTAAGAAAAAATTATAATGGGAATCAGATTTTTATTGCAGAGTCAGGAATAAAATCTAATGCAGATATAGAGTATTTAGTATCCAATGATATAAATGTTTTTTTAATTGGTGAGAGCTTGATGAGGGGTAATCTTTTTTGAAGTTAAGATCATGGCAAGCTGAAGCATTTCCTCTTTGGTGGGACAAACAACAAGGCATTATTAAAGTTGTTACCGGGGGAGGAAAAACATTTTTTGCCATTCACTGCATCAAAGAATATCTAAAAGCTTCTCCTAAAAAAGATATATTGATTGTTGTTCCATCAATTGCTCTTCTTGATCAATGGAACGAGGCTCTTTTAGAAAATAATATAAATCAGGAGATTTTACTCAATGGTGGTGGAGAAAAAGTTGATAAGTCAGCAAAAATTATCGTAACTACCATTGATTCCTTAAAAAATATTCTAGATCTAGTAAATGCAGAGAATTCTCTCCTCATTGTTGATGAATGTCATAAGATTGGGACCGAAAAGAGAGGAGATATGCTTAGTAATAACTGGTCAGCAACTCTTGGATTATCTGCAACGCCAGAAAGAGATTACGATGATAATTTTTATGTAATTATTAAAAAGATCCTTGGAGACATAATATTTGAATACGATTATATTGATGCGAGAGATGATGAGGTAATAGTAAATTTTAGTCTTCTTTACGCCTACGCACCTTTATTGAAGGAAGAAGAAAAGAAATATGAAAACTACAGTAAATCTATTAGAAGAAGGGCTGCCATCATTGGTGGCCATAATATGGATGATTATCCACTTAAAATGCATGTCTTTAACAGGGCACGCCTAATTAAAAATTCAAAAAATAGAATTCCATATGGTGTTGATTTAATTCAAAAATATAAAAGAGAGAGTTGGATTGTTTTTACTGAAAATAAAAAACAGGCTAAGGAATTTAACAAAATTATAAATACAAAAGGTTTTAAGTCTGCTCTCTACAATACTGATTTGGATAGTGCAGAAAGATTAGAAAACCTTAGTAAGTTTAAAAAAGCTGATCTCAATGTATTGGTAACTTGTACAGCTCTTGATGAAGGATTTGATATGCCAGAGGCTGATGGAGCCCTTATTTTAAGTGCCTCATCAAGTAAAAGGCAAAGAGTTCAAAGAATGGGTAGAGTCTTAAGAATCACAGAGAATAAACCAAATGCATTGATAGTCACAGTTTATTCATCAAAGACCGAATTTGATAAACTCATGGAAGAAGCAAAGAGATATCATAAAGAAGGTGTACCAGTTTCCTGGAAAAGACAAGATAGATAGTTAAATATAGTGACTTGATGAAGTCATAACTTTAGCTGTAAATTCCATGATCTTTTTTGTGGGGCTTTGTAACTCTTCGGCCCCAGATTCATTTGCTTGACCAGCATGCAAATCTTCGTCTTCTTGCATAGTTTTTAGTATTTCAATTGTCTCTTTATCATTCTCAGAGATTTTATCTAAATGTCTTTGGAGGTGTTTCACCACTTGTTTCTCAGTTTCTTCAACAAAACCTAAACTAGTTTTTTCTCCTAAAGATCCAAAAATTGCTCCAATTGCAAATGATCCTGCATACCAAATGGGATTTAAAACCGAAGGCTTTCCATCAAGCTCATCTAATCTTTTCTTACACCAAATTAAATGATCAGTTTCTTCATCGCCAGCATGTATAAGATGCTCTTTTATTTCAGGATCTTTGCAAACCATTGCCTGCCCTCTGTAAAGTGCTTGAGCAGCAACTTCACCCGCCAAATTTACTCTCATAAGAGCTTCTGAAAGTTTTCTTTCAGATTCAGATAGATTTACATCATTGGATTCTTTATCTGCAGGATAATCCCTGTCAGTTCCACTTTTCTTATAAGAAAGAGTCTTAAGGGCTATATCTAATTCATTTACAAATTTATTAATCATTCTTCAATCCTTTTTTTCCAATATCACTTCTGAAGAACATACCTTCAAAGTTAATTTTTGGGATTGCATTATACGCATTATCTATAGCAATTTCTAAGGTTTCACCTAAAGCCGTCATGCAAAATACTCTTCCGCCTGATGAAAGAATCTTATCATCTTTAAGCTTAGTGCCCGCATGAAACAGTTTCTCATTTTCGCTAAAGTCATTTTTTATATCTATTCCCTTATTTATTTCATAATTCCCTGGATAACCTGATGATGCTAAAACTACTCCACAAGAGTGCATTGATGACCATTCAATCTGATGAGTATCAAGTTTTTTATTAATTGCATCAAGACATAAATTTGTAAGGCTAGATTCTAATCTAAGCATAATTGGCTGCGTTTCTGGATCGCCAAACCTACAATTAAATTCTAAGACTTTTATTTCATCCCCTTCAATCATTAGGCCAGCATATAAAAAGCCAAGATAGGGAAATCCTTCAGACCTTAATCCATTCATTGTTGGAAGCATAACTTCATCGATAACTCTTTTATGAATCTCATCTGTGATAATTGGTGCAGGAGAGTATGCACCCATGCCCCCGGTATTTAATCCAACATCCCCATCCCCAACAGCTTTATGATCTTGGCTTGTTGCAAGAGGAATAATTTGATCATCACTAACAACAGCAATAAAGCTTGCTTCCTCTCCATTCAAAAAGTCTTCAATTACTACTCTATTTCCTGCATCCCCAAAGGCATTTGATTCAAATATATCTTCAAGGGCTTTTTCTGCAGCCTCTCGATCACCACAAATAATAACTCCCTTTCCAGCAGCAAGGCCATCAGCTTTTACAACCGAGGGAAAATCAATCTTGTCGAGGTACTTTAGGGCATCATGATGATTATCAAAAGACTGATAATTTGCTGTAGGTATGCCATATTTTATAAAAAAGTCCTTAGCGAAGGTTTTTGATCCCTCGAGCTGAGCAGCTCCTTTTCTTGGCCCAAACACTTTTATATTTTTAGACTCAAGAAAGTCAACCAAACCGTTAACTAAAGGATCTTCAGGACCGATTATTACAAGTTCAATATTATTTGAAATACAAAAGTCAGAAACATCCTCATTGTTAGTTATATCTAAAGAAACATTCTCTATTTTTTCTTCAAGAAAAGTTCCCGCATTTCCCGGAGCTACATAGACTTTTTCAACAAACGAATCAGTAGAGCACTTCCATGCTAAAGCATGCTCTCTTCCTCCTGAACCAATTACCAAGATTTTCATTTGTTAATGTCTAAAATGTCTTACGCCAGTGAATACCATGACCATTTTATGCTCATTTGCAGCATCTATAACTTCTTGATCTCTTACAGACCCTCCGGGTTGAATTATTGATTTAATCCCACTACTTGCTGCTTTATCAATGCCATCTCTAAAAGGAAAAAATGCATCTGATGCCATGCATGATCCTTCAACTTTCAAGCCTTCTTCTTTAGCTTTTAAGCTTGCAATTTCAGCACTAACAACTCTGCTCATTTGGCCTGCTCCAATGCCAATCGTTTGCCCATCTTTTGCAAATACAATAGCATTTGACTTTACAAATTTAGCTACTTTCCAAGCAAACATAAAATCATCTAATTGCTCTTGCGAAGGTTTTAGATCAGAAACCACTTTTAGATCATCTATAGAAATAATTTTTGTGTCTTCGTCTTGCACAAGGACACCACCTGAAACAACCTTAAACTGGTTACCAACTGCGTCTCCATCAAGATCACATCCTAGAACTCTTATATTTTCTTTTTTCTTTAAGACATTAAGAGCATCCATATCAAATTTAGGTGCAATTAGTACTTCTACGAATTGATTTTCTATTATTTCTTCTGCCAAACTTGATTCAAGCGTTCTATTAATTGCAATTATTCCACCAAAAGCTGAAGTTGGATCAGTTTGAAAAGCTTTTCTATAGGCTGTTTCAACATCTTCAGACTCACAAACTCCACATGGATTAGCATGCTTTACAATAACGCATGCAGGCTTCTGAAACTGTTTTAGACATTCCCACGCAGCATCTGAATCAGCAATATTATTATATGAGAGCTCTTTTCCCTGAAGTATGTTCGCATTAGCTACATTCTTTTTCTGAGAAGATTCGTTTAAATAAAGTTTTGCTTTTTGATGGGGATTTTCTCCATATCTTAAAACTTTTGGATTAGATAAATCTAAAACTACATTTTCGTCATTTTGTGAGTCCATATATTCATTAATTGCTCTATTGTATTGACTCATTTTTTTAAAAACTTTTGTTGCCTGTTTTTTTCTAAATTCGTAACTAATACCACTCTTTGAGTCCCACTCACTTATCATTTCTTCATAGTCGTTTGGTTCAGACAAGACCAAGACATCTTTAAAGTTTTTTGCGGCTGCCCTGATCATTGTTGGACCACCGATATCAATTTGCTCAATTGCTTCTTCAAATGAACATCCAGATTTTATAGTTTCCTCGAAGGGATATAAATTAACGACAACGATATCAATTTCTTTATAATTCATTGATTTCAATTCGTCTGTATCTTCTCCTCGACGAGCCAATATGCCTGCATGTATTTTTGGATGAAGTGTTTTTACTCTTCCATCCATCATTTCTTTATGTCCTGTATATTCTGAGACCTCTATCACATTATTAGAAATTTTTTTGATTGCTTTATATGTCCCCCCAGTAGACATGATTTCTACATTTTTCTCTAAAAGAAATGAAACTAAGAGATCTAAATTAGATTTATCAGAGAGGCTTACCAAGGCTGACTTAGGCAAAATATTTTTCACTTTATAATCCCATATTTTTTTAGTTTTGTTCTAAAAGTGCCTCTATTAATGCCAAGAATCTTTGCTGCTTTGGATTGATTATTATTTGTATGCTGCAGAATAAAATTAAATAATGGAGTTTCGACCTCACGCATAACCAAGTCATAAACATCTCTTGGCTCCTGCGAGTCTAAACTTTTAAAATATAGTTTTAGGGCTTTTTTTACATCCTCATTAAGACTTTTGTTTTTGCTTACTAAAACTTTCTTATTTTCTTTCAAATGTAAAAAAATTGTTGATTGATCTTGTAGTTTACAATTGATTAAAAAATGATCAATACCACTTCATACATTTATGATAGTTTTTTCAACATCCTCCATTGAGATCACTGAGATTTTCTCATTTTCTACTTCAATTTCAGTTATTGATGCGTTGTCCGGATAAAAATGTAACAACCTATCTTTTTTAATTGCATAACCAACAAGAACATTTATGACCATGAAATGACAAAAAATTACGGAATTATTTTTAAGGCCAAAGGTCTCTGTAATAATTCTTTTCCTCCAGTTTTTAATGTCATCGGGAAGCGTTTCTGTTTTCCTTGTACTAATATCCTTAAGCCATTCGAACCTGATTTCCGAATCAATATCTTCTGCAGGTATCTCAACAAAGCTTTCATTTATATCAAAATCAACATCAATACCCTCACAGGCATAATTAAGAGTTTCTATAGCTCTTTTTTTTGGACTTGAAATAAAATCAAATCCTTTTGAAAAAATACTTTTTGTAAAATCATTAATTGATTTAGCTTGATCAACACCTTTTTTGCTTAAACCAGGATCCCTATCATTTCCATCCCAAGTTGAAGCAGCTTCACCGTGACGGATGAGGATTATTTTTTTCTTATGCATTAATGTTTGAGAACAATTTATAATTATTTAATGAAGCTCCATAGAGTATATTACAAAGAATTTAGTCGAACAGATAAAATTTCAATTGATAATAAATCTAAGATTAATCATTTGAGGAATGTCCTTAGGCTTAAAGAGGGATCTAAGTTGGATGTATTTGATGGAGAGGGTAATTCATCAATTTGTAAGATAGCATCGCTTGAGAAAAAAAAGATAGTATTGGAACAAATTGGCAGCATTGAATTTCAGCAACCAGAGAGAATCAATTTAAAGGTTTTAATGCCTTATATAAAAAAAGAAAACCTTTTTTTTGCTGTCCAAAAAGTAACAGAAATCGGTGTTAGTAATATCTCATTGTTCAGACCGGACAATATCGATCAAAGCATTAAAAAGAAAGACCTATCAAAAATTAATGAAAAAGCTTTATCAATTATTACTCAGGCATGTGAACAAAATGGATCAAATATAGTTCCTGATTTTCAAATATATGAGAATCTATCATCAGCAATTGATCATGATAGCTTTAGTATTTTTTTTGATTTGGATGCTACTAATGACTTCCAGTCCATCAAGAACATTGAAGATAGCATAACCTTAATCACAGGACCCGAATCTGGATTTAGCAAAAAAGAGAGAGAATTTCTCAATGCTACAGCTAGTGACAATATTTCTCTTGGCAAAAATATTTTAAGAGCAGAAACTGCTCCTATAACGGCGCTATCAGTGATAAAAAGTAATCTTGGTTTATTATAGATTGATGGGAAACTCAATTTTATTTATAACAGACCCTTTTGATTCTCTTAAGCAAGAAAAAGATACCTCTATATTTATTATGAAAGAGGCATTACGAAGAGATTTTGAGATTTTTCAGTGTGAGATGAGAGATCTTACGCTTAAGCAAAGACTATCATCACAATGCTCACAAATTATTGACAATAATGACATTCTAGAGACAGCAAAAAAGAATGAAATTGATTTAGCAAGTTTTTCATTTTGCTTTATGAGAAAAGATCCGCCGGTTGATCAAGACTACATGAATTGTTTGCATCTATTAAATATAGCATCGCAGGATGGAGCTAATATAATCAACAATCCAAATGCCATAAAAATCTTTAATGAAAAGATTTTTGCTACCGAATTTAGCGATCTTATGCCTCCCACAATTATTTCAGCAGATTCAACAAAAATAGAAGAATTCTTAAGAATTCATGAAGAGATTGTCATAAAACCTCTCAACGGGATGGGCGGTGATAATATTCACAAGGTTTCAACTAATGACGCAAAAAGTTTGGGAAAAATAATAGATCTAACGGAAGACTCTAAAACACAGATTATTGGTCAAAAATTTCTTCCAAAGATTAATGAAGGAGATTTTAGAGTTCTTGTGATAGGTGGAGAACCTTTTGAGTATTGCTTGGCTAGAATACCAAAGGATGGATCATTTTTAGGAAATTTAGCAAAAGGAGGTATGGGAGTCGCAAAGAGAATTACTTCTAATCAAAGAGAAATTGGGAAAAAAGTTGGTGCCAGACTCAAAAGTGAGAATATACTTTTTGCTGGTATCGACATAATTGATGACAAACTAACTGAAATAAATATAACTAGTCCTACCTGTGCAGTTGAAATTTTCGACCAAACTGGTGAAAACCCAATAACAAAGATTTTTGATTGCCTATGAGCCATCCCATTCTTTACAACAAAAACATTAAGAACAGGGTTAACCTTAAGAAATCATTTCTTCTATCGACATTAATCCACGTTTTTTTAATATTCGGTGTTTCCTTTATTTTTATTTATAAGCAACCGCTTTTTGATCCTTCTCCAGTAGTGAACATAAAGTTAGCAAATGCAGATGTGGATCAAGACCCAGATTTTTTACCGCAAGTTAATAACCTTATAAATGGCAATGGTTCAGAATCATCTGAATTAATTGATGATCAGATCAAACAAAAAACTCTAAAAGTAAAAATATTAGATGCCAATTCAGATCAAAATACTATTGAGTCAAAGTACTTAAATGCTTGGCAAAGAAAAATTGAGAGAGTGGGACATAATGTTCTTAAGAAAGATTATTCTCAATTAGACTTAACCCAACTTAGATTAGTTGTTAGCATAGATTCATTAGGCAATTTAATTGAAGCTAAAATAATAGACTCATCAGGAAACTCGGAAATTGATAAAATAGCTAAAGAAATTGTAAGACTGGCATCACCATTCGAGCCTTTTTCAGATGAAATGTTAAGTGAGTATGAAGTTTTGCAAGTAGATAGAATTTGGAAATTTGGTTCATAAGTAATGGTAGTTATTGCCATTGATTATGGAGAAAAGAAAATTGGTCTTGCGGTAGGCAACACTGAAACAATGACTTCATCACCAATTTCTATAGTAAAAAAAGCAAAGACTGGATTTAATTGGGATGAGTTAAAAGAAAAGATTATGGAGTGGGAGCCTAATAGAATCATTATCGGTAAACCACTAAATATGGATGGAACTAGAAGCGATTTTATGAAAAAAGTGGAAAAATTTGCAAAAAAACTTAGATCAAAAATAGATATTGAGATTGAATTCTTTGATGAAAGATTAACATCCTTTGAAGCCCGTCAATTAGATGAAGATTCTGAAATGATTGATGATGTTGCCGCAAAGATAATTTTAGATAGTTGGTTAAATAATGAGCATTCCTAAAAGCTTCATAGATCAAGTCTTAGACCAAACAGATATCGTAGATGTGATTGGTAGAAGGCTTCCATTGAACAAAAAAGGGTCTAACTATTGGGGTATTTGTCCATTTCATGATGATCATGATCCATCAATGGCTGTAAATCAGGATAAGCAGTTTTACTACTGTTTTGTTTGTCAGGCTTCAGGAAATTCAATTAACTTCCTAAGAGAATATGAGAATCTTGATTTCACTGATGCAGTAGAAACATTAGCATCTTCTTTGGGCTTAGAGATTCCATATGAAAAAACCGAGATTCAAGATGAGAACGACTTCTCAATATTGGATGAAGCAGTAAAGGTATTTGAAGCAAAGTTAAAAGAAAGCAAAAAAGCAATTAATTATTTAAAATCTCGAAATATATCTGGCATAACAGCCAAGAAGTTCCAACTTGGTTTTTCTGATGATTCTTGGGATAGCCTTTACTCATTATTTGAAAAAAGATTTGAACAAAAGGTCATGACTTCATCAGGACTTTTCCTTGAGAAAAATAAAAAGAATTATGACAGGTTTAGAAAAAGAGTTATCTTTCCTATCAGAAACATAAAAGGACAAAACATTGCATTTGGTGGAAGGGTCATAGATCCGGATGATGAACCAAAATATTTAAACTCTCCAGAGACTAGGCTCTTCAAAAAATCAAATGAGCTTTATGGACTTTATGAAGCTCGAAAAGAAACAAAGAAAATTGATTCAATAATAGTTGTTGAGGGATATATGGACGTTATTGCACTTCATGAAAAAGGAATAAAGAATGCAGTTGCAACTTTGGGAACTGCAGTTACATCAAACCATCTTTCAAAGTTAATGCGTTATTCAAATAATATTTTCTTTGCCTTTGATGGAGATCGTGCTGGAGAAAAAGCTGCATGGAAAGCACTACAGAATGTACTTCCAATTATCCGTGAAGATACAAGAATCAAATTTGTTTTCTTTGAAGCAGGCGATGACCCAGATAGTTATGTTAATAAGCATGGAGAAAAAGGTTTTATTGAGCTTATAAATAATGGTCAAACACTTTCAGAATTTTTCTTTTCAAAGGTTAAAAAGGTAGATGACATTAACTCTCTTGAGGGAAGATCAAAAATAGCTAGCTATGCATCTGAATTAATAAGAACCATTAATAATATTCCTCTAAGAGAAGCATTCATTTCTGAAACAAGCAAAATATGTGAGATACCAATTGAAAAACTTATATCAAAACCTAATCAGCCAAAACCTAGATCATCATCAGAAGAAATAAAGGTAGACCAAAAGGGAAATACAAAACAGATTGCTTCAATTTATTTAATTATTCATTCTGTTCTCACTGACAGATCTCTTGTTCAAGATCCAATTTTTGATGAGATTAAGGAAGACTCATCAATCAACTTTTTGAAAGAGTTAAGAGAGGTTGTAGACGCTGAATCAGATACTCTCGTCTCAAAGCTAATCGAGCGCATCAAATCAAAAACACTAAAAGAACTCTTTAGTCAGGCAATGGTCTCTGAAATTAAGATTGAGCAAGAAGATGCACGCAAAATGTTTTTCGATTGCATGAATTCTCTATTGAAGGATGAAGAAGATAGAGAGGAATCTCTAAAAACCAAGTATAATACCGGGTCAATTTCTGAAATTGAGAGAAGAGAGCTTCAGCAACTAATTCTTAAGAAACCAGAAATTGATGATGAGGACAAAATACTTTTAAAGAATCTGTCTTTGAAAAAAGATTGAAAATAAGTAATTAGTCACTAGATAAATATAGGTTTTTCAGAATTAGATGAGGATACGTGGATAAATTTTCAAAACAAGAAGGCTCAAAGATAGCAGAGCTTATTGAGAAAGGAAGAGAGCAAGGATTCCTTACTTATGATGACGTAAATGATCACCTTCCTGAAGATATTTCGGATCCTGACCAAGTAGAAGAAATCATCGGAATGATTAATGATCTTGGTCTTCAAGTTCATGAAAAAGCACCTGACTTAGACACTCTCATGCTTAGAGAGTCAGAAAATACTGATGACATAGCTCTTGAGCAAGCTGCTGAGGCGTTAGCAGCCGTAGAAAATGAAACGGGTAGAACAACAGATCCTGTAAGAATGTACATGAGAGAGATGGGTACAGTTGATCTTCTTACTCGCGAGGGTGAGATTGAGATTGCAAAAAGAATTGAAGAGGGAATGAGAGATCTTCTTCTTGCTAGCGCTCAATATCCAAGAACTGTTGAATATGTCTTGTCCTACTTTCAGCTCGTCAAGGATGAAGAAAAAAAACTCAATGATCTTTTAACTGGATTCTTAGAAGAAATGGAAGAAGTTCCATCAGCTGGACCAGGAAGCGAAAAGGCCAAACAACTTGCAGATAAAAAAGATAGTGATGAGAATGATGGCGAGTTGGATTTTAAAGAAGTCCAAAGAAGAATGACATCTCTAAAAAGGCAGTACAACAAAACAATGAAAGTTTTGGATAAGAATGGCCGTAGCCATAAAAAGACACAAGAAGAATTTGAAAAACTTGGAAATATTTTTAAATTCTTAAAATTTAGTCCAAGAATGTTTGAAGAAATTTGTATTATTGCAAGACATGATCTTGAAACAATAAGAAGACATGAAAGAGCTATTCAAACTTTATGTGTTAAGACTGCAAGAGTACCTAGAAAAGATTTTCTGGTAGCTTTTAAAGAGAATTTTACAAAAATGACGATCATGTCATCATTCATTAAAAACAAGAAATATAAAAAGGACCTGCTAGAAAAAGTAAACCAAGATGTAATGATTTCTCAAAAAGAGATAAAAGCACTTGAAGAGAAGGTTGGGTTATCTTCAAAAGAAGTAAAAGAAATTAATAGAAGTATGTCTATGGGTGAAACCAAGATGAGACGTGCAAAAAAAGATATGGTTGAAGCTAACTTAAGGCTTGTAATATCAATAGCTAAGAAATATACCAATAGAGGGCTACAATTCTTAGATTTAATTCAGGAAGGAAATATTGGATTAATGAAAGCTGTCGATAAATTTGAGTATAGAAGAGGCTATAAGTTTAGTACTTATGCGACATGGTGGATAAGACAGGCAATAACGAGATCTATTGCTGACCAAGCAAGAACCATAAGAATTCCAGTTCACATGATAGAAACTATCAATAAACTAAATAGAGTTTCAAGACAAATGATGCAAGATATGGGCAGAGAGCCAACGCCCGAAGAGCTAAGTATTGAACTTGATATGCCAGAGGACAAAGTAAGAAAAGTACTTAAGATTGCAAAAGAACCTATTTCAATGGAAACACCAATTGGGGATGATGAGGATTCAAATCTTGGAGATTTTATAGAGGATACTGTTATCGAATCTCCTCTTGAGAACGCAACCGATGAAAGCCTTCATTTTGCTACTGATGATGTTTTATCATCTTTAACTGCAAGGGAAGCAAAAGTTCTTAGAATGAGGTTTGGTATAGGAATGAATACAGATCACACTCTCGAGGAAGTTGGTAAGCAGTTTGATGTTACTAGAGAAAGAATAAGACAGATTGAAGCAAAAGCATTAAGAAAGCTCAGACATCCAGCAAGATCTAGTCATTTAAGAAGCTTTTTAGACGATTAAAAAAGTTTTTTGAACTACCTTTCTTATTTTTAGTCTAAACTATATCTAATATTTTTCGGAGAGGTATATGTTAAAGAAAATATCACTATTAGTTTTTTTATCAGTTCCATTGATAATTCTTGCGGATGGCCATGGCAAAAAAGAGGGCAAATCTCCTCAAGAGATGAAAAGAATGGAAATGATGAAAAAGAAAGAAGCTCAAATGAAGAAAGAGATGGAAAAATGGGGAAGGTGGAAACCCGAGGATTGTAAAAAAGTTAGCGATGCATCGGGTATTTTTCTCTATTTTGCAGGTGAATCCATCAAGGAGGGTGAAAAGCATGAAGAGATGGGTCATCAAGAAAAAGCCGATAAGCATTACTTAGATGCAATGGCTTTAGCAGAGTTAGCTGCAAATTATGCGAAAAACTATGAGGCATACTGCAAAAAATAATTAATTAAGGTATTCCATTAATTTTACCTTTATAATTATCAGCCTAATTATTTAGGGCCTGTAGCTCAGTTGGTTAGAGCAGTGGACTCATAATCCATTGGTCGGAGGTTCGAGTCCTCCCGGGCCCACCATTTTGTAAACTTACTCTTTTATTTCTGCATAAATTTTGCTTGACCCATCCTTATAAAGGATAAGAACATTATACGGAGTAAACATTCCTTCAACTTCCATTCCCGGAGATCCTAATGGCATTCCAGGTACAGAAAGCCCAATTGCATTAGGGTTATCCTCGGAGAGAAATTGAGTAATATATTGACTTGGAATATGCCCTTCGAAGATATAACCCTCTTTTGAGACACCGGTATGACATGATCTATACTCGGGTTTGATTTCGTATCTCTCTTTTATTTCTTGAAGATTCTTATGATCTTTTACTGAAGTAGAAAATCCTTGTTCTTCAAGGTGCTTGATCCACATTTTGCAACACCCACAAGTTGGAGTTTTATGGACTAAAAGCGAAGACCCAGTTTCAATATTTTCATTTTGTATATCAAAAGAAGCAAATGAAATTAATAGCATTATTAATATTTGTTTAAAATATTTGATATTCATTTATTCATCATCTAAAAACCAGTTATTAAATTTATTTCCACTCAGGGAAAGGATCATCCAATGTTTCCCAATAAGATTCTCCTTTTAAAAGTTCATCTTCAGATAGCAGGCATTTATTAAGATCATCTAACATTGCTTCTTTATCTAAACCCTGTCCAATAAAAACTAACTCTTGACGTTTGTCACCAAAGGGCTCCTCCCATTGATCTCTTATGTTATTGATAGACTCTTCATCTGTAGGCCAACTAATGGTTGGAACTGAGCTCCAGAACATACCAGCAAAGCCATATCGAGCAATTCCACCTGCTTGGCTCCACTGTCCAGCATATTTATGCCGTGATGCGAGCCAAAAGATTCCTTTTGATCGTATTAATTTTCCATATCGTTTTGTGCTGTGAAGAAAGCGATGGAATCTTTCAGGATGAAAAGGCAGCCTGGCAATAAAACTGAAACTGCCAATACCATACTCTTCAGTTTCAGGTACATGCTCACCTCTCATTTCCTTCAACCAACCAGGCGCTTGTTGTGCGCGCTCAAAATCAAAAAGACCTGTATCTAAAACTTCGTCAACATTTACCTCACCTTGAGATATTGGAAGGATTTGGGCATGAGTGTTTAAGCTTTTTAGAATCGCTTCAAGTTTTTCAATATCTTGAGGCTCAACTAAGTCAGTCTTACTTACAAGAAGCACATCAGCAAATTCAATTTGATCAACTAGTAAATCAGCAACACTTCTATCATCATCCTCACCTAGTGATTCCCCAGAATCTTTTAAATATTTTGCTTCCTCATAATCTTTTAAAAAATTAACTGCATCTACTACTGTAACCATGGTATCTAACTTAGCAACATCAGACAAAGATACTCCCTCTTCATCGGCAAAAGTAAAGGTTTCAGCAACTGGAAGAGGCTCAGAAATACCAGTTGATTCAATTACCAAGTAATCAAACTTTTTGTCTTTAGCAAGCTTATTAACCTCTAGCAACAAGTCTTCTCTTAAGGTGCAACATATACAGCCATTACTCATTTCAACTAACTTTTCTTCACTGTGACTAAGTGAAACTTCATTTTTTACAATACCAGCATCAATATTAATTTCGCTCATATCATTAACAATAACCGCAACCTTCTTTCCTTGACGATTATTAAGGATATGGCTTAAAACCGTTGTTTTACCAGCACCAAGAAAGCCTGACAAAACAGTCACAGGCAATCTATTCTCTATAGAAATCCCCATATTTACTTCCTTTAATTATTTTTTTATTAATCTAACATATCTGTCAAGCATTACAATTGATAGAATTAATAAATGAATAAAGATATTGATATCGTTATATATGGAGCAAGTGGCTTTACCGGTCAGCTTTGTGTTAAGTACTTTCAATCGCTCGATCTTGATATCAAATGGGCAATCGCAGGGCGAAATCTGGGCAAACTAAAAAATATTGCTAGTAACATCTCTCCTAATATTGAGATATTAGTTGCCGATTCCGATGATGAAAAAGGATTGAGAGATATTTGTTCAAGGTCAAAAGTTGTTTTATCGACTGCCGGTCCATTCCATAGATATGGATCAAAGCTTGTTGCAGCATGCATAGAGAATGACACGAATTATGTTGATATTACTGGTGAGAATTTTTGGGTCAAAGAACTAATTGAAAAACATCATGAAGAGGCTTCAAGAAGAGGTATAAGGATTATTCCATCTTGTGGATTTGATTCAATTCCCTCAGATATTGGTACTTTCTTTGCTGTAAGATCACTAAATAAGCCTGTAAAAAGAGTTGATTCGTTTCATTCATGGAAAGGAGAGGCCTCCGGAGGAACTATAGAGACAATGTTTTCCATGGGAGATTTAGATCTTGGAAAAGAAATCCGAGATCCTTTTTTGCTTAATCCTGAGGGATCATACACAAGTGAGCAAAAAAAACTAAGCTCAGACATATTTAATATTTCTAAAAGGAGAGATTTAAATGCATGGTCAGGCCCATTTATTATGGCAGGTGCAAATACAAGAGTAGTTAGAAGAAGTGAAGCTCTTTTAACTGAGCGCCAAGAATCATATGGAAATAACTTTGTATATCAGGAGCATGCTTTTCATAAAAGCTATTATAAAGCTCTCATTTCAACACTTAGTCTAGGTTTACTTGGTTTGATACTCATTTCTCCGGTAAGAAGATTAATAAGATCTTTCTTAAGAAAACCAGGTGAGGGACCCTCTTTAGAAGTTCAAGAAAATGGTTGGTTTGATTGTAAATATTTAGTTGAAAGTGAAGATGGTCAAAAATCTCTTTATAGAATGTTTGGTAAAGGTGATCCTGGGTATAAAGTTACATCCAAGTTTGTTGCTGAATGCGCACTTTCACTTCTTGAAGATCCAGAAACACTTCCAGGAGGCAGCGAGTATGGGGGCGTCCTAACAAGCGCATCAGGCCTTGGAGACGTATTAATAGAAAGACTTAAAAACGCTGACATTCATTTTGAAGTGCTCTGATATTTCCAAATAGATAACAATTTAGGTATTATTTTGCTATGAAGGTAGCAATCTATCCTGGTTCATTCGATCCAATAACAGTTGGTCATATGGATATAGTTGAGAGAGCAACAGTTCTTTTTGATAAGGTTATTATCAGTGTTGCTGATACAGATATGAAGAACCCACTTTTTTCTTCTGAGGAAAGACTAGACCTAGTGAGCTCAATTTATGCTGATAATGAAAAGATTGAGGTTGTAGCATTTAAAAAGAAACTTACTGTTGATCTTGCTCGAGATAATAATGCATGTGCAATCATCAGAGGATTGAGAGCAGTGTCTGACTTTGAGCACGAATTCCAACTTGCAACAATGAATAGATCACTTGCTCCAGATATAGAAAGCATTTTTTTAACTCCTAAAGATACACTTATTTATGTATCTTCAAGTCTAGTTAAAGAAATTGCTAGCTTGGGCGGAGATATTTCAAAATTTGTTCATGAAAATGTTGAAATGGCTCTCAAAGCCAAACTTAACCATTAGCTCTGGCAGCTCTTGCAATAAAAAGTTGACCTTTGATTCTGAACAAACCGAATAATCTTGTCTTTACATACTCTACATTCTTTATTCTCACGATCATATACATTTAGCTCAATCTTGAAATAACCTTTGTTGCCATCTGCAGAGTAAAAGTCCTTCAGGGTAGTGCCACCCTTAGTTATAGCCTCTTTAATAATTCTTTTGGTATTTCTTACTATCTCTTTGCATTGACTTTTATTTAGGTATTTTATTTTTCTCTTAGGAGAGATGCCTGAGCTGAACAATATCTCACAAGCATAAATATTACCTATACCAACTACATTTTTTTGATTCATTAAAAAGCTTTTTGTTGATACTCCTGCTTTCTTTATTTTTCTAAAGAGGTACTCTGAATTAAAATCTTCTTCAAGCGGCTCTGGACCAAGATGCTTTATTAAAAAATGATCTTGAGGATCCTCTGTTATATGAAGAGACCCAAATCTCCTTGGGTCATTAAAAATGAGAATCTTATCTTTGAACTCAAAGATTATATGATCATGTTTCTTTGTCTCATTACTTCCAAGGTTTTGTATTCTGAATGTTCCGGTCATGCCCAGATGTATTATTATTGTCAAATTATCTAAGTCTAAAAAAATATACTTAGCCCTCCTTGAGATGGATAATATTTTTACATCCTTAATTTTTTTTATTGCTTTCTGATCAATAGGCCAGCGCAATGATGGGTTATTAACTATTATTTGTTTTAAGATTTTTCCCTTGAACGGAAGAACAGCATTCTTAGTAGTTTCTACTTCAGGTAGTTCCGGCATTAATTGAGAAAACCATTAATCTCATTAATGCTTTGTGGACTTAAGGTTCCAGCGGCTAACTCAAGATTTAATTGCGAGAGTAAGTAATCATACTTTGCATTTGCAAGATTCTTTTCAGCAGTATAAAGATTCTTTTCAGCTTGAAGCAGATCAACAATATTTCTTGTTCCAACCTCATACCCGACTCTTGTTGCTTCAAGCGCACTATTTGCTGATACAACTGCTTGCTTCTGTGCTTTCAAGTTAGCGCCAAGTGTTATAACGTTTGAAAATCCAGATCTAACTTCTTGAATAACAGTTCTTTGAGCAAAAAGAGTTTCTTCAACTGACCTATTATATTCAGCATATGCTTGTCTTCTTCTTGAGTTCACTGCTCCACCTTGAGAAATAGGAATTGATAGGCTTAAACTATAATTTTTTCTCTGTGTTTCACTAGGCGCTTGGAATCCAAAATCTTCAAAACCTTCGTAAGAATATTGATTTGTATTTGACTCTGATTCGCTGCCAATAATATTTATTTTGGGTAAATGTTCGGAGGCTGAACTTCTTGCAGAGTCTTTTGAGGCATCCCTCCTCAGAACTGATGCTTTTAATCTGAAGTTATTTTTTAAAGCCATATCAACCCATTCTTGCTTCGTTGTTGGATTAGGACTTTCTGGAACAATGTCTGCCTTTAAGGAGTCTATAGAAAATATTTCTCTTCCAATTAAAGAATTTAATTCTTCCCTTGCATTAAAAAGGGAACCTTCAGAACGAATCTTTGCAGCAACGCTTAAATCATATGCCAATTGGGCCTCTTGAACTTCTGTTATAGCCGATAGCCCAACTTCAAACCTTTGTTGAATTTGATCAAGTTGTTTTTTTATAGCTTTTTCTTCAGAAACGGCAGCATTAAGATTATCAATGGCCCTTAATACACCAAAATATTTCTCTACAGTTCTGATAATCAAATTTTGTTGCGCATAAGCAAAGTCAGCTTCAGAGGCATCGGTAAGTTTTTTTGATCTTTTAAAATTAAACCAGGAATCTAGTCTGAAGAGAGGTTGCGTCAATCTAGCGCTCACAGAATTATTGTTATAAGCACTTTGGAGTTCATCAAATTGGTAATACTCATTCCAATTTGTTGATGCGCTTAAAGTAACATTTGGTAAAAGTCCCGCTCTGCCTTGAACAATAAATTCCTTACCTGCTAAGAGAGAATATTCTGAAGATTTATATTGAGGATCATTATCAAGAGCCTCGTTATATATATCAAGAAGGTTTTCTGCAGCTATAGGCACAGCAATGATAGATACTAAGACCAGATTTTTTAACATAACAATATTAATTGGATTGCATTAAACAACCTTTATGCTATCTGTGTCAATATAAAGTGTCAAGTAAACTTTACATTAGATAATTATTTTCTTTATATTGTTAATGCTTAGAGTAAAATAGTTGCAACGCTTATAAAGGTACCTAAAATTGGCAAAAAAAGCTTACGATTCAAAAGCAATTGAGGTTTTGTCGGGTCTTGATCCCGTCAAAAAAAGACCTGGCATGTATACGGACACCTCTTGCCCAAACCACCTTATTCAAGAAGTGCTTGATAACTCTGTAGATGAAGCTTTATCTGGTTACTGCAAGCGCATAAAAGTAAATCTATTCAAGGACAATAGTGTAGAAGTCTCGGATAACGGACGAGGCATGCCTGTAGATATTCATCCAGAACATAAGCTAACAGGTGTTGAATTAATAATGTGTAAGTTACATGCTGGTGCAAAGTTTTCAGGTGAAGATTATGGTTTTTCTGGAGGTCTTCATGGAGTTGGAGTCTCCGTAGTGAATGCTTTGTCAACTAAGCTTAATGTAAAAATTAAACGTGATTCAAAAGAGTACGAAATAAATTTTTTAGCTGGAGAAAAAGAAAAAGATTTGAAACCAGTAGGAGATGTTGGAGCTACAAATTCAGGAACCACTATAAGATTTTACCCGGACAGCAAATATTTCGAGACATTAGAAATAAACAAAAAGAGTTTGAAGCACCTTTTAAAAGCTAAGGCGGTCCTATGTCCAGGACTTCAAATAGATTACTTTGATGAAAAAAAGAATGAGCGAATAAAGTGGATCTTTGATGAGGGGCTAAGTGACTATCTTGATGAGTTCTCCGGTTGTAATGAAAAACTTCTTGATGAAACTATTATTTTTACAAGAACATCCAATGATCAAGCATTAGACGTAGCAGTTAATTGGACAGAGGATGTTTCAAATAATTTACTAAAAGAAACTTATGTAAACTTAATTCCAACAGCATTGGGTGGCTCTCATTTAAATGGTTTTAAATCTGGCCTTCTTGAAGCAATAAAAGAATTCTGTGACTACAGGAATCTAATTCCCAAAGGAATTAAGATTAATTCTGATGATATTCTTTCAAATTGCATTTTTGTTATCTCTTCGAAGTTAAAAAATCCTCAATTTGCTGGGCAAACTAAAGAAAGGCTTGATTCCAAGGATCACATGACCTTTGTTTCCTCTTCAATGAAAGATTCTTTGAGTATCTGGCTTAACCAACATACAGAAGAGGGCGAAAAGATATCAAATCTTGCAATTTCAGCCGCCCAAAGAAGAATTAAAAGTTCAACTAAGGTTGATAGAAAGAAAACATTCAAAGGTCCAGCTCTTCCAGGAAAGCTGTCTGACTGCAACTGCGATAATATTGAGGAAAGTGAACTATTTTTGGTCGAGGGAGACTCTGCAGGAGGATCAGCAAAACAGGCACGTGATAGAAAATTTCAGGCAATCATGCCCCTAAGAGGAAAAATTCTTAATACTTGGGATCTAGAAAGTGCAGACATTATCAAATCCCAAGAAATTAAAGATCTTGCCACTGCAATTGGATCATTACCAGGAGATAATGACATATCAAATCTAAGGTATGGAAAAATTTGTATTCTTGCCGATGCTGACTCTGATGGACTTCATATAGCAACTTTATTGTGTGCATTATTTCTCAGGCACTATAAAAATTTAGTAACCTCCGGAAAAATTTTCGTCTCCATGCCACCCCTATATAGGATTGATGCGGCAAAAGAAGTTTTTTATGCCCTCGATGAAAATGAAAAGGAATCACTCGTTGAAAAAATTAAAAAACAGAACTCCAAAATTAAGATTGATATTCAAAGATTTAAAGGTCTTGGAGAGATGAATCCATCACAATTGAGAGAGACCGTTATGATGCCTGAATCTAGAAGATTGGTTCAACTCACTTTAAATAGTTCAGACAATGCAAATTCTGTTTTTGATTTGCTACTTTCTAAAAAGAGAGCTCCAGATAGAAAAGAGTGGCTCGAAAAAAAAGGTAATCTTGCGGAGATTTAATGACTGAAGAAAATTTAGATAAACAAAGTATAAAAAAATATGCAGAAAATGCATATCTTAACTATTCAATGTATGTCATTTTGGACCGAGCTTTACCTAATGTCGGTGATGGCCTTAAACCAGTGCAAAGGAGGATTTTATATGCTATGTCTGAACTAGGACTGAAAGCATCTTCAAAATATAAAAAATCTGCTAGGACTGTGGGAGACGTAATAGGTAAATTCCATCCTCACGGTGATAGTGCTGCTTATGAAGCGATGGTTTTAATGGCACAAGATTTTTCATTCAGATATCCATTTGTAGATGGCCAAGGGAACTGGGGATCACAGGATGATCCTAAATCCTTTGCAGCAATGAGATACACAGAATCAAAGCTTACAAAATTTTCAGATCTTTTAATAGATGAATTAAAGCAAGGAACAGTAGATTGGCAGCCAAATTTTGATGGCTCACTTCTCGAGCCAGTTATCTTTCCAGCAAAGGTACCATCTATTTTACTAAATGGAACCACAGGTATAGCTGTTGGTATGGCTACTAATATCCCATCACATAATATGACAGAAGTAATTGATGCAACAATCCACGTTTTAGAAAATCCAAAGACTTCTGTTGATCAGATTCTTAAATATATTAAAGGACCAGATTTTTCAAATAAAGCTCCAATTGTTGCATCTCCTGAAGAATTAAATGAAATGTATAGTAATGGAAGAGGAGCTTTCAAAATGAGATGTGCCTGGAAAAAAGAAGGTAACGATATAATAGTAACTGACCTTCCTCATCAAACATCTGGTTCTAAAGTCTTAGAGCAAATTTCTAACCAAATGCTAAATAAAAAACTTCCAATGGTTGTTGATCTTAGAGATGAGGGTGATCATGAGGAGCCAACAAGATTAGTAATAAGCTTAAAATCAAATCGCGTTAATGCAGATGATCTTATGAATCATTTATATGCATCAACAGACTTACAGAAAAATTATAGGGGTAACTTTAATTTAATATCTCTAAAAGGATCTCCAAAGGTTTACTCAATTAAAGATCTTTTAGGTGATTGGATAACATTCAGAAAAACAACAGTAACAAGAAAGCTAGAACACAGGCTTGATCAAGTAGATGATAGGTTACATATTTTAGAGGGTTTATTAATTGTCTATCTTGATCTAGATAAAGTAATTAAGATAATTAGGAAGTCGGATGATCCTAAAATAGAACTCACCAAAAAATTCAAAATATCTGATATACAAGCTGATGCAATATTAGAAATAAAACTAAGACAACTTGCAAAACTTGAACAAATTAAATTAGAAGAAGAAAAAGATGCCCTAAAAAGAGAGAAAAAAGAACTTGAGAAGATACTAAATTCAAAGGCAAGAATGAAAACGTTTATTAAAAATGAATTAAAAGACATAAAAGAAAATTTTGGTGATGACAGAAGATCTCCCATAATTGGAGCGTCAAGTGCAAAAATGTTTTCTGAGGAGGATACAATCACATCTGATCCTGTAACAATTGTTCTTTCAAGTGCAGGCTGGATTAGAAGTGCTAAAGGTCATGAAATAGATCCATCAACTCTTTCTTACAGAGGAGAGGATAAATTAAAAGACTTTAGCCGAGGAAGAAATAATCAACCATGCGTATTTATTGATGCTCTTGGCAAAGCATATACATTGCCTGCGCATACGCTACCTTCTGCAAGAGGTCTGGGCGAGCCTTTAACAGGAAGAGTTACTTCCAGTTCAGGAGTTGAATTTATGAGTGTTGCAATTGGCAAAAGCGAGGATATGTTTCTAATTGCTAATACATCTGGATATGGATTCCTCGCAAACTTTGAAGATATGATTTCCAATAAGAAAACAGGTAAAGTCTTTATGAAGGTTCCTGACGGCGCTGAGATTCTTCCTTGTGAAAAAATTATGCAAGATGATAAATACATAGCTGCCGTTACTAACTTTGGGAAATTATTAATTTTTAATTTTGATGAGCTGACGGTCCTAGCAAAAGGGAAAGGCACTAAAATAATAAATATTCCTAAAAAACAGTTTATTGAAAAGAAGGAAAGATTAATTATTGTAAAACCATTTAGCGAAGGATCTAAATTAAATATTCAAAGAGATAACGGAAATATTAGAGCTTTTTCTTCGAAAGAACTAGAAGGATTTAAGCTTGAGCGAGCAAAAAGAGGAAGATCTTTACCTCAAGGGTATAAAAGAGTTTTATCGATCACGGTTGAAAGACCTAAATCTACTTCCAATTAGGAAGTTTTTTCTTAGCTAGAATTAATTTTGGCCTTTCTAGCTTTGGAAGCCCATTCTTATAATCTATAGGTCCTTCACCTTGAATCAAAGGACTAAAATAATCTAAACCCTTCTTAGTTATGCCAAAGCCATCTTTTGTAATAAAGCTTTTTGGTAGTTTCTTTTCTACATTTGCTATTTTAGAGAGTTTCGCAGGAACTATTTCCCAAGAATATTTCGAAGTCTTTTTTCTTTTTATTACTGGCATGACACCATTCATACCTTTAACTGCGTATCTAATGGCATATCTTCCAACTGCCTCAGCATGTTCTAAATCAACTTTTGAAGAAATATGTCTAGCACTTCTTTGGAGATAGTCAGCCACTGCCCAATGATTTTTAAGTTTTATTTTTTGTGAAATAAGATTTGCTAAAAAAGGTGCAACTCCGCCAAGTTGCGCATGTCCAAAAGCATCTTTTGTATTAGCCTCAGCCAAAAACTTATTTCTATTATTTTTTACTCCTTCTGAAGCTACAACAACGCAACAGCCTAATTTCTCAACAGTATCTTTTACTTTTTTCAAGAAACTAGTTTGATTAAAAGTAACCTCGGGTAGAAGAATTATGTGAGGAGCATCAGACTTATCTCGTTTTGCCAGAGCTGATGATCCAGCAATCCAACCTGCATGTCTTCCCATTACTTCAAGGATAAAAACTTTTGTAGAACTTTCCATCATTGATTGAACATCGAGACTCGCTTCTTGAGTCGATATTGCAACATATTTTGCAACTGATCCAAATCCTGGACACGTATCCGTAATTGCTAGGTCATTATCAACTGTTTTAGGGATTGCAATACAGGTTAAATCATAGCCAAGACTTTTACTTATTTGAGATACTTTGTATGCAGTATCTGCAGAGTCGTTACCACCATTGTAAAAAAAGTAACCAATATCATGAGCCTTAAAAACCTCTAAAAGCCTTGTATATTCTTCTGCGTTTTCATCTAAGCTTTTAAGTTTATATCTGCATGATCCAAATATGCCACCTGGCCTAAAATATAAAGATTCAATTAGTTTTTTTGACTCTTTGGAGGTATCAATTAGATTCTCACGCAGTGCTCCAAGTATTCCATTTTGCCCAGCATAAACTTTATTTATATGATTTGGGTATTTCTTTGCTTCCTGAATTACTGCAGCAGCAGTTGCATTAATAACGGAAGTTACACCACCGGATTGAGCATAAAAAACATTTTTTTTCATAGCTTAAGTAAAGATTTAACTATGCTAACAAAAATGTTCTAATTGTTAAAAGTATTTATGAAAATCCACATTCTAGGAATCTGCGGAACATTTATGGGAGGATTAGCCCGAATCCTAATTGAGTCCGGTCACAAGGTTAGTGGGTCAGATAACAAATTTTACCCTCCAATGTCAGATCAACTCAGAGAATTAGATGTTGAATTAACAAAAGGATATGAACCGTCATCAATGCCTGAGGCTGATTTATATGTAATTGGGAATGTGCTTTCGCGTGAAAATAAATGTGTTGAAGAAATTTTAAATAGAAACCTTCCCTATAAATCTGGACCTGAGATACTTGGTGAAATCATCGAGGATAGATTTGTGATAGCTGTCTCTGGGACTCACGGAAAAACGACAACATCCTTTATGATTGCAAAAATATTTCAGTCTATGGGTAAGGATATAGGCTATCTAATTGGTGGCATATCACCTGATTTCTTATTCTCTGCAAAAATAGGAAGCGATGAAATATTTGTAATTGAGGCAGATGAATATGATTCTGCATTTTTTGACAAGAGATCAAAATTTATACATTACTCCCCAGATATTCTTTTGATAAATAATATTGAGTTTGACCATGCCGACATATTTAATGATTTAGATGAAATAAAAAAACAATTTCATCATTTATTAAAAATTATACCGAGTACTGGTAAGGTCATTTTATTTAACCATGATAGAAATGCATTAGATGTTATCAATGAGGGGTGCTGGGCAGATATTATTAAAATTAATGGTGATGACAACTCAGTAAGCTTTGATTCATCTTCTTCAATGATTGAATTTGATGGAAAATCAGAATGCATAAATGATTTACCTTTTTATGGTTCTCATAACAATTTAAATGCAGCAGCAGCAATCATTACTGCTGCATCTTATGGAGTAAATCTTAATGCTGCCTATCGAGGACTGAAAGATTTTAGTGGGGTGCTCCGTAGACTTGAGAATAAGGGCACTTTTAAAGGAATCACAATACTTGATGACTTTGCGCATCATCCAACAGCTATCAAATCTACTATTCAAGCAGTTGAAGAAGAATATAGCGGAAAAAAAATACTTAATATTATAGAACTTGGATCAAATACAATGTCAGGGGGTTTTCATGGAAAAGAGCTTTTTTCAATTGATAATTTAGATATTGAGATTTTATGGTTAGATCATAAATCTATTCTTGTAAACAATAAGGATAATATCCACAATTCCTATGATGATTTGATTAAAGCAGCCTCAAAAAATTATCTATATTTTGATATCATTTTAATAATGACAAATAAAAATAGTAAAAATATATTCGAACCTTTAAGGGACATAATTGAAGCCAATTAACTTACCAATTTTTCCCTTAAAATTAGTTGTTCTTCCAGGAACACTCCAAGGTTTGCAGATCTTTGAACCTCGATATCTAAATATGGTCAAGCAGTGTATGTCTAATGCCTCAAATTTTGTTATTTCCTATAAATCAGACAGATTTGATGATTTTGATTTTGGTATTGAGAAGGTTGGTACATCAGTACAGATTGTGGACTTTAATAATTTACCGAATGGATTATTAGGAATAACAGTTAAAGCTGAATCCAAAGTTTCTCTCAATAACATAATTCAACTTGAAGATGAATCCTATCTTGGTGAGGTTCTTCCATTAACTGAACCAGAAGTTGACGATCAATCTCTCTTGGCGAAGTATCCAGATCTCATTGAGGTTTTAGTAAAGCTTAAAGAGCATCCTGAAATTAAAACATTGCAACTTGATATTGATTTAGACTCTGCAGACTCTGTCTCTTATCACTTAGGGAATTTAATTCCACTAACAGCGGATGAAAAGCAGACGCTGCTAACAGCATTTGATGCTGATCAAAGATTTAAAATACTATCAAAGATTCTTGAATCGATTAGAAAGACCTAATTAGATCTTTAGCATTTGTTTTCCTTTATTTTGCCCTGTAAATAACCTGTTTAACGTTTCAGGACAGTTCTCAATCCCCTCTTGGATATCCTCACGATGTTTGATTTTTCCTTCCAATGACCACTTAGAGATATCATCAATTGCTTCACTTGCTCGGCTGTAGTAATCCAGAACCAAAAATCCCTGCATTTTGGCTCTTTTTACTATAAGCATAGTCAGATTCCTTGGTCCTACCGGCATTTGCTCTCCCGTATAATTTGAGATACTTCCACAGCAGATAACCCTTGCATTTATATTAATTAAGAAAAGTACTGACTCTAAAATAGGCCCACCCACATTGTCAAAGTAAATATCTATTCCATTCTTAGCTAACTTAGTTAATTCTTCTGCAACATTAGAATTTTTATAGTCAATTACATCATCCACTCCGCATTCCTTTAACCATGAACATTTCTCATCTCCTCCGGCAATGCCAATTACATGACATCCTTTGATTTTTGCAATTTGACAAACCATAGCTCCTGTTGCCCCAGCAGCTCCAGAAACAACAACAGTTTCACCAGGTTGAGGATTTCCAACATCCAATAAGCCAAAGTAAGCAGTAATTCCAGTTGATCCAAATATGTTTAACATAGTAGGCATAGGCAGAATATCAGGGACTTTGCGCATTGTCTTTAAGTCATTTTCTGTGGGTATATGATGAGTCTGCCATCCAATCATGCCACTTACTAAATCACCTTTAGAGAAATTCTCATTTTTTGACTCAATTATCTTTCCAATTCCGCCTGACCTTACAACTTCATCAATTTGAACTGGAGGCAAATATCCAGGTAAATCTGTTAACCACATTCTCTGAGTTGGATCAAAAGATAAATATTGATTTTCTATTAGAATTTCTCCGTCCTGTATATCTCTTAGCTCTTCTGTTAAAAGCTCAAAATTCTCATTTTTAACAAGACCTTGGGGCCTCTCTTTTAAAACCCATTTTGTATTTGTCACTGACATCTTTGCTCCTCCACTGATAAAGCTTTATAAGTTAATGAATCGAATAATACACCTTGAGATAACTTTAATAAAAGAATTATTTGAAGATTATTGGTGGTATATTTGATTTGATTCTATACCAATTTATTGTTTTTAAAATCAGACGAGTTTTAATAATCCTTCTTTCCAGCTTAAATTTTCCTGGATAGTCACTTAACATAAGTCCAACAAAAATCGTCAGCAATCCCTGACCAGGAAGAACAAGCATTAAGATACCACCTATAATCAAGCAATAACCAACAATATTCTTTAAGGCAAGTGTTATTATCCAAAAGATAGGATTCTTATTTTTATAGTCAGATACACCTCTTTTATCATTTAAAAAATAGTCATGTGGTATTTGTTTTATAAAGTAACCGACTGAAAGAGCGCTTATTATTAAAACTGCAAAGGAAGTTATCCCAAGAATGAAGAATATATCAGTAAGATTTTCTGGCAAATATTTCTGCATAATTAATTAATAATAATTTTTTTTTATCATATACTTAATGTATTAAAAGCAAAAACAACTTGGTACAAACTTCATTAAAAAAACTCTGCATAAACTCCCTTGAGGAATTAAAAGCTAAAGACATTGTATGCATTGACTTAAAGAACATTTCTTCGTTTGCAGATGAAATGATTATTGCGTCTGCAACTTCATCAAGGCATGCAAAAGCACTATCAGATAGGGTTGTTGAAGATCTCAAAACAAACAATATTTTAGTTTTAGGAGTTGAGGGACAGGATACCTCAGACTGGATTTTAATTGATTGCGAAGATCTAGTAATTAATATAATGAACAATGAAACACGCGTTTACTATGACTTAGAAACACTATGGGGGTATGAGGACGCCACTTTAAATTCTAATTTATGAGATTAGAAGTTATCTCAATATCGAACAAGTTAACCAAATGGGAAGATGAGACTTTAAACTTTTATTTGAAACAGATCTCATCATTTGCCAACATTAATATACAAAATATTAAACCTGCTCAAGGGAGAAATTTAGATATAAAAGAAGTTCAAGCTAGTGAAGAAAAAAATATCTTAAAGAGAATTAAGCCAAACTCATTAATAATTGCCTTTGATAGAAAAGGCAAACAGCTCAATAGTTTACAATTTGCAAATCTTACACAAGAATTTTGGAGCTCAGGAAAGAGCTGTAGCCTTATTATTGGAGGATCTTATGGATTGAGTGAATCGTTTCTAGAAAAATCAGATTATGTAATTTCATTTTCTGCATTAACTTTTCCTCATAAATTATTTAAGATTTTACTTATTGAACAGATCTATAGGTCCATAACAATTATTAAAAATAAGCCATACCACAAATGATAGAAATAAATGAAACCTACAAGGAAAAAACAAGTTTTAACAAAAGACTTATTTTTCTCTATGTTGTTTTTGGCATTCTTGGAATAGTTTTTTATTATCAGATATTTAATTTACAAATCTCAAATTATTCAGAATATGAAATTGCTGCCAAAAATAATAAAAATGAGGAGATATCAGTCCAACCTTTAAGAGGAATTATTTATGACAGAAATGGAGAAATATTAGTAAATAACATACCGACCTTTGATTTAATTACTAAACCTATATTTATTGATGATTCAAATGATTTTCTTTTAAAACTATCTTCATTTTTAGAAATTGACGAAGACGAAAAGAAAGTATTTCTATCACAATTTGAAAAAGCAAAAGCTTTAAATAAAGAATTAACCTTAATGCAATCAATTTCAGATGAAGACAGAGCAAAATTTCTTGTTAGGAGCCATATGTTTGAAAATGCCTATGTTGGAAAAAGGTATTTACGTAATTATTTATATCCTGAAATCTTTTCGCATTCAATTGGTTATGTAGGAAGGCCAAATGAAGATGAGCTGGACGATATGTATGAATTAAAAGGCTTAAATCAAAAGATTAATTTCACTTATACAAATCAATTGATTGTTGGTAAAACAGGCCTTGAATTCACCTATGAGGATATTTTAACAGGAGAATTTGGAAAAAATCTTAGAGAAGTTGATGCTAGGGGAAGAACCTTAGGTGAGGAGATATCTAAAGAGTCAAAAGCAGGAAATAATTTATATACTAGTCTTGATTTACAATCTCACCAAGCAGCACATAAAGCTCTCAATAATAGAAAAGGAGCAGTAGTAGCAATAGATATTAAGGATGGTTCAATAGTAACTCTCTTTAGTTCGCCAACCTTTTCAACAAATCAATTAGTAAATGGTATTTTACAAAAAGATCTTGATAAGCTTTTATTCAGTCAGGAAAAACCATTTTTTAATAGAGCACTAAAAGGGAGATATCCACCTGCTTCATCAATAAAACCAGCTATTGCTATGTTTGGAATAGACCAGGGATTAATTGATTGGAATTTCTCAATCTTTGATGAAGGATTCTTTACATTACCAGAGGATGGAAGAATTTATAGAGATTGGAAAGAAGGAGGGCATGGCGATACAAATTTATTCAAAGCTATTACTCAAAGCTCAAATACATATTTTTTTGATTTGGCATATAGATCAGATATTAATCAACTCAATAAACATCTACTATCTATAGGTTTTGGTGATAAGACATGTATTGATTGTTTTGAAGAAGACAAGGTCTTTGTCCCTGAGCCATCATGGAAGATGAATAAACATAACTTTGGTTGGTTTAAAGGCGATACTGTCAATATGGGAGTAGGGCAGGGTTATTTAGTTTCAACCCCTATTCAATTAGCTAAATATGCTTACATAATAGCGAACAAGGGTAATTTTTATGACTTGTCTCTTAAAAAAGATTTAGTTAAAAATGAAAAAAAAATTGAATTTAATAAATTCTCAAATGATGATTGGTTTAAACTTCATGAGTCTATGGTTAATGTCATAGAGGGAAATACTGGAACGGCAAGAAGTCTAAGAGAAAAAAAGGACTATATTGTCGCAGCTAAAACAGGAACTGCAGAACTAGTATCTGGAGATAATAGAGAGCAATATTCTGAGACTAGACTAGATGATAGTCTCAGAGATCATGCCCTTATAATTGCTTTTGGACCAATGCCAAACCCTAGGTATGCCGTTAGCGTTGTGGTTGAAAACGGTGAAAGTGGTGGATCTGTTGCTGGACCAGTTGCAATTACAGTATTAAATTCTTTAATTCAAGAATGAGATATTTGGACTTTAAAAGATTTTCTATTTATTACGATCCTTATCTAATAATATTTATAACTTTGCTATCTATAATAGGACTATTCTTTCTTTATAGTGCATCAGATGGAAATTCATCTGTTTTGATTAAGCAATCAATCTTTGTTTTTTTTGGCTTGATTTTAATGATCGTGCTTAGCCAGCCAGATCCTCAAATTTATTACTCATATTCAGGAATTTTTTTACTTGTTAGCATTATATTAGTATTCATTGCGATTTTTTTTGGACCAGAGATTAATGGTGCAAAGAGATGGATAAGCTTTGGTTTTGTGTCGCTTCAACCATCAGAATTATGTAAGATTTTTCTTCCAGTATTTATTGCATCCTACCTTTACGGAGCTAAGTTACCCATTAATTTAAAAAATACATTTTTAACAATTTTTTTAATTTTTATAGTTTTTTTCATCGTTTCATCTCAGCCTGATTTAGGTACTGGAATAGTAATACTGCTGTCTGGATTATATGTATTGTTTTTAGCTGGTTTAAGCTGGACATTCATTGGTACTGCACTTGCAATTTTTATAATTTCACTTCCTTTTTTATGGAATAACTTTTTAGAACCCTTTCAGAGACAAAGAATTGCGACATTATTTAATCCAGATCTTGATCCTTTTGGATCTGCATGGAATATCACACAATCAAAAATTGCTATTGGATCAGGAGGCATTCTCGGGAAAGGCTTTGGAGAAGGTACACAATCTCATCTGAATTTTCTTCCTGAAACTGAAACAGATTTTATATTTGCAGTTATTGCAGAAGAATTTGGACTAGTAGGCTTAACAATATTAATGGGTTTATATTTTTTTATTTTTATTAGGTGCTTCTATTTATCAATTAACGCTAGAGATAGATTTTGCAGACTCGTCATTGGAGGACTATCTTTAGTTTTTATTTCAACTTTATTTATAAATATTGGTATGGTCATTGGGCTTCTACCTGTTGTAGGAATGCCATTGCCATTAATTAGCCAAGGAGGATCCTCTTTAATTTCTTTTTATATAGCATTTGGCATAATAATATCTATGGCATCTCATACAAAATTGGTACCAAGGTGAGAAAACTTTTTTTTATTATATTTTTAATTCAATTTAATTTTATTCAATCCGATTATTCACTTCATCCAAGAGCTGATTTCGTTGTTAATGAATTAGTAAACTCTCATGGTTTTGAAGAGGAGCAAGTTTTGGATGTATTAAAAAATGCTAAGAAACAACAAACCATTATTGATAGGATTTCAGCTCCGGCTGAGTTTACTATTACATGGGATGCATATAGGAATATATTTATTGAGGATA
Source organism: uncultured SAR86 cluster bacterium (assembly GCA_902538705.1). Lineage (GTDB taxonomy): Bacteria > Pseudomonadota > Gammaproteobacteria > Magnimaribacterales > D2472 > CACNXK01. Next base: position 3,756 of record CACBGD010000006.1, on the reverse strand, counting down.
AAAGAATAAAGAATGGCAAAAAATTTATTGAGAACAACCTGCTAACTCTTAAAAAAGCTGAAGAGGAGTTTGGCGTTCCAAAAGAAATTATTACCGCAATCTTAGGAGTTGAAACAAGATATGGAAATATTCAAGGTAAGGATAGAGTATTAGACTCTCTTACGACACTAGGTTTTGACTATCCAAGAAGAGCAGAATTTTTTAGAAATGAGCTCATTAAATTTTTCATACTTACAAGAGAAAATAATCTTGATATTTATGGTGTTAAAGGCTCTTATGCTGGAGCTATGGGATATGGGCAATTTATTTCTTCCTCATACTTAGCATATGCAATTGATTATGATGGAGACAGTTATGCAGACCTTTTTGGTTCTAAAGAAGACGCTATCGGAAGTATTGCAAATTATTTAAGTATTCATGGATGGAATGCAGAAGCTGACATAGTTTTAAAAATAGATCATAACAATGTTAGAAAGCCATATAACCTTGATGGTAAGTTTATTCCAGTAAAATTAGACCAAGGAGAGGATGTTTTTTATGAGATTCAAAATGGAGATACGTTATCTCAAATAGCTTTAGACAATGATGTAGGACTTCCAGAGTTAATGAAATTGAATGACATAAAAGATAAAAATGTATTAATGGCAGGAAATAAGATTAGAATTAATAAAAAAAGTAGTGCATATTTTATTGGTACAGAAAATTTTGTAGCAATTACAAAATATAATTACAGTCACTTTTATGCCATGGTGGTTTACAATCTAGCAAGGGAGTTAGGATTATGAAAAAATTATTGTTTTTATTATTTAGTTTGATTTCCATCGAATCTTTCACTCAGTCTTTTATCCCAAATACTCCAACTCTTGATCTAAAAAGCTATATTTTAATAGAGCCTAACACAAATACAGTTATCGCGAGCTTTAATGAAGATGCTCCAGTAGAGCCTGCAAGCATGACTAAAGTAATGTCCAGTTATGTCGTAGCTGATCAAATCGCAAATGATTTTTTAAGCCTTGATGATAGTGTGCTCATTAGTGAAAAAGCATGGAGAATGGAAGGCTCGAAAATGTTTATTGAGCAAGGAAAAAGAGTAAGTGTTCTTGATTTACTCAAAGGTATTATTATTCAGTCGGGTAATGATGCAACAGTGGCATTAGCTGAATATGTTGGAGGAACAGAGGATGGATTTGTTGATCTGATGAATTCTTATGCTGCATCAATGGGACTATCAAATACATTATTCCAGAATTCCACAGGACTGCCAGATGGAAATCATTTCTCAAGTGCCGAGGATTTAGCAATAATGACAAGTTTATTGATAAATAATTTTCCAGAAACATATAATTTATATAAAGAAAAGTACTTCACCTTCAATAATATAAGACAGCCAAATAGAAACCGACTTCTTTGGAAAGATAATTCTTCTGATGGTGTAAAGACAGGACATACAGAATCTGCTGGATATTGTCTTATCAGCTCTGCAAAGAGAAATGATATGAGGCTAATAGCTGTAGTGGCAGGCGCTAAGTCAGATAAAGAGCGCTTCAATGATACTCAAAGATTGCTTGAATATGGCTTTAGATTTTATTCAACCCAGGAAGTAATAAAAAAAGATAATGCACTTAAAGATGTTGATATTTGGGGTGGCAAAGAGAATCAAGTTTCACTTGGTGTAGAAAATAATATTAAGTTAACTCTACCAAGAACTACTTTTAGGAATATTACAATTAGTTATGACTTTCAAAACAATTTAAGGGCTCCTATCAAAGAAGGACAAACTCTTGGAACTTTAGTAATCAAAGAAGGAGAAAAAACCCTTCATACCGAAAATTTGGTTGCTTTAAGTGAAGTTGAAGCAAAAGGATTCTTTGGTAGGCTATGGGCAAGCTTTGTATTATGGTTAAGAGGTTTATTTGGCCTAGATGATGCCTAAATTAGCGTCTTATAATGGCAAGGTTGATTTAATAGAGAATATTAAAGTCTCTCCGATGTCGAGAGCGTTTCTTTTTTCAGATAGCGTTTATGAAGTTATTTCTTTCTATAAGAATGAGTTTATTGATTTTGAAAGACATCTTGATCGCTTAAATCATAGCCTTAATGAAACTAAAATATCCTGTTTGATTGAGGATTGCAGGGCTGAAATAGAAGAACTTCTTAATGAATCCAAATCTGAAGATGGATATATTTATTACCAAGTCTCAAGGGGAATAGATTCCATAAGATCTCACTTTTTTGAGGAGAGTGATTGCGAAAGGTTTGGCTTTATTGAAGAATTCTCTTTTTCTAATCAATCACCTCTTAGAGTCATGTTAGCTGATGATATCCGTTGGCAGAGATGTGATATTAAATCAACTTCTTTGCTAGGTAATGTGCTTCAAATGAATGATGCTAAAAGGAATGGTTGTAATGAAATATTAATGCATAAAAATTGCGAGCTAACTGAAGGTGGAGCAAGCAACATTTTTTTTGTAAAAGATAAAAAAATTTTTACACCAAATCTATCTTCTAATATTTTGCCAGGCATAACACGACATCAGGTTATTAAAATAATTAAAGATAAAAAATTAGATTTTGAAGAAGGATCTTATAGCATCGATGACTTGAAGGAGGCTTCTTCAATTTGGTTTACAAGTACCACAAAGGGAATTATTGGTGTTGAGGAAATAGTTAATCTTGAAACTAAAATTAATCCTGAATGTGAGTTACTTGAGATTTGTAAAGATGCATTTGCAAAAAAGTATTTTAGCTAGCACAAATTTTAATTATCAGTCTCTCAACTTCCTTCCATGCATCAAGCCTTTTAATTCCTTTGAATGTTTTTTCAACTTCAAAAATATCTTTGCTAAGGCTCAATAGATTAGACTCCATTTTTTTTATAAAAGATAAGTAGGGACTAATCTTTGATGGCCAAATTTTTACACTTTCAAGATACTTTTTTGGCGAAGCGCTTTTCTTTGCCATTAGAGATGTACTTATCAACTTATCTAAAACCCATATCACCAAGGCAAGAGAGTTAGGGTCATTTTGTTTAATTTGCCTAAGAATTTTTATTGATCTCTTTTCATCTAAACTCAACAAACAATCTTCGAGTTCATAAGGAGTATGAATTGAGCTCTCTATAGAGTTTTTAAGTGAAATTGAACCTTTTTTAGCTGAATGCAATATTTTTAGGGTTTCAATTTCATTTCTATGTGCAATTAAGTTGCTAGAGTTCAATTCAAACAAAAGCTTTGCAAGCTTATCTGCATTAGCTTTATCAAGAAAGTTTAGCTTACCCCTTAACCATTTTTTTTTATCAAGTGGCTTTAATTTTTTGCACTCAATGATTTGTACTAATTCTTTATTATCCTTTATCCATTTTGTACTTGAGCTTATTGATTCAGAAATACTATCAATAATAATTTTAATATTACTTATGTTATCTAGATCAATTTTTTCTAATACTTCAGATAGATCCTTTGGGAATCTTCCTTCACTATGAACAACCTTAATTATTAACTGTGATCCAAATAAACCACCTCCAAGATTATTTTGAATTGCCGATAAAAGATTATTTGATTCATTTGCTTCAAAAATTATTGTTTCGTTAAAACCTTGGTTAGCAAACTCTTTTGTTAGAAAGTCTTTTACCTCATTCTTTAGTATCATCTCTTTTCCATGAATGAGGCTGAGCACAGCATTTCCTCTTAAATTATTTTTAAAGTTGAGACTATTTATCTTCATGGGTTTTTAAATAAAGAATTATCTTTTTATTTA